>JBQCEL010000337.1:0-22948 GCA_051960255.1 Rhizobiaceae bacterium
CCTCGCCACCTGTCAGGAGGGCTTTTCCGGCAAGGGAAGGGGCGGCGGCCAGAAGCCCGTCATGGAGCCTCGCCGATTTCTCCCCGTGATCGAGCCAGTGAAGCGTGCCTTCGGCGAGCGCGAAGACGGGAATGCCGCGGATGAAAGCGGCGGCGACGCAATGGCCGTCGAGGTCGAAAGGAGCGACTGTGGGCATCAGAGCAGATCGACTATGCCTGGCAGGCCTCAAAACTCTTGCGCAGCCTCTCGCCGTCGAGTTCACGGCCGATAAAGACGAGGCGGCTTTCGTGCTTCTCGCCGTCCTTCCAGGCGCGCTGGTGATCGCCCTCGATAATCATGTGCACGCCCTGAACGACGTAACGCTCCGGATCATCCTTGAAGGCCAGAATGCCCTTCAGGCGCAGGATGTTCGGACCCTCAAGCTGCGTCACCTTCTGGATCCAGGGGAAGAATTTCCTCGGGTCCAGTTCGCCGCCCCTCAGCGATACCGACTGCACCGTCACGTCGTGGATCGGCGAGACTTCGCCGTCATGGTGGTGATGATGGTGGTCGTGATCGTTGTGATGGTGCTCATGGCCGTCGTGATCGTGATGGTCGTGATCGTGATCATGCTCGTCGGCATCGAGAAAATGCGGATCGTTCTCCAGCGTGCGGGCCAGATCGAAGGCCCCACGGTCGAGCACCTTGGAAAGATCGATGCCTGCACGCTGTGTGTGATAGATCTGCGCCGAGGGGTTGATCTTCCTGACCGTCGCCTCGACCTGCCGCAACTCGTCTTCGCTGACGAGATCGGTCTTGTTGAGGAGAACGACGTCGGCGAAGGCGATCTGGTCCTCGGCCTCGCGGCTGTCCTTCAGCCTGAGCGGCAGGTGCTTGGCGTCGACCAACGCCACGACAGCGTCGAGCGACGTCTTGGCGCGCACGTCGTCATCCATGAAGAAGGTCTGGGCGACCGGAACGGGATCAGCAAGTCCTGTGGTCTCCACTACGATGGCGTCGAAGCGACCGGGCCTGCGCATCAGCCCCTCGACGACGCGGATCAGGTCGCCGCGCACGGTGCAGCAGACGCAGCCATTGTTCATCTCGTAGATTTCCTCATCGGATTCGACGATGAGATCGTTGTCGATGCCGATCTCGCCGAATTCGTTGACGATGACGGCGTAGCGTTTGCCGTGGCTTTCCGACAGGATGCGGTTGAGGAGGGTCGTCTTGCCCGAACCGAGATAGCCGGTAAGCACCGTCACCGGAATTTGCGCCGGGGTCTGCGTTTGTATTTCCGTCATGATCATGTCCCGCGAATGTATCCGCCCTGCATATAAGACGGGATTGTCGCTTTTGCACCTCCCGATGAAAATGCGTTTCTAGCCTGGCTTGAGAGGCGTCATCCGGCTGTCATATCGTTTTGCGATTGAAACGGTCGATTGCCGGCAAAGCGTTTATGCTTGGCCACGTTCGCAAGGCGAGATTATGCTCTGCACGACAGGGTTTCGAAAGTGAGGGGATAGCATGGCCAAGAACGCCAAGGGCGCAACGATGAGCCGGCTGCAATCGGCGGCGCGGCTGACGCGGACCGCACTCGCCCAGCGTCTGCTCGCGCACGGCTTCTATGCCGGCCAGGACCAGATCATGCTGGCGCTTGCACAAGAGGATGGGCAGACGCCAGGGCAATTGGCGACGAAGCTCGGGGTGCGGCCTCCAACGGTCACCAAAACCATCAATCGCCTGCAAAGCCAGGGTTTTCTCGATAAGGCGGCCTCGAACCACGATGCGCGCCAGGCGCATATCCATCTCACGGACAATGGCAAGGAGGCGATCAAGGCGATCGAGAAATCGCTGCGCAAGACCGAAAAGCTGGCGCTGAAAGGCTTCGATAAGAAAGAGCAGAAGACGCTCGCCCGCCTCCTGGCGCGGGTCGAAGCAAACTTTTCCGACGCCGAAGCGCCCGAAATCGAAGACGCGCTGGATCTGGAGGAATGACAGCCTCTCGCCGCCGCTATTCTCTTTCGCGTGCTCCGAAGGAAAATTCTTGATTTTCCCGTCCTCCCTGTCCTATGACGGATTAAACAATTTAAATTGTTTAGTCGGAGGGGATGCTGGCGCAGAAGATCAAGCTTTCGACGATCGCGGACGCATTGAACGTCTCGACAGCGACCGTCTCGCTTGCCTTGCGCGACAGTCCGCTCGTCGCCGATGCGACGCGCGAACGCATCAAGGAACATGCCCGCGCCATCGGCTATATCTATAATCGCCGCGCCGCCAGTCTTCGGACATCGCGTTCGGGCATCGTCGGGGTCGTCGTGCACGACATCATGAATCCCTTTTTCGCCGAGATTTTGCGTTCGATCGAAAAGGAACTCGACCGCAGCCGCCAGACCTTTCTACTTTCCAATCATTATGATGATCTCGAAAAACAGCGCACCTTCCTCGATACGCTGCTGCAACTCGGCGCCGATGGCGTGATCATGTCGCCCGCCATCGGCACGCCGGCCGAAGACATTATGATGGCGGAGGAGAACGGCCTGCCCGCCGTGCTCATCGCCAGAAGCGTTCCCGGCGCCGACGTTCCGGTTTTCCGCGGCGACGACGCCTATGGCATCGGTCTCGCGACCAATCATCTGATTTCGCTCGGCCACAGGCGTATCGCCATGATCGGCGGCACCGATCAGACCTCGACGGGCCGCGACCGCTTCCAGGGCTATCTGGCGGCGATGAACAAGGCGGGTCTCACCGTGCGGCCGGAATGGCGGCTGCCGGGCCCGCGCGTCAAGCAGGCGGGCTTCGAGGCGGCGCAGGAATTTTTGGCGCTGAAGGACAAGCCGACGGCGGCGGTCTGTTGGAACGATCTCGTCGCCATCGGGTTGATGAATGGCATCGCCCGCGCTGGGATGGCGCCGGGAGTGGACATTTCCGTCACGGGCTATGACGATCTCGAAGAGGCGGCTATTGCTACGCCGGCGCTCACCACCGTCTGGAATGGCCAAAGGGAAGTGGGCCGGCGCGCGGCCGGCGCACTGCTTGACCGGCTGAGCGGCATCACCGTGCATGGCGGGCAGGAACTCATCCGGCCCGAACTTCATGTGCGGCAGTCGACCGGCAGACCCGTCGAGCGCCGCTAAGCAAAGATTCCGGCTTCCAATCGAATCAAAGGACAAATGATGAGCGCCATAAAGGACATCGCCATTCTCGTGCCGGGCAGGATGCTTGACTATGCCCTGAAGCGGGTAGAAAGCGAGTTTCAGGCGGTGAAGCTGCCGAGCGGCGATCCTTCTCTCGTAACGCCTGAAATGGCCGACAGGGTGAGGGGCATCGGCGTGATGGGAAGAATCACGGCCGATTTCATCGACGCCCTGCCGAAGCTCGAGATCATCGCTAATTTCGGCGTCGGTTATGATGCGGTCGACGCGCCTCATGCGGTGAAGAAAGGCATTCTCGTCACCAACACGCCGGATGTCCTGACCGAAGAGGTCGCCGATACGACGATCGGGCTGCTGCTCAACACGGTGCGTGAGTTCCCGCGGGCCGAGAAATGGCTGCGGGAGGGGCGCTGGGCGCGCGAGGGCGGCTACCCTCTGACGCAGACAACCTTGCGCGAGCGCAGCATCGGCATTTTCGGTATGGGTCGGATCGGCCAGGCCGTGGCGCGCCGCCTCGAAGCGTTCGGCGTAACGATCGCCTATCACAATCGCCGTCCGGTGGAAGGATCGCCCTATACCTATCATTCGACGCTGCTCGGGCTGGCCGAGGCTGTCGATACGCTGATTTCGGTGGCGCCGGGCGGCCCATCGACGGAAAAGGCGGTCAATGCGGCGGTGCTGAAGGCGCTAGGACCTGATGGCGTCTTCATCAACGTCGGGCGTGGCAGCACAGTCGATGAGGACGCCCTGATCGCGGCCCTTCAGGAGGGTACGATCAGCGCGGCCGGTCTCGATGTCTTCGCACATGAGCCGAACGTTCCCGAAGCCTTGATCAAGCTCAAAAACACCTGCCTGCTCCCGCATGTCGGCTCAGCCAGCCAGCATACGCGCCAGGCGATGGGCGATCTGATGGTGGATAATCTGGCGTCGTGGTTTGCGAACGGAACGGTGATCACGCCGGTGCCGGAGGCGAAGGATCTCGCCCTGCGGCTGGCGAAAGAGCGGAAGTAATCGATCAGGTCTGGCGCTCGCGCCCGAGCGTGATCGGCTCGCCATGCGGCGTGGCGCGGGCGGCCCTGTCCCACGCGTCATGCCGCTCGGCCATTTCACCCGCGTTGATAACGCGCTTTTCCCTGACGATTGATTCAAGGGCCGCGAGCCACGCCTGATAATAGACATCCGCACCCGAATCCTGTCCGGAGAGGGCGATTTCCCGGCCGAGCGTTTCGGCCCATTCGCTCCAGGTAAAGGCGCCTTTCTCATGCAGGGCGACGGTCATGGCGAAGGTCGCAGCCTGCCATGGCGCGGCGAAGACTGGCTCGCCACCCGCGTCGCGTGGAATAGCCGGCATGCCCTCCTCAGTCGGCTTCAAGGTATGGCTCCCAGCAATCGGCGGTGACGGTGTCTCTGGCAGGACGGTCCTCGCCCCATAGTTCCCGCGCTGAAAAACGTACGGCATAGAGCCATTGCGGATCCTCGCCCCTGCCGTCCGCATTGCTGTCGGGAAACACATGGACGCCATGGATGCGCGCAATTTCGCCGATGTGGCCCCTCAAATATCGCGGCAACCTCGTGTGTGTCACCGGATGCATATTCTTCGCGCGGATCCTGTCGCCGAGCTTGAAGCGAGCGGGCGTCGCGATTTTGCGTTCCGTCGGCGCGCCTTTCGCCAGCACCTTGTCGACATCTTCAGCGGCAAGCGTGCGGGCGACAGGCGTGCGGCTTTCAACCTTTCCGGTCGCCAGTTCGCGTTCCGTCAGGAGACCGCGCTCCAGCATCAGCTTCTCGAGCGCCTTTTCCCATATCTGATAGTAGCTCGAATTGTAGTAGACAGCAGGCGGAAGCGTCTCACGGGCGAAGCGGGATTCATCCAGCGTCCATGAACCCGTCGCGCCCATGGCGAGCGTCACCGCGAAGGCGCGCCTTTCCCATTCATGATGGAAATTCGGCTCTTCTGAGGGACGACTGATGGCGCCGAAACCCATCATGCCGCCGACATCGGCCGCGCCGTTCATGACGCTGCTCCCGGTTGGAGGGCCAGCCCGGTTCCGATCATGGAATCGCGGGTGACGAGATCGGCGAGCGCTTCTTCGTCGAGCGCTTCCGTTCCTTGCGGACGTTGCGGAATGACGAGATAGCGGATCTCCGCGGTCGAATCCCAGACGCGCACTTCGCTCGCCTCCGGGATGGCGAGCCCGAATTCGGCAAGAACGCCGCGCGGATCAATCACCGCGCGCGAGCGGTAGGCGGGCGATTTGTACGATGTCGGCGGCAAGCCGAGGACGCTCCAGGGATAGCAGGAGCAGAGAGTGCAGACGACCATGTTGTGCACGTCGGGCGTATTCTCCACTGCCACCATATGCTCGCCTTGGCGGCCGGTATAGCCAAGCGAGGCGATCGCGGCGGTGGCGTCCTCCAGCAACCAGTCGCGATAAGCCGGATCGCTCCACGCCTTGGCGACGACGCGAGCGCCGTTTCTCGGACCGATCTTCGTCTCGTAGGTTTCAATCAGCCAATCAAGCGCCGCGGGATCGATATAGCCCTTCTCGACCAAAAGCGATTCCAGCGTGCGGACTCGAAGTTCCGTCTCCGACAGCTCGGACTTCTCGTGATGATGGTGATGATCGTCCCCGCTCGAATGTGACATCGTCTACTCCGCTGCCGCTCGCGTTACCCTGCGCCTTGCCGCATGGTCGCGGACGGCATCGCCGAAGGCTCGGAAGATACGGCCGGACATATCGTCGGTTCCAGCCCAATATTCAGGGTGCCATTGGACGCCGACTGCAAAGGCAGGGGTGCCTCTGACGGAAACCGCCTCGATCGTACCGTCGCTCGCGACCGCTTCGACGTCGAGGCGCGGCGCGGGGCGATCGATGGCCTGCCTATGAAGCGAGTTTACGTTGATATCGCTTGCCCCGAAAATCCCCGCCAGGCAGCTTCCCGGCCGAATGGAAACCGTCTGGCGAATGGCGAAGCGCTCGTCCTGCTCATCGCTGACGGGCGCGCGGTGGTCCATGATCCCTTCGCGCTCCTGGATTTCGCCTGCAAGCGTTCCGCCGAGCGCGACATTCAATTCCTGTATGCCGCGGCAGATGGCGAGGAGCGGCACGCCGCCCCTGATCGCCTTGCGGATCAGCGGCAGGGTCGTTGCGTCGCGCGCCGGATCGTATGGTTCGCTCGCCTCACTGATATCGCCGCCGTAGAGGGAGGGATGAACATTAGTCTTCGAACCGGTGATCATCACGCCGTCGACCGAAGCGAGGAGCGTGTCCAGATCGAGTTCCTCGCCGAAGGATGGCACCAGAAGCGGAAAAACGCCTGCAGCCTGGACAGCGGCGTCGAGATACTGTTCCGGCGTCGCATGCCAGGTGTACTGGTCGAACTTTCTTCTGTCCGTCGAAACGGCGACGAGGGGCTGGTCCATTGGAAACTCTGCATCGATTGGCGCGTTGGCGCCCTTCATAATATGGTTTGCATCTCTTTCCAACGCGAGGGCGTGCTTCGACGCAAAGTCAGGCTTCGAATGGCACTTTGCTTGTTGCGATGAATGGCTTTGGACGCTAAGCGTGGCGGATCGGGGCGCGCGAGATGTTCGCTATGCAAGGGGGCGCGTCCGTCTTTAAACGGAGGGATTCATGGATCGTCGTTCATTTTTCAAGAAGGCTGGCGCCGCCGGCGCGGGCGTCGCCGCCGCGAGCGCTCTCGCGGCCCCTGCCATCGCCCAGTCGAACCCGAAAATAACCTGGCGCTGCACCTCGTCCTTTCCGAAGTCGCTCGACACCCTCTTCGGCGGCTCGCTGGCGATGGGAAAATATCTGTCCGAGGCGACCGACGGAAACTTCACCATGCAGTCCTTCGCCTCGGGAGAACTCGTGCCGGGCCTGCAGGCCGCCGATGCGGCCGCGGCCGGCACGGTCGAGGTGGCGCATACGGTGGCGTATTATTATTGGGGCAAGGACCCGACGTGGGCGCTGTTCGCCGACGTGCCGTTCGCGCTCAATGCTCGCGGTCGTATGGCCTGGCAGTATTTCGGCGGCGGTAACGACCTCTTCAACGAGTTTCTCTCCGACAAGAAACTCGTGGCTTTCCCCGGCGGCAACACCGGGACGCAGATGGGCGGCTTCTTCCGCAAGGAGATCAATACGGTCGCCGATCTGAAGGGCCTCAAATTCCGCGTCGGCGGCTTTGCCGGCAAGGTGCTGGAGCGCCTCGGCGTCGTGCCGCAGCAGATCGCCGGCGGCGACATCTATCCGGCGCTCGAAAAGGGCACGCTCGACGCCTGCGAGTTCGTCGGTCCCTATGACGACGAGAAGCTCGGCTTCGTCAAGGTGGCGCCCTACTACTATTATCCCGGCTGGTGGGAAGGCGGTCCGACTGTCCATTACATGGTCAACAAGGACAAGTGGGAGAGCCTGCCGAAGAATTACCAGGCGCTCTTCCGCACAGCAGCGCATGCGGCGGATTCCGACATGCTGCAGAAATATGATTGGGTCAATCCGCCGGCGCTGAAGAAGATCGTCTCGGAAGGCGCGAAGCTGCGTCCGTTCAGCCAACCCATCATGGAAGCCTGCTTTGACGCGGCCAATCAGGTTTATGGCGAAATGGAAGCGTCCAATCCGGAATTCAAGAAGGTCTGGGAATCGATCAAGGCGTTCCGCAAGGATTACTATCTGTGGACCCAGATCGCCGAATACAATTTCGACACCTTCATGATGATCCAGCAGCGCGCCGGCAAACTCTGACCGATTGAAGTGAGATCATCGACGCCCGGCGCCAAAGCTCCGGGCGTTTCGTTTTGGGCGCCTGAGAAGGCATGTCGCCTCGAAGCGTCCCATGAACCGGAGGACTCTTCTCTTGTATTGACCTCTCCCTTTTCGCCGCTAGTTGGCACGAAAGTGCAACGAATATGGGAGGGGATGGCATGTCCACCACTGCAACCGTGACCGAAGTGGAGGGGGAGCAGCCGGCCCGGCCGAGCAATATTCCGCTTCTTCTTTTATGCATCCTGTCGGCTATCGCCGTAATAGTGGCGGCTGTGAATACCTTTTCCCAAGGCAACGGCATCGCATTTTCCTTCGGAGCCTATCTTGTGCTCTGTTCGACGATCCTCCTGATTATTGCTTCCCTGGTTGTGATGCTCTGGAACTCCGGCCCCGGATGGGCGCGTGGCATTCTCCTTTTCCTGATCTTTCTCGATCTGGTAGGGACGGGCGTCGCCGCCTATTTCCTCGATTCCTATGTTCTGCTCGCTCTCATGGCGCTTGGCTTCATAGCGTGGCTGATCAGTTTGTTCTCGGGCGGGAGCCGCAGCAGAAGGAGGGTCGTTGCATGATCGCAAGAAATCTCCTTCTGGCATCCATGTTCCTTCTCGCCGCGGGGGGTGCTGCCTCTTCCCAGGAAACCAACACACCGCCAGCGACGCCGGCCGCCCCTGCCGCTCCGGCCGCCAACACGGAACAGCCGGCAAATCCGGCCAGTCCTCCTGCTAACAGCCACGCACCCGATCCATGGATGAAGCCCGACCTATGGGCGACGTTCAACGGCGATCTGATGGCGCAGAAATACGCGACCGCCGACCAGATCACGCCGGACAATGTCAAGAATCTCCAGAAGGCATGGGAATTCCATACCGGCGACGTTTCCGACGGCAGCGGGAACAAGCCGATGTCCGTCTGGTCAGCGACGCCGCTTTTCGTCAACGACACGCTTTACATCGGCACGCCGTTCTACCGCATCATCGCGCTCGACCCTGGAACGGGTAAGCAGAAATGGGCCTTCGACCCGCATGCCGTGCTGAAGGCGTTGACCCAGCCCGATCTGAAGAACCGCGGCGTCGCCTATTGGCAGGCGGACAATCCGCAGAAGGGCGCCGCGTGCCAGAAAATCGTCTACATCGGCACGATGGACGCCAAGCTTTACGGCGTCGATGCCGATACCGGCAAGCCATGCGCCTCGTTCGGCAAGAACGGCATGGTTGATATCAACCAATGGAACACGATCAACAACAAATGGCCGCTGTCTCTGCTGCAGCCGCCCACCGTCTATCACGACACGCTGTTTTTGGGTTGGGCCGGCCGCGATTGGACCGATCAGACAGATCCGCCGGGAACTGTTTTTGCTCTCGACGCGCGTACCGGCAAATTGAAATGGACGTTCGATGCGCTGCCCAAGGAAGCAATCCCGACGACAGGCACCGCCAATGTCTGGGCCTCGATGTCGATCGATCCGAAGCTCGGCCTGCTTTATATCCCGGTCAGTTCGCCGAGCCCGAACATGTATGGCGGCGACCGCAAGGAAAAGCTGCCGCTCGCCACCTCCGTCACCGCGCTCGACGTGGACACCGGCAAGGTGGTCTGGAGCCGGCAGCTTGTCCATCATGATATCTGGGACCTCGACACCAATTCGGCGCCGACGCTCGTCGATATCAAGAAGGATGGCAAGACCATCCCTGCGCTGGTGCAGTCCTCCAAACAGGGTTTCCTTTACGTCCTCAACCGCAAGACAGGCGAGCCGATCTATCCGATCGAGGAAAAGCCGGTTCCCAAGTCGGACGTGCCGGGTGAGCAGGCGGCCGCGACCCAGCCTTATGTCGCCACGCCTGCTCCGGTCACGCCGGACAAATGGCCCGGCGTCTTTCCGCTCGCCGATTGGATCAGCCTCGGGGCGTGTAGCAGCGAAGCGGCGAAGCTTCGCGACGACGGCCGCTTCACGCCATCCAGCCTGAAAGGGAGCATTATCTTTCCCGCAACCGCCGGCGGAACCGAATGGGGCGGCGGCGCGATCGATCCGAAGACGAACACCTATGTCGTCAATTCGAGCCGTGTGGTGCAGATCTATACACTGATCCCGCGCAAGGATTACCAGCAGAAGGCGCAGAACGGCGAATCGTCCGGCTATTATCCGCAGACGGGATCGCCTTACGGCCTGAGGCTGCAGACCTTCCTCAATTGGGCCGGGATGCCATGCTGGAAGCCGCCTTATGGAACCCTCGCCGCTTACGATCTCAATACCGGCAAGCGCTTGTGGAATGAGCCTTTCGGCGAGGTGCAGCGCTACGGCTTCTATATGCCCCATTCATGGGGTTCGGTGACGATCGGCGCGCCGGTGATCACCAAATCGGGGCTGATCTTCATCGGCGCATCCATGGATTCTCGCGTTCGGGCGATCGACCTCAAGACGGGGAAAGTGCTGTGGCGGAGCCTCGTCGATGCGCCCGCCGTGGCGATGCCGGCCGTCTATACCTACAAGGGGAAGGAATACGTCGTCTTCGTCGTCGGCGGCAATTCGATCCTGCTTCCGAAGGTGAGCGATCAGGTCATCGCCTACGCGTTGCCGAAATAGGCTTGGTGATCACTGCAATTCCCTTCGTGAAAGAGCCCGAAGAGCGGGCTCTTTCATCTGCCCGTCCGCGTCACTGGATTTTCGGCGGCTGGCTCAGGTCGGGGGCAGGGGATGGAGCGGGAGCCGGCTGCTGCCCGCCAAGTCCCGGAGGCGGTCCGTTCAACGTCGGGAGCGCCCCGCCAAGGCCCGAGGGCGTATTGTTCTGACCCCCTGAATTGCCGCCAAGCGGCGGCAGGCCAAGTCCGCCACCCAATCCCGGAAGCTGTATCTTGATTGTATCCGGATTGACGGTCGGGAGTTCGGTTTTGTAGCGGGTGACCATCTGCGGGAAGGCGATGACGAGCGCCATCATCACCACCTGGATGAGCACGAAAGGTATCGCGCCCCAATAGATCTGGCCCGTGGTGATGGGCTCCATCCGCTTCTTCGTCACCTTGTCGATATAGGGCGCCTTGGGCGCGACGGAGCGCAGGTAGAAGAGCGAGAAGCCGAAGGGCGGGTGCATGAAACTCGTCTGCATGTTCACGCCCAACAAGACGCCGAACCAGATCAGATCGATGCCGAGCTTTTGCGCCGCCGGCGCCAGAAGCGGCACGATGATGAAGGCCAATTCGAAGAAGTCGAGGAAGAACGCAAGGAAGAAGATGATGATGTTGACGACGATAAGGAAGCCGACCTCGCCGCCCGGCACCGACGTCAGAAGATGCTCGACCCATAAATGTCCGTTGACGCCGTAGAAGGTGAGCGAAAAGACGCGCGAGCCGACCAGGATGAACAGGACGAACGCGGAGAGCCGGGTCGTCGAGGCGAGCGCTTGTTCTACCGATTCCAGTGTCAGCCGGCGCTTCAGCGCGGACATGACGAGCGCTCCGACGGCGCCCATCGCGCCGCCCTCGGTCGGCGTGGCGATGCCGAGAAAAATCGTGCCGAGCACGAGGAAGATCAGCGCCAGCGGCGGAATAAGAACGATAATGACCTGCTGCGTCAGGCGCGACATCAATTTCAGCTTGAGGCCGCGGTCAAGGATTGCCACGAGATAGATCACGATCGTGGCGATCGCCATCGCCCAGATTCCGGCATTGCCTCCGGAGTGGGGCTCCAGCCATCGATAGGCGCCGTATCCGATGGCGCCGGCTGCGGCGAGCGCAACGACGAGAGATGTGACGCCGGAGCCGAGGGTCCGCGCCTCGAGCGGCAGGGCTGGCACCCATTTCGGCCGGACGATCGACATGATGAGAATGTAAAGCGCATAGAGGCCGGTCAGGATGAGGCCGGGCACCAGCGCCCCTTCATACATGTCACCGACGGAGCGACCCAACTGGTCGGCCAGCACGATCAGGACAAGGGATGGGGGGATGATCTGCGCTAATGTTCCGGAAGCAGCGATGACGCCCGAGGCGAGGCGCCGGTCATAGCCGTAGCGCAGCATGATCGGCAGCGAGATCAATCCCATGGCGATAACCGAGGCGGCAACGACGCCTGTGGTCGCCGCGAGCAGCGCGCCGACGAAGATGACCGCATAGGCGAGGCCGCCGCGGATCGGGCCGAAGAGCTGGCCGATCGTGTCGAGCAGATCCTCGGCCATGCCCGATCGTTCGAGAATGATGCCCATGAATGTGAAGAACGGAACCGCGAGCAAGGTCTCGTTTGCCAGAACGCCGCCCCAGAAACGTTCGGGGAGCGCATAAAGCAGGTTCCAGGAGAGCGAAATGTCGCCGCCGGAATGGGGCGCCAGTTCGACGCCGATGAAGAAATAGAGAAGGCCGTTCGCGGCAAGCGCAAAGGCAACGGGATAACCGAACAGCAGGAAGATGATGAGGCTGCCGAACATGATCGGCGCTATGTTGGCGGCGATGAGTTCGAGCATCAGTTCGTCTCCGCCGCGGTTGCGTCTTCGAGCGGCGCGTGGGCGGACACATAGGGAGTCGGGTCCGGAATGATGCCGCGGATGACCGCGATTTTCTTGATGATTTCAGAGACGCCCTGCAGCCACAGAAGCGCAAATCCGATGAGAAGAAGCGATTTGGCCGGCCAAAGGATCAGCCCGCCTGCATTCGTGGAAACCTCGCCATTGTGATAGGACAGCATGACGTACGGCCACAGATAGATAACCATCAGCGTGGCGAAGGGCATCAGGAAGAGCGCGTGGCCGATGAGGTCGATCCAGTGCTGTACGCGCCGCGGCCAAAGCCCATAGAGGATGTCGATGCGGATATGTTCGTTCTGCTGCAGGGTGTAGGCAGAGGCGAGCATGAAAGCGGCGCCGAAGAGATACCATTGCAGTTCGAGCCAGGCATTGGAGGATTCGTCGAAAACCTTACGGATGACAGCATTACCGGCGCTGACGATGATCGCAGCGAAGATGAACCAGGAGACCCACCTTCCGACGAATGCCGTCAAACGATCTATCAGCCGCGACAAGCCAAGCAGCCACGCCATGCATTCCCTCCCTGTTCGGGCGATGCGCCATTCCTGTTTTTTTTATGCGGCTACACCGCGTCCCTGAAGCCGATACGATGAAGGGCAAGCCTTCGTCGGTCAGGCGGGAGGCTGAATATCAGGTTTGTTACGCAGTGCAAACAAACTGAAGCGATATCCGTTGCGCGCGACGCGCACATTACGGCTGCCTCGCTCTTCAAATTCTCGAAGATGCGGCGTCGTCGCTCGGGCGCAAGACGAGCAGGACAGTCAGGAAGACGAAGACCGCCACGTCGCGCCAGTCATTTGGCAGATAGCCGGTCCAGAGGGCTTCCCCCATCCCGACCGCCGCCGCGCCGATTGCCGCCCGAAGAGGCGAGCGATAGCCTCCGACCGCAGTCACAAAAAGCACTTTCAATCCGAAAACCAGCCCCGTTCCAAGGCTGATATTGCCGAAATAGACGGCGGCGAGGCATCCGGCGAGCGCCGCCAGGAACGCACCGGCGATGACCGAAAGCGCGAGGATACGCGCGACATCGACCCCGCACATCGAGGCGGCGAGCGGGTCATCGCTGACGGCGCGCCAAAGCCGACCCATGCGCGATCGTTGCAGGAGCGCGACGAGGGCTGCGATCGCCACGATTGCAGTCGAGATGTCGATGAGCTGGATGACGGTCAGCGTCACCTTGAAGCCGTTCCATTCGAGGAAGACGATCGGGATGGCGAGGATCGGCGGCAGCCAATAGTCCCTGGTATCGGCGGCGAGGCGGGCAAGTTCGAGAAGCACGATCGCGACGCCGAGCGTCGCCGCGACGATGGTGTTGGGCGAGCTTTCCGCTAGCGGCGCGAAGATCCCACGCGCCAGCACGCTTCCGAGTAGCGTCGCATAGAGGAAGGCGGCAACGATGCCGATGGCGAGCGCGACGGGCCAGATCAGCCACAGTTCATCGTAAGCAGCGACGGCGAAAAGGATCGCCATCTGCCCGCAAAAGGCAAACACCGGCCCATAAGCGAGGTTGGTGCGCCGGATGACTCCATGTGTCAGCGCATAGCCGAAGGCGAGCAGGGCGTAGAGCGCGCTGCCGTGCAAGCCGTTCAGCACCTGCTGCAGGAAGTAGGCCATTCACAATCCGCCGAAGCGCATCAGAAGCCGGAGGATGAGCAAAGCAATCTAACTTGTCAAAGGGATTTTACCAGTTAGATTGTCTGCATGACCGTGGCGTGGACACAGCACAGATTTTCCGGCGGCGTGTTGGCGCTCAACGTCACCAACACGGTCGTCCATAGGAATAATCCGGCATTGACGTTCGACCGGTTCGAAGACGCTCGCGAGATCGCCCGCTTCGCCGAGGCGGCGAATGTATATTGCGCAGGAGAACTCGGCGGTCGTTCGCTAGCGGTTTCACAGCCCGACGCCACCGTGGAAAAAATTATTGCGCTGCGCGAGGCGACGGACAGGCTTTTCCGGAATGCTGCCGGCGGCGGCTTGTTGGAAACGGAGCATCTCAGCGATTTCATGCAGGCTGCGGCGGAGGCGCTACAAGGACACGCCGAAGCGGTCTCACCCACGAGGCCATTCGGCGATCCGCAAAAGCCGCTGGCCTTTGCCGCCGGTGTTTCGCTTTCGGCGCTCTCGCTGCTGGAACGTGACCGGCTCCATCGGATCAAGATCTGCCGCAACTGCGCCTGGCTTTTTCTCGATCGCAGCCGCAATGCGAGCAGGCTCTGGTGCGATATGGCGGTTTGCGGCAATCGCCAGAAAGCGAAACGTCACTATCGCCGGCAGGTGGCGGAAAGGGAGGGGTAGATGATGAGACGGATAGAGGAAGAAGGCGGCCGAGTTTCCGGGTTGGCTCTCCTGGGAGTGATCCTCCTGACCACCGGCCTTCTTGGCGCATGCCGCGAATCGGGAGGCAAAGACGAGCTTTTCGCCATCTCGGGCAAGCTGTTCGAGTTCAACTATCGCTTGGCGCAGGCGACCTATGTCGTCACCTTGAAGCCGCTCAAACCCATGGTCGAAGGACAGGTCGCCGTCGCTTCCTTCCAGAACCCCGCAGGCGGCGAGCCGATCGTGGTCAAGGAAAAGATCTGGCCGCAACTGCCGCACGTGACCCTCGACAGCCCACCGCTCACTTGCGTCGTCAAGAACAAGCCCTATCAGGTCTCGATCCGCATCGAGGATGCAGAAGGCAAGCTGCTGCAGAAGCTCGACGCGACGATCACCTCTTCCCAGGACCAGAGCATCCTTCCGGACAAGCCGCTTGTGGTCGGGCCGATCTATGAACTCAATCCCGAATTGGCGGGACATCCGAACGGCCGGTTGCCAGGGACGCCGAAGCCGCATTGTCCGGCGGCGACCTGAACGTCCAGCCGCTGTTTGGCAAGCATCAGAAGAGCAAACCGTCAGCACGCTTTCCTCTCGAGATTCGCTGGATGCGTCCCGATGCAGCGGGAGCATCCGAATTCATGAGGCTTGCGGAAGAAGCATGCGCCGTGGAATCATTTGAAGTTGAACACCGAAATGGCCCGTTGAGCAGAGCAGATCAGGCCGACGTCGATAGGCAGAGAGAGCAGAGCAGGGCGGAAAACTAATTTCAGTGTGTTCGGGACAAGGCCGCGCGCACAATTATGACGGAATTCGCGCTTTATACGTCGCGATATTGCGCTCGCCGATTTTATTTGACGCATTTGGAAAGCGGCGAAAAACTGGCGTGAAAAGAACTCCGCAGCCGAATCGTCGGCCGCCGGAGAGGAGACTGCCCGATGACCATCCATGGCGTTTCGCTCGACGACAAATACGATCTGTCGAAAGAACGCATCTTCATCTCGGGCTCGCAGGCCGTCATCCGCATGCTGTTGATGCAGCGCGAGCGCGACCGGAGAGGTGGCATCAGGACGGCAGGTTTTGTCTCCGGCTATCGCGGCTCGCCGCTTGGCGGCCTCGACCTGCAATTATGGAAGGCCAAGAGCCAATTGGCCGCTTCCGATATCGTCTTCCAGCCGGGGCTGAACGAGGAACTGGCGGCGACGGCCTGCTGGGGCTCGCAGCAGACGGAGCTTCTCGGCGAAGGGCGGTATGATGGCGTTTTTGCCCTTTGGTACGGCAAGGGACCAGGCGTCGATCGCTCGGGCGACGTGATCCGGCATGGCAATTTGGCCGGTTCATCACGCCATGGGGGCGTGCTGGCGCTGATGGGCGACGACCATACCGCCGAATCCTCGACCACGGCGCATGCGACGGAATTCGCCTTTCTCGACGCGATGGTTCCGATCTTCAATCCGGCCGGCGTGCAGGAGATCATCGATTACGGCCTTTATGGCTATGCGCTTTCCCGCTTCGCCGGCACCTGGGCGGCGATGAAATGCGTCAAGGACAATATCGAATCGACGGCGTCCGTAGACGTATCGCTCGACAGGCTGAACGTGGTCCTACCCGAAATGGACATGCCGTTCGGCGGGCTCAATATCCGTCACGAGATCGACATGCTCGGGCAGGAAGCGCGGCTGCATGAATACAAGCGCGCGGCCGCGGCTGCCTTCATCAAGGCCAACAATCTCAACCATATCGTCTATTCCGGCGGGCGCGCGCCGCGGATCGGCATCATCACTGTCGGCAAGAGTTATCTCGACGTCCGGCAGGCGCTGGACGACATCGGCATAGACGAAAAGCGCGCCAACGAGATCGGCCTTCGCCTGTTCAAGGTCGGCTGTCCCTGGCCGCTCGATCTCGAACATGTCAGCCGGTTCGCCGAGGGGCTGGAAACGGTCCTCGTCGTTGAGGAAAAGCGTTCGCTCATCGAGACACAGCTTCGCGAAAGCCTCTATGGAACAGCATTGCAGCCCGAAATCGTCGGCAAGAAGGACGAGCGCGGCGAGTGGCTCTTTCCCGCCAGGGGATCGCTCGATCCGAACGACATCGCGATCGCCATCGGAGAGCGCGTGCTGAAGGCGATCGGGCCGTCGGAAGAGATCGCCCAGCGCGTCAGCAAGATGAAGCAGTATCAGGCGATGCTCGCCGACACGCAGGACGTGGGATCGCGAACGCCCTATTTCTGCTCAGGCTGCCCCCACAATTCCTCGACCAAGGTGCCGGAGGGCTCGATCGCCGGCGCCGGGATCGGCTGCCATTTCATGTCCCTGTGGATGGACCGCTCTACGGTCGGCTTCACCGCGATGGGGGGCGAGGGGGCGCAATGGATCGGTCAAGCCCCCTTTTCAAAACGCGCCCACATATTCCAGAATCTGGGCGACGGGACCTACAATCATTCGGGCTTGCTGGCGCTCCGCTTTGCGCTCGCTTCGGACGCCAACATCACCTACAAGATTCTCTACAATGACGCCGTCGCCATGACCGGCGGGCAGCCGCATGAAGGTCAGCTGACCGTCGACGCCATTGCAAGACAGGTGAGGGCAGAAGGCGTCGAGCGAATCGCCATCGTCACCGACGAGCCTGAAAAATATGCTGGCCGGGTGGAATTTCCCGCGGGCGCAAGCATCCACCACCGTGATCGGCTCGATGCCGTGCAGCGCGAATTGCGCGAGGTGAAGGGCGTCTCCGTGCTTCTCTACGACCAGACCTGCGCGGCGGAAAAACGACGCCGGCGCAAGCGAGGCACATTCCCCGACCCGGACAAGCGCATTATCATAAACGAACTGGTCTGCGAGGGCTGCGGCGATTGCGGCGTGGCTTCGAACTGCGTTTCCGTCCAACCGCTCGAAACGGAATTCGGGCGCAAGCGGCGCATCGACCAGTCAAGCTGCAATAAAGATTTTTCCTGCGTCAACGGCTTCTGCCCGTCCTTCGTAACGGTTCACGGCGCGAAGATTCGGAAGGCCGCTGGCGTGGCGGGCGCTTCGGACCCGCTGGACAGTGTTCCGGTTCCCGCGATCTATCCTCTCCGTGACGGCTGGGCGGGGATCGTGGACGGCATCGGCGGAACCGGCGTGGTGACGATCGGCGCGATTCTCGGGATGGCCGCGCATCTCGAAGGAAAGGGCTGCGGCATGATCGACATGGCCGGCCTCGCCCAAAAGGGCGGCGCCGTGTTCAGCCATATACGGATCGCGAAGACGCCTGAGGATATCAATGCCATTCGTGTATCCGCCGGGAAAGCCGACCTCATCCTCGGCTGCGACCTCGTCGTCTCGGGCGCCAAGAAGGTGCTTGCCGCCGCGCGCATCGGCCATACCGTATTCGTAGCCAATACGGCGGAAGTCATGCCGGGCGACTTCGCGCGTTCGGCGGATTTTTCCCTGCCGACCGAAAGGCTGAAGAAAGCCATCCGCGAGGCGGCGGGGCAGGACAACGCGCATTTCTTCGACGCCACGCGCGCCGCCACCGTGCTCTTCGGCAATTCGCTTGCAGCGAACATGTTTCTTCTCGGCCTGGCGTTCCAGAAGGGCGGGCTTCCGCTCGCAGCGGAGGCGATCGAGCGGGCGATTGAACTGAACGGCCAGGCGGTGGCGATGAACATTTCCGCCTTCCGGTGGGGACGGCGGGCCGGGCATGCTCCGGAATTCGTGCGCCAACTGGTGGAAGACGCCGGGCCGAAAGCCGCCGATGCACGCCCGACAAGTACGCTTCACGAAGTCGTCGAGCGGCGGAGCGCGTTCCTGCAAGACTACCAGAACGCAGCCTACGCGAAGCGCTACATCGATCTGGTCGAACAGATGCGGGAGGTCGAGGAGCGGGTGAGCCGCGGCTCGACAGTCCTTTCGGAGGCGGTCGCGCGCAATCTGTTCAAGCTGATGGCGATCAAGGACGAGTATGAAGTCGCGCGGCTTTACACCGACGGCAGTTTCGCTGCCCAACTTTCCTCGACCTTTTCTTCCTATGACAGACTTGAGTTTCACCTTGCTCCGCCCATCCTCAACCGGCGGGATGAGAACGGCAGGTTGAAAAAATCGACTTTCGGTCCCTGGATGATGAAGGCTTTCCGGGTGCTTGCCCGCCTCAAAAGGGTACGAGGCACGGCGTTCGACATTTTCGGCTATACGGCCGAGCGGCGCATGGAAAGGCGGCTCCTTGCTCAGTATGAGGCCGATCTGGCGATGGTTCGTTCCGGCCTGAACGCCCGCAATGTGGAGGCCGCCGCGGCGCTTCTGTCCGTTCCCTCGCTCATCCGCGGTTTCGGCCATGTGAAGGCGGAAAATGCCGAGAAGGCGAAGGCGGAAAGAGAGCGGCTGCTTGCCCGTTTCGGCAAGGAGGAAGGCGTTTCAACCGCCTTGCAGGCCGCTGAATAGCCCAAGCATGTACGACAGGTCGACTCGCATCGTGCGGTTGTTCTTGATTTGGGCGTGATCCTTTCGGAAAATCCTTCCCCGTTCCGGGATCGTATCTCGTGTTTTCGCGAATGCTGAAATAAGCGTTTATTAACAGGCGCGTGGCATGATCGGCTTCCATTCGGCGGATCAGGCGATGAGCAGATCAAAACCGGCAAGCATTCCTGCCGACGTCTATATCCAGTTTGTTCGCTCTCTTTTCAACAGCGTGCACACGGTGCTCGTCGGCGCGCTGCTGCATGGCACGATAGGGCTCCTGGTCTATTGGCAGGATCGCAAGCCGATTTATCTCGTCCTGGCTTTGATGCTGCTGATTGTGGGCATCTGGCGCTACCTGGGAATGCTGAAATTCACCAAATCCGGTGGCATAACCAACCGCGCCGAAGCGAAAGCATGGGAAGACAGCTATATCTTTAGAGGTACGATACAGGCGCTCACGATCGGCGCTTTTTGCTTCATGTCGACATGCGTCGTTTCCGATCCTTTCGCAGAATTTGCTGCCAATTGCGTTGCGCTTGGATCCTTGGTTACCGTTGCCGGTCGAAACTACGGGTCGTCCCGAATGGTAACCGTCTTTGGCGCGGCCTTCCTTGGCCCGCTTGGCCTCGGACTGGTACTGCGCGGCGATATTCCCAATGTGGTTTTGGGCACTGTCATTTTCATCTTCTATTTCATCGTGCGTTCAACCGCCAATCAAGTGCGGGAAGTGCTTTTTTCGGCTGTCACCGGTCATCGCCGGGCAAAGCAACTCGCCAAGAGGTTCGATCGGGCATTGAACACGATGCCCCATGGTCTGATCATGCTTGGTGCAGACGATAAGGTCATCGTGGCGAACGCTGAGGCTGTGCAATTGCTTGCAGCAAAATCCTCCGAGGTGCTGGTTGGCCGTTCGCTGCGTTCGCTAATGATGCGTGCTACCGCCGCAGGCCTTCTGCACCGGAAAGATTGTTCCTTCGCCGTCGGGCAACTGACCAATGCGCTTCACGAAAGTCGGGATCGCAAATTACTGTTAAAGTTCACCAATGGCCGCTACTTCGAATTTTCGACACGCGAGGGACCCGGCGATCTTGGTGTGATCACCTTCGAGGATGTGACGGCTCGCATGGAAGCGGAAGAAAAGATTCGCTTCATGGCCCGGTATGACAGTCTGACGGGACTTTGCAATCGCGGCTATTTTCACGAGATGGTCGGCTCGATGATCGCCAGCGGCGATAGAGACCGTTGTTGCGGCTTGGCCGTATTCGATCTCGACGATTTCAAGAGCGTCAATGATACTTTGGGACATCCGGTAGGCGATGGGTTGATCTACGCCTTGGCCGAGAGGCTAACCTCATGGGCAAGCGATAACGTGAAAGTGGGTCGCTTTGGCGGCGACGAGTTTATGGTCTTCTTCAATCAGCTTGAGAATGAGCGCCAATTCGGAGAGAAGTTGGATGCGCTTTTCGAAAGCCTGCGAGGCGATCTGGATGTCGCGGGGCATGTTCTGCGCGTTCAATGCAGTGCTGGCGCTGTCATGGGGAATGCGTCCGAGATTGATATTGATGGCATGATCGTCAAAGCCGATCTCGCGCTCTACAAGGCGAAGGAGCTTGGTAAGAACAACTGGCGGCTTTTCGAGACATCTATGGATGCTGCTTTCCGAAACAAGCAGCTAATGAAAGCCGACTTGCGCGCTGCAATCAACGCAGGGTCCTTGCGGGTCGTTTACCAGCCGATCATCTGTATGTCGTCCATGCAGATCGAAAGTTGCGAGGCGCTTTGCCGTTGGGACCATCCTGAACTGGGCCCCATTTCACCTGCGGTATTTATCCCATTGGCCGAAGAGATGGGCATCATCTCCGAGGTTTCCGCTTTTGTGCTGGCAACGGCGTGTTCAGCCTGCGCCAAATGGCCCGAACAGATCTCTGTTTCCGTCAATCTTTCCGCTAAGGATTTCCGCAATAGAGATACGATCGCGAAGATCGAAGAGGCATTGAAAGTAACAGGTCTGGACCCGCAGCGCCTCGAACTCGAGGTTACGGAAACCGCTCTTCTAGACGACAAGTCGGCGACCCACGATCTTCTGTGCGAATTGAAACAACTCGGCGTCAAGATAGCGCTCGATGATTTCGGAACGGGATATTCCAGCCTTAGCTATTTGCATACTTTGCCGCTGGACAAGGTGAAGATCGACCGTAGTTTTCTGTTGGACGTCACGCGCAACAAGCGCTCGCTGGAATTGCTGAGAGGGATTGTTTCTCTTTCCCATTCCCTTGGATTGAGCGTCACGATGGAAGGCGTGGAGACGTTCGAGCAGTTGAAAATCCTTGCGGCCACCATAAAGCCTGACCTTCTACAAGGATTCCTTTTCGGCTCGGCCCTTACCTCATCAGGTATCGATACGATGTCAGCCACAGTCTGGCCCTTCGCCAAGGAAATTTCAGTTTGGAAAAAGGTAGCGCGCCGTTAAGCGCCTATCAGACCGAGCTGACGCCATTCATGGGCGTTCTCTCGATGTTCCAGCAGCATTATTTACGAAAAATTTACAAAAATTAAGGTTAATAGAAGGTTACCGGCACTATCGCCATTTTCGCCTTTGCCGTGGTTTAAGCATTGGTTTACTCTTTCACCAAGGTGGCAGAGGGAGATTTCTGATGCGAGCAGCGGCGGAGCATTCGGCTTTGGGCGAAGAGGAGACGTCCGGCGATCCGGGAATGACCGCATTTTCCCGTAATGTCCTGAAAATGATGGAAAAGATCGAATATCGCCGCTGCGAGGGAGGCGGGGAGGATCTAGAGGATATCTTTCGCCTTAGATATAATTCCTATCTTAGCGCGGGGATGATCAAATCGGACGTCTCCCGTATGGTCATAGATGCCTACGAAGATTTGCCGACAACTATAACCTACGGTGTGTATTACGACGGCAATCTAGTCAGCACGGTTCGCATTCAGCATGCGAGCCGAGAGGATCCCCGCTGCCCAAGTCTGAAGGTCTTCGGGGACATTATCGAGCCGCGAATAGCTGCCGGTGAAAGCTTCATAGATCCAAGCCGGTTTGCGGCGGATCTCGAGTGGTCAGCAAGTTTGAAGGTCCTGCCCTACATCACCCTCCGATTACCGATGCTGGCTTGCCGCTATTTCAAAACGAGCGCCTGCCTGCAGGCGATAAAAGGGGAACATGCCGCATTCTACAAGCGCGTGTTCGTTGCCGAACCGCTTGTGCAAGGAAGGATGTATCCAGGACTGACATGTCCTGTCGATCTGTGGCAGTCGCCATCACCGCTTGTCTGGCAGCAGGGGATTAGGCGTTTCGCATTTTTCCGCGCGAATCCAATGGAAGAACGGATGCTGTTTGGAAAGCGATCGCTGGAAAACGCGCCGCTTACCATTCTGCCGACGGCGAAATATCTGAGCTACGCAGCCTGACCAGTGGAGCTGTGAGAAGCTGGTCCCTTCTCGATGGTGGATTCCAAGGGGAACCTGCCATGATGCTTTGCGTTAGTAGATGGGCACATGGCGTAGGGGCTTATTTGACGCGGTTCGAAAGCGCCGGCTAGCCGCCGGCAACTCTCCTGTTCCTGATGGAATTTCAGCTCGCCAAGCCGCAACAAAGGTTGGACCAGATGCATCACGTGGCAATTGCACCGCTTGTTTCGCTGATCGCAGGTATTCTCATCCTCATCATGCCGCGATTGCTCAACTACATCGTGGCGATCTATCTCATCATCGTCGGGCTGCTCGGCCTGTTTCCGCATCTTGCAGGCTAATTGGGCCGCTTCCATCATTTTCAGA
>JBQCEL010000338.1:0-3347 GCA_051960255.1 Rhizobiaceae bacterium
TTCCGGTCACGCCGTTCCAGCAGAATTGCGCCATCCTGTTCGATGAGGCCGGGAAGAAGGGGGTCGTCGTCGATCCCGGCGGTGAGGTGGACCGCATCCGCGAGGCGGTCGACGCGAACGGCATCGACATCGAGGCGATCTGGATCACCCATGGCCATATCGACCACGCCGGCGGCGCGATGGATCTGAAGGACGCGCTCGGCGTCGAGATCATCGGCCCGCACAGAGACGACGGGCCGCTCCTCTCAAACCTTGAGGCGCAGGGGCAGCGCTTCGGACTTCCGGACAAGGTGCGCAACTGCGTGCCCGACCGTTTCCTCGAAGAGGGCGAGACGGTGTCTTTCGGCGCGCATTCCTTCAAGGTTCTGCACTGTCCCGGTCACGCGCCCGGCCACGTCGTCTTCTACAATGAAGCGGCGAAATTCGCGCATGTCGGCGACGTGCTTTTCCACGGTTCGATCGGGCGCACCGACCTGCCCGGCGGCGACCATGCCGCCCTGATCCGTTCGATCAAGGAAAAGCTCCTGCCGCTCGGCGACGAGATCGGCTTCATCTGCGGACATGGTCCGGGCGGCCGTTTCGGCGAGGAACGGCGCACGAATCCGTTCCTGGCGTAGCGAGCCGAGGTAACGAGCCTCGAGCCTTTCCGCGCGGTCAGCCGACCATGAGATTGACGGCTTTCGGTCCTTTGCCGCGCTTGTCGGGTTCGGTTTCGAACGTCACTTTCTGGCCATCCTCCAGACCCGGAAGGCCGGAAGCCTGTACGGCTGAAATATGGACGAAGACGTCCTTGCCGCCATCGGCCGGCGTAATGAAGCCGTAACCCTTGGCATGATTGAAGAACTTAACGGTGCCGGATTGCGGCATTAGAGGAACTCCTTCTCCCATCATCAAGTGTTCCTGGATCGTCAGCGGCGATCCACCTCAATTCGCATCGGATCGTTCCGAAGCCATTTCGGTCCGATGCTCCAGGCTGACGCACAGCGTCACGCCCGTTCGGTCGTTTACTGGGGGAGAAGAAACAGTTGGCACGCGCCGGGGTTTTGCCGAACCCTCTCTTCTCGCGGGCCACCCGGGTGCAGAGCACGTTTCAAGGCCGGGGCATGCTATTCCAGTCTCCGGGCCGGCAAATACCCGAAGCTGGATTGTGCGCATCCTTTAGTCGATAGTTCAATGAAAAGTTTTTTAAGCGGCCAGACAAAAGGTTGCCCGGCCATGATCTGAAAAACGGACACAGGCCTTCCGAAGAAGATCATGCTTAATGAAAAGCAAAAAGACGCCGCATCGCTGCGGCGCCTTCGGGTTCTGGACGAGCCCGTGCGCGCTTGGCTGTTTACGCCGCGCGCAAATTGACCGCCTTCGGGCCTTTGCCCATGCGGTCCGGCTCGACGTCGAAGGTGACCTTCTGGCCATCAACGAGCGTGCGCATGCCGGAAGCCTCGACAGCGGAGATGTGAACGAAAACGTCCTTGGCGCCGCCATCCGGCGTAATGAAGCCAAAGCCTTTGGTGGTGTTGAAAAACTTGACGGTGCCGGTCTGGGCCATGGGAAAAACTCCTTTTCCCTTTCGTGTTTCTGGCATCCGTGCAACGCGCACGGCTTCGCCTCCCGCTCGCGCGGGGCTGTCAGATATTTACGGTATCGGGGAAAGGGTCGTCCAAAACGTTCCAGTCTCCGGGTCGGCAAATGCCCGAACATGCGCTTTGTGGCACAAAACAGATAGAGGCGCAAGCCGGTACATAATGATACAGGAGCGGGCATGCTCGAAGATGGCCAAAAAGGCGCACCGGAGCCAGCGAGGATGGCGCAGAGAGTGGAACCCAAATTAATGACCTCCGACAGCGGGAATATCGCACAGCAGCGCAAGAGCCTCTTTGCCGGGATCGCGATCGCCGGCCCCGTGACCCTCGCTTTGTGGTTGGCCATCGACCTGCTCATGCCGCCATTGCCGGGAATGACGGAGCTGCCGGCGCGGTTGGGATTCGCGCTTGGCTGCTGCTGCCTGGCGGTCCTTTTCTGTCTTGTATCCGGGGTTGAAGCTGTTTCGCACGAGCGCCTGGGTTCGCCTGCGATCAACCCGCTCACCGGATATGAAACGCAACGGATGAATATCAATCAGCGTTATTTGCAGCAGACGCTGGAACAGCTTCTCGTTTTCATACCCGGCCTTTTCGCCCTGGCCTTCTATGCTGCCGACGGAAAGGCGATGCGCGCCGTCGTCGCAACCACGGCTGTCTGGATCCTTTCCCGCGCGGCGTTCTGGATCGGATATCATTTCGGACCACAGTACCGGACGATCGGATTAACGGGCATGGTGCAAAGCATGCTGGTGCTGTTCTACGCCTGTGGACGCTTCGGCTACCAATGGATGGGGGTTGCGGGAGCGATTGCTCCCATAGGAATTTTCCTTGCCATCGAAGCGTTTTTGGTTTGGGCGACGCGTCCCGGACGATCTCACTGAAGGATTCTTTCCGGGCGTATTCGATCGACTGTTCTCCTGACAATCCGCTGTCAGCAAGTCAGGCGGTGCACGGCGCTTTTCCATCGCTTCGGGCTTTTCTTCGCCGCCTGCGGTTGCCATATTCGGCGCATGGCCAAAACCCCAGCGAAAATACCGTCGTCGCGGGCGGATCGTGACGAGAGCGGCGCGCGCAAGCGGCGCAGCCCGCTCACCGATTTCATGGATGCGTCCGAGCCGCTGCATGGTTTCGGCGAAGCCCCGCAGCCGGAACTCTCAGGCACGCCGCTGTCCGGCTCGATCGCGGATTGGGCCGAGGAGATCGCGAGAGAGGCGGAGATTTCCTCCCTCCTTGAGGGGGAGGTGCCCGCGAAGCGGGCGGAGGGGGGCGGTCGAGGAAGCGCGCCAGCTTCGCCAAAGGACGAATCATTCGACGATCAGGCGACCCCACCCGACCGGCCTGCGGCCGGCCACCCTCCCCTCAAGGGGGAGGGGAAGACGCCAAAGCGTATCCCCGCGCGCTCTTCCGCCCCGACGCGTACCGGTCGGGGCACCTCCATGGGCGGCGCGGCGTCGGCGAAGGAACGCGCGGCGGCTGGCCTCAATCCGGTCGCCGGGCTCGATATTAGCCTGGAAGAGGCCGATGCGCTGAACAATTCCGGCGTTACCGCCACCGTCGCGGCGCTATCCAAGCTGATCGAAGGCGGCAACCCGCTGCACAAGGACGGCCAATTGTGGGTGCCGCACCGGCCGGAGCGGCCGGAGAAGTCGGAAGGCGGCATCGCGATCAAGATGGTGTCGGACTATGAGCCGGCCGGCGACCAGCCGACCGCGATCGCCGATCTTGTCGAGGGCATCGACCGCAACGACCGTAACCAGGTGCTGCTCG
>JBQCEL010000339.1:0-24921 GCA_051960255.1 Rhizobiaceae bacterium
TGCCCTTCGCGTAGCGGATTTCGGGAACGAAGCGGCGGTCGAGGCCTTCGATCGACGCGGCAAGTTCCGTTGCCCAGAGGCCTGCTGAATTGATGAAATTTCGGGCGAGAAGCGGGAAGGTTTCACCGCTCTCCCGGTCGACCGTCTCGACGGCGAACCCGCCCTTTTCGACATGCACGGAAGCGACTTTTGTGTTGAGTGCAATTCCGCTTCCGCTCTCTTCGATATCCCCGCGCAGCGCGAGCATGTAGCCGTGGCTGTCGATGATGCCCGTCGAAGGCGAATGGAGCGCCAAGACGCAGGTGAGCGCCGGTTCGAGGGCGCGGGCCTGCCCTGCCGACAGGAACGATAAATCGTCCACGCCGCAAGCGGCGGCGCGATCCGCGATCGAACGCAAGACGGCTTCCTGTTCATGGCTGGTGGCGACGATCAGTTTGCCGCAATTGCGGTGGGGAATGCCGCGTTCCGCGGCGAACCGGTAAAGCATCTTTTTGCCGGGCACGCAGAGTTCGGCCTTGAGCGAGCCTGGCGCATAGTAAATGCCGGCATGAATGACCTCCGAATTGCGCGCGCTTGTTTCCGTGCCGATGACGGATGCTCTCTCGATCACGAGCGTTTCCAACCCGCGCAGCGACAATTCCCGCGCGATCGCCAGGCCGACGACGCCAGCGCCAGCGACGACGCAATCGATAAGGTCCATTCATTTCTCCATCCCGGCAAGTCGAAGTCCTCACCGGCCGCCGCCGTTTTCGATGAAATGCCGTTCGTTGGAAAGGACAATGTTTCTCTCCCGCTACCAATCGTCTAAGAGACCGGGAAAGAGGTGACGATCCATACGATGGACGAGAGCAGAACAGGCAATTCCCAGGGCAATGTCTTTGCCCGCCCCTGGATTTTCATCCGGGGCGTCCCCTCGATGCAATTCCTGCCTCCCGAGGGGCCAGCGGAAATCGCCTTCGCGGGCCGCTCCAATGTTGGGAAATCGTCGCTCATCAACGCGCTGGTCGGCATGAAAGGCTTGGCGCGCACCTCCAACACGCCGGGACGAACGCAGGAGCTAAACTATTTCGTTCCCGACGGCTATTCGGGCGCCGGCGAGGATTTGCCGCCCTTCGCATTGGTCGATATGCCGGGCTACGGTTTCGCCAATGCGCCGAAAGACCTTGTCGAGCGCTGGACGAAACTGATCTTCGATTATCTCAGAGGCCGGGTGACGCTGAAGCGCGTTTATCTCCTGATCGATGCCCGCCATGGGGTGAAACCGATCGACAGGGAGGTGATGGACCTCTTGGACAAGGCGGCCGTTTCCTACCAGATCGTGCTGACCAAAGTCGACAAGATCAAGCCGGCCGGGGTGGCGCGTCTGGTCGAGGAAACCCTGGCCGCCATCGCCAAACGCGCCGCCGCCTACCCGGCGATGATCGCGACGTCTTCTGAAAAAGGCACAGGTATAGAGGATTTGCGCGCGGCCGTTCTGGCGGCCTGCAGCGGAAAATAATCATTCCGCTGCAGAGCCGCGTTCCCGTTCCGTCTGCGCTTCCCATTTCCGCAGCTTGTCCGTCCCGTAGGTGTTCAAAAACATGGTGACGCCGGCCGTGACGACGTAACGCATCTCCTCGTCGCTCGGCGGTTCGGTGCGATAGGCAAAGAGGCACTGGCGGAACAGTCCGGCCATGGCGAGGTCGGTGAACTGGTAGGCCGCCAGCGCGGGATCCTCCATAGAAAGCAGACCTTCGTCCATGGCGGATTGCAGAAAGCCGGTGAACAGCTTGTGGCCATGCAGCGGTCCGCGCTCATAGAAGCGGCGGCCAAGATCCGGCACGCGTTCCGACGCGCCGATGACGGTGCGTTGCGCGCGGATGACCTTGTCGCAGGTGATCTTGAGGGAAAGCGCGATGCCGAAACGGATCAGCGTCTCGCGCAGGCCCCCGCCCCCCTCCAGCGCTCCGTAGAGATTGTTGAAGATCTTGCCGCGCTCCTCCTCGACGATCGCTTCGAAGAGTTCTTCCTTGCTGGCGAAATAGACGTAGATGGTGCCCTTGGAGACGCCCGCTTCGCGCGTGATGTCGTTCATCGACGCGGCATCGAAGCCCATATCGATGAAGACCCGGCGCGCGCCTTCTATAATCTGTTGTCGTTTTGCCGGGTCACGCCCGGCCGCGGGCCGCCCCCGCCGGACGCCTTCCGCTTTCTGCTGATCTCCGGGAATTTCCGGAGAACGATCGATCATCATGTCCAAGCCCGTTCCACTCCCAGGAGCATGATCCTTCGGGACGTTGATGTCCACTTTTCCGGACCACGTCCGATTTTTCATTCAATATAATCGTTCCGGATCATGCCTGAATTTTTTCGAACCGTCCGGTTCGATTTCCTCTTGATATGAGCTTTCGAAGTCGCTATGTCAACTCCGAACCGAACGGTTCAGTTCACTTCAGCGAAAGCAATTCCCATGTCAACGAGCCAGTCGACCAGCGCCGAAGTTCGCCCTTTCCCCAGCACGAAGCCGACGCCGGAAACGCGTCAGCCCGTTCCGGAAGCGCCGGCCACCGAGCCGTCTCCCTCTCCGGAAATTCCGCATGGCCCCGAAGCAAGCAACCCGCCTTCGCCACCAGCCAAGAAGGGCTCGACAAGACGTGTGGTGCTGCCGATCCTCGGGCTGGCCGTGCTCGCCGCCGCTGGCTGGTACGGCTACAATTACTGGACGGTCGGGCGCTTCATGGTGTCGACCGACGACGCCTATGTGCAGGCCGATATGGCTTTTGTATCGCCGAAGATCACCGGCTATGTCGAAGATGTGAAGTTCGATAACAACGAAAAGGTGAAGGCCGGCCAGCCGCTGATCGTAATCGACAATGGCGACTACAGAATTGCGCTCGATGAGGCGAATGCCAAGATCGCCAGCCAGAACAAGACGCTCGAGCGGGTCCAGGCGCAGATCGTCGCCGCGCGGGCATCCGTCCAGCAAGCGGACGCGCAGAAAGTCGCGGCGCAGGCTGCTGCCGACAACGCCGCGCGTACGGAAAAGCGCGCGCAGCAACTCGTCAGCAGCCACGTCGCCTCTCAGTCGACCCTTGACGACGCCCGGACGGCGGTCGAGCAGGCCAACGCCAATCTCGTGGGCGCGAACGCCCAGATTGCCGCGGCGAAGGCCAACATCGGCGTCCTGCAGGCGCAGTATAACGAAGCCGAGAGCAGCCTCGCCTCGCTGCGGCTCGCACGGGACAAGGCCGCGCGCGACCTCTCCTTCACCGTCATCAAGGCGCCTTTCGACGGCGTGATGGGCAATCGCTCTGTGCAGAAGGGCGATCTCGTCAGCCCAGGGCAGAAGCTTGCCAATCTGGTGCCGACGAAGAAGCTTTACATCGTCGCCAATTACAAGGAAACGCAGCTTCCCGGCATTGCCGCCGGCGCCAAGGTGCATGTCAAGGTCGATGCCATGGATGGCAATGGCTTTGACGGAATCGTGTCGTCCGTCGCACCCGCTTCCGGGGCCGTCTTCTCCATGTTGCCGCCCGAGAACGCGACAGGCAATTTCACCAAGGTCGTCCAGCGCGTTCCCGTACGGATCGACGTGCCGCAAAGCGTGCTCGACAGCGGCGAGTTGCGCGCCGGCCTCTCAGTCGTCGTCGATGTCGATAGCCGCACCTCGCACCACAACACGCCGGCGAAGTAACCAAAACAGCGGATAAATCGCGGAGCCGACCATGGCGAGCGCAACGATCACGATGGATTCCCCCCAAGCGGCGGCCGTTCCCGCGCGTCCGGCCGACGCCTTCGAACCGGCGAAGCTCTTCGCCTTCCTGACCATGGTGTTCGGGATGTTCATGGCCATCCTGGACATCCAGATCGTCTCGGCATCCCTGGCGGAAATCCAGGCGGGTCTCTCCGCCAGCGCCGACGAGATCGCTTGGGTCCAGACCTCTTATCTGGTCGCGGAAGTCATCATGATCCCGCTTTCGGGGTTCCTCGGGCGGCTCCTTTCGACGCGCGTCCTCTTCACCATATCGGCGGCCGGTTTCACGGCGGCTAGCGCTCTCTGCTCCACAGCCACCAATATGGACCAGATGATTGTCTACCGCGCACTGCAGGGCTTCATCGGCGGCGGCATGATACCGAGCGTCTTTGCCGCCGCCTATACGATCTTTCCGCCCTCGAAGCGCGCCGTGGTCTCGCCGATGATCGGCCTCGTGGCGACGATGGCGCCGACAATCGGCCCGACCATCGGCGGCTATCTCAGCGATACGTTTTCATGGCACTGGCTGTTCCTGGTCAATGTCGGGCCGGGCATCCTCGTCACGATCGCAGCCTGGACGCTCATCGATTTCGATAAGTCCAACCTGTCGCTGATGAAGAAATTCGACTGGTGGGGACTGGCCGGCATGGCGGCGTTCCTCGGCTCGCTCGAATACGTTCTGGAAGAAGGCCCGACCTATGATTGGCTGCAGGACCCGTCCGTGTTCACCTTCTTCGTCATCATGGTCGTCGGCGGGCTCGTCTTCTTCTTCCGCGCCTTTACGGCGGAGCAGCCGATCGTCGATTTCAGCGCCTTCCGGAACGCCAATTTCGCCTTCGGCTCGATCTTCTCCTTCGTCATGGGCATCGGGCTCTACGGCCTGACCTATCTCTATCCGATCTATCTCGCCCGCATCCGCGGCTATGACGCCATGATGATCGGCGAGGCGCTTTTCGTCAGCGGGTTGGCGATGTTCTTCACCGCCCCGATCTCGGGCATCCTGTCGCGCAAGATGGACCCGCGGGTGATGATGATGATCGGCTTCGTCGGCTTTGCCGCCGGCACCTGGCAGATGACCTATATGACGGCGGATTGGGACTTCTGGGAAATTTTTGTCCCGCAGATCCTGCGCGGCTCATCGATGATGCTGTGCATGGTGCCGATCAGCAACCTGGCGCTCGGCACGCTGACGCCGGACAGGATCAAGAACGCCTCGGGCCTGTTCAACCTGACGCGGAATCTCGGCGGAGCGGTGGGGCTTGCGGTGATCAACACAGTCCTCATCAAGAGGAGCGACATCCACTATGCTCAGCTTGCCGATCACGTCCGCTGGGGCAGCGGCGCGGCGGAAAAGATGCTCAACAACATGACCGCCATGTTCCAGACCCATCCGGGTATCGACGCCAAGGCGGCCGCGATCTCGAAGATGGCTGGGATAGTGCATCAGCAGGCTTCGGTAATGGCCTTTGCGGACATTTTCTTCCTGCTGACGGTTCTGTTCACGTCTTTGGGCGTATGCGCGATCCTGATGCGGAAACCTCCTCCCGACGCGGGAGGTGGCGGCGGCGGTCACTGACCTCATCCGTTGCCGAAGGGCCGGCCATTTCTCCTCCCATGGCCGGCCCCTTTTTCGACTGGTACATACGATCCGGCGACGCATGCGTCCACGCGCCGCCGGCCCTCCCGCCCAGCTGGAACGACGCCGGAATCGAGCGCAGGCAGCAACGAGGGATCTGCCTGCGCAACCCGCGCCGTGTAACCAAGCGCGGAGCGATTTACATCTTGGGGAGCAAGACGCGATCGACGACGTGGATGACGCCGTTCGACTGGATGACATTGGGGATTGTCACATGGGCGGTGTGACCGTTCTCGTCCGTCACCGTGATCTTGCCGTGATGGTCACGCAGGGTCAGCATGCATCCGCCGACGGTCTTGACCTTGTAGGCGCCGCCATGCTTCTCGGTCATCTTCTTGATGACCTTCGAGGTATCGTCAGCAGCGACGACATGGCAGGTCAGGATTTTGGTCAGCTTCGCCTTGTTCTCCGGTTTCAGCAATGTTTGCACCGTGCCTTTCGGGAGCTTCGCGAAAGCCTCGTTGGTGGGCGCGAAAACGGTGAACGGCCCGGAACCTTCCAGCGTATCGACCAGCCCGGCCGCCTTGACCGCGGCGACGAGCGTTGTGTGATCCTTTGAATTGACGGCATTCTGGATGATGTTCTTGCTGGCATACATCGGCGCGCCGCCAACCATCGGGTCCTTCGCATAGGCCGCGCCGCTGAATCCGGCGGTCGCGATCGCCACGGCAAACAACGCGGTACTTATCTTACGGCTGATCATTTTCATCTCCTTGTCTTATCCCCATCTCTCATGGGTGCCGAAGACACGGAGGAAAGACGCAAGAGTTTCAGGACTCGGCCAAAAAAGATATCGGGATGAAAAGCCTGCCGGCAGTCTAAATTTTGCTGAGGCCGCCCGCCGCGACCACCGGACCGGTCGGCTGCCCTGTCGGCGAGCCACCTTTCGGCTCGAGGCTGATGGCAATGGTGTTACCCGCCACCAGCGTATCGCGAAGCTCCGGCTTGACGGGGAGGCGCACGTCCCCTCCGACGGGGATGACGCCAAGCGAGACGGGCTTGTTCTTGCCGGCGATCAGCCAGAGCTGGAAGTCGTGGCCGGCGGCGCGCTCTCCGGACACATGCGAAAGGGCGATGCTGCCGCTCTTGCTGTCGTAATAAGCAAGGTAATGGACCGCGCTGCCGTTCGCCGCCAGCGAGGCGGCATAGTTCTGGCCAACCGGGAGAACCGGCTGCCTGAGGAGCGGCGCCGCAAGCGCTATGACGAATGCCGCTGCCGCAATGGCCGAAAGACCGCGCCAGAAGCCGAGGCTTTGCCAAAGGCCGACGCGCGCCTGCGGCAGACCGGCAGCCTCGCCGCTGCCGAACAGCCTGCGGTCGATCACATCCTTCAGACCGGCGGAAGGCTCCGCCTCCGCATAGGCGGAAGCGAGCGGCGACAGCCGCGCTTCCCACTCGTCCACGAGACGCGCGAAAGCGGGATCGTGCTCGATGCGCGCGGCAGCCTGCCGGCGCTCCTCCACGGAAAGCACGCCGACCACATATTCGGCGGCGACGATGTCGTCGCCCCCGGCGTCCGGGCCATGGTCGTCCGCGAAACTCATCGCTCCAGGCAGTCCTTCAGCTTCATCAGGCTGCGGCGCAGCCATGTGCGCATCGTGTTCAGCGGCACGCCATGGCGTTCGGCCAGTTCGGCATAGGTGTCGCCCCTCAGATAGGCGCCGCGCACGGCCGCCGCACGATCGCTCTCCAACTCATCGAGGCAGCGGCTAAGGCGCATCGCGTCTCCATCCGCCATCGCCCTCGCCTCGGGTCCGGGCGCCGGATCGGCGATCTCAGCGGCGGCGTCCAGTTCCGCCGTCCGCATGCGTCGCGCCCGGATACGGTCGATAGCGTGGTGGCGCGCTATGGCGACCAGCCACGAAATCGGACTGAGTTCCGAAACCGTGAAACGGTCGGCCTTCGTCCATATCTTTACGAAGACCTCCTGCAACGCTTCCTCGGCCTCCGATCGGTCGTTCAATACACGCAGGCAGACGCCGAAAAGTTTCGCGCTCGTCTGCCGATAAAGCTGATCGAACGCCGCCCGATCCTTCATCGAGGTGCGAACGATCAGCTTCGTGATGTCCTGAGGCGTCATCGCGCGATTTATTGCAGGAGCGCTATTCGGTTGCAACACACCGTGATCAAGGTCGTGCCTGTTTCAACAGGCGGGAATCGCCGCGCCGGCTATCGCAAAAGCTCTCTCCTCACCCCCTTCCGAACCATGCGGGACGTTTGCGGCAACGGGCTTTTCCTATAAGAAGACGGGCAATCGAAATACGTTCACGGAAATCGCTGATGACCACGCCCGATAAAGCCGCCATAGCCGAGGCCCAAGCCAGCCTTCTGTCCGCAGCGCTTCCCTTCATGCAGCGCTACGAGAACAAGACCGTTGTGGTGAAATATGGCGGCCATGCCATGGGCGACGCGGCGCTTGGACAGGCTTTCGCCCGCGACATCGCATTGTTGAAGCAGTCGGGGGTCAATCCGATCGTCGTCCATGGCGGCGGTCCGCAAATCGGCGCGATGCTGACCAAGATGGGAATCGAATCGCGCTTCGAAGGCGGGCTGCGCGTTACGGACCAGAAGACGGTCGAGATCGTCGAGATGGTGCTTGCCGGCTCGATCAACAAGGAGATCGTCGCCCTCATCAACGCCGAGGGCGAATGGGCGATCGGGCTCTGCGGCAAGGACGGCAACATGGTGTTCGCCGAAAAGGCGAAGAAGACCATCACCGATCCGGACTCGCGTATCGAGCGGGTGCTCGATCTCGGCTTCGTCGGCGAACCTGTCGAAGTAGACCGCACGTTGCTCGATCTCCTCGCCCGTTCGGAGATGATCCCGGTCATCGCGCCGGTCGCGCCCGGCCGCGACGGCCACACCTACAATATCAATGCCGACACTTTTGCAGGCGCCATCGCCGGCGCGCTCAAGGCGTCGCGCCTCCTCTTCCTCACGGACGTCCCCGGCGTGCTCAACAGGGACAAGAAGCTGATCGACGAGCTTTCGGTTTCGGAGGCGCGGGCGCTCATCAAGGACGGGACCATTTCGGGCGGCATGATCCCGAAGGTCGAGACCTGCATCGAGGCGATCGACCGCGGCGTCGAGGGCGTCGTCATCCTGAACGGCAAGCAGGCGCACGCCGTCCTTCTCGAACTCTTCACGGAACACGGCGCCGGCACGCTGATCGTGCCGTAATCGACACTCTCCGGTCAGGGTGCCGGCTCGAACTTCAGCACGCCCACGATCCCCGTTCCGTCCCTCTTTTCATCGGAAGGATGGTGAACGCCGTCCGTGACCGGGATCTCGGCGAAATCGAAAGGGCTTATTCCTTCGAGGCAAGCGGCGTTGACCCCGTACTGGTCGGGATCGGACCGCCGCTGGTGATGCGTATAGATGCCGCATTTCGAGCAGAAATAGTGCTTCGCGCTTTTGGTGTTGAACTGATAGAGCGTCAGCGCATCCTCGCCCTTCAATAGCGTCAGATCGCCAAGCTTCGCGGTGACGACCACAGCTCCACGCATCCGGCAGTAGCTGCAATCGCAGCGGCGCGCCGTATGAAGGCCGTCGGCCAGCCTGACGCGGAAACGGACGGCGCCGCAATGGCAGGATCCGTCGATCTCCTCGATGTCATAGTCCATGGATCATTCCTCGAAACGCGACGCCTGTCCCTGAATCTATCCGGCGGCGGCGCAAAAGCCAAATTCCGGAAGGAGCAACGCTGGCCAAACACGGAAATCATGCCATAAGGACGCATGACCAATCTTCCCGACGCTTCCCGTTTTTCCCATGTCCGCGACTGGGTCTTCGACCTCGACAACACACTCTATCCGCACCACACCAATCTCTTTGCGCAGATCGACGTCAGGATGACGGCCTTTGTCGCCGAACTCCTCGATCTTCCGCCTGAAGAGGCGCGGAAGCTCCAGAAGGAATTCTACAGGGAATATGGGACGACCCTGAAGGGGCTGATGGAGCGCTACCGGATCGATCCCGACGATTTCCTGGAAAAAGTGCATGACATCGACTATTCGGTGGTCGAGCCCGCGCCGGCGCTGGGGGAGGCCATAAAGGCGCTCCCCGGACGGCATTTCATCTTCACAAACGGCAGCCGCAGCCATGCGGAACAGGCCGCCAGGCGGCTTGGCGTGCTCGACCATTTCGATGACATTTTCGACATCGTCGCGGCTGGGCTGACGCCGAAGCCGGACCGGCAGCCCTACGAGAACTTCATCGCGCTGCACCGCATCGTCGGCGCCAATGCGGTCATGTTCGAGGACATCGGCCGCAACCTGCTGGTGCCTAAGGCGCTCGGCATGACCACAGTGCTGATCGTCCCCAACAATTTCGAGCCGACATATGCGGAGATATGGGAACGCGACGAGAAGGAGCGGGATCACATCGACTTCGTCACGGACGACCTTACTGCCTTCCTGTCAGCCGTCGCGCCGCAGAAGCCGACGTCAGCTTAAAGTCCATAAAAGGTCTTGATGATCCCCCACGCGTCCTCCGCCGTGTCGACGAAGGAAATGATGTCCTGATCGCCGGGCGAGATCGTCCCCTGCTCTGCCAGGAAATTGAGATCGATCGCGCGGTTCCAGAAGGATGTTCCGAACAGGATGACTGGAACGCGCTCCATGCGTCCGGTCTGGATCAGCGTCAGCGTCTCGAAAAACTCGTCCATCGTGCCGAAACCGCCGGGAAAGACGGCGACCGCCTTCGCGCGCATGATGAAATGCATCTTGCGGATCGCGAAGTAGTGGAAATCGAAACAGAGTTCCGGCGTCACGTAAATATTCGGCGCCTGCTCATGCGGGAGCACGATATTGAGACCAATGGAGGGCGCGCCGACATCCGCCGCTCCGCGGTTTCCCGCCTCCATCACGCCGGGGCCGCCGCCGGTGACGACGACGAATTCATGATTGCCGGTGCTTGCGGATTCGCGCGAGCAAAGCTGTGCGAATTTCCGTGCTTCCTCGTAATAGCGGCTATTGGCTATGAGGTTCTTCCGCTGCGTTTCGTTTTTCGCCGCCCAGGCATCGCTTCCGGGCGCCGGAATGCGCGCCCCGCCGAACAGGATGACCGTCGAGACAATGCCGCGTTCCGCCAGCACCATGTCGGCCTTCAGAAGCTCGAGTTGCAGCCTGACCGGCCGAAGTTCGCGGCGGGTGAGAAAATCCTCGTCGTTGTAGGCCAGACGATAGGTGGGCGAACGCGTCTGCGGCGTCTCAGGCGCGCTTTTGGCGTGCTGGAGATCCCTGTCCGAATGAGGGAGCGGCGTCCAGCCGCCCTTTTCCATGGGATTCATTTTTTGCCCCGTTCCGTCCTGCCCGCGCCGTCCCTGACGCAGATGCGATTGACCCTCATATCACGTTGACATAGGGTCCGCGCGATTTCGAAACAGCCTATAGTCCGCGTCTTAACGGCGCGTAAGGGAGCCTCCATGCCCGATAGCAATCTTGCCTCGCTCGAACTGACGATCGAAAAGGCGTTCGACGAGCGCGACACCGTGTCGACGGAAACGCGCGGAGCGATCCGCGAAGCGGTCGCGGAAGCGCTCGATCTGCTCGATCGCGGTGTTGCGCGCGTGGCGGAGCGCGGCGCCGACGGCAGATGGACGGTCAATCAATGGCTGAAGAAGGCCGTCCTGCTTTCCTTCCGGCTGAGCCCGATGGACGTGATCAAGGGTGGACCCGGCGGCTCGGCCTGGTGGGACAAGGTGCCGTCCAAATTCGACCGCTGGGGCGCAAACGAATTCGAAAGAGCCGGATTCCGCGCCGTCCCCAGCGCCGTCGTGCGCCGCTCCGCCTATATCGCTCCGGGAGTCGTGCTGATGCCCTCTTTCGTCAACCTGGGCGCCTATGTCGATTCGGGCACCATGGTGGATACATGGGCGACCGTCGGTTCCTGCGCGCAGATCGGCAAGAACGTCCATCTCTCCGGCGGCGTCGGCATCGGCGGCGTGCTGGAGCCGATGCAGGCCGGGCCTACCATCATCGAGGACAATTGCTTCATCGGCGCACGCTCCGAGGTGGTCGAAGGCTGCATCGTGCGGGAAGGCTCCGTTCTCGGCATGGGCGTTTTCATCGGCAGGTCGACCAAGATCGTCGATCGCGCAACGGGAGACGTTTTCTATGGCGAGGTGCCCCCCTATTCCGTCGTCGTCGCCGGTGCGCTTCCGGGCAAGACGATGGGCAATGGCCAGCCCGGCCCGAGCCTCTATTGCGCGGTGATCGTCAAGCGGGTCGACGAGAAGACGCGTTCAAAAACCTCCATTAACGAATTGCTGCGGGACTGAGCGGCCGTGCCGGCAACCGGAGGGGAACGCGCGTGCTTTCCGCGCCTTCGCAACGGGCCTTCACAACGCGGCCGCGACAGCGGCATGGCCAGGATGTTTTCCGGTGGATAAAGAGCAACTGATCTGGCTGTTTTTCCGCCTGTCGGGCCGCGTCGGGCGCGCGGCCTATTTCCTCGCGGGCCTTCTTCTCTTCGTTGTCCAAGCCTTCATTCTCTACCGCTTCATGCAGGCGCCGGAACAGAGCACGGCCAGCGTGGTCTTCGCGCTCGTCTTCTGGATCGTGGTCATCGTCTCAATCTGGTGCGGCGTGGCGCTAGGTGTGAAGCGCCTGCACGATTTCGGCCAGCCCGGCATCGTCGCCGCCTCGCTTTTCGTGCCGGTCCTCTCCTATATCGTTTTTATCGTGCTCTGCCTTTATCCGAGCGATCCGGGTCCGAACCGCTTCGGTACGATAACGAACGCGCCGCAATAAATACCGCCGCAATCAAGCTTACGCGGCGATCCCTGCCAGCCGGCGCAGATCCCCGGCCGTGCCAGGAGCCGCCGCGATGACGGTTGCTCCGCGCCTTAGACTGTCGTCGTCGGTCCTGACCGGGATGTGCCAGCCGCCCGCTTCCTTCACCAGGCAATAGCCGGCAAAGCAGTCCCAGGCGTGCATGTAAGGCTCGTAATAGCCGCCGAGTTTCCCGGCGGCGACATAGGCAAGACTGAGCGCGCCCGACCCGTTGCGCAGGAAGTTCCCGCCTTCCTCAAGGAGCCGCCTGATAAAACCGCCGACCACCTCGGGCGAGGCATGATGGTTTGCGCCGAAACCCATGGTGGTGTTGCGGATGTTAAGCAACGGATCAAGCAGGAGCGGCTTATCGTTCAGGCTGGCGCCGACCCCCCGCGCGGCAGCATAGACTTCGTCGAGACGCGGCGCATTAACGACGCCGGCGACGATCTCATCCTGTTTCACCACGGCGATCGAGACACACCAGGACGGCATTCCGGCAACGAAGGGAAGCGTGCCGTCGATGGGATCGAAGACCCATAAATAGGGCGAGCGGCCGCCGGTCAGGCCGAACTCTTCTCCCAACATCCTGTCCTCGGGGAAGGCCGCCGAGATGCGTTCCCTTATAAGCGTTTCGACATTCCGGTCCGCCACCGAAACCAGATCGTGCAGGGTGGCCTTGCTTTCGATAACCAGCCCTTCCCGCCCCGAATAGTAGCGGAGAGCGAGCTCCCCCGCCTTCTTGGCGATCTCCAGGGCGCATTCAAAGCGGTTCCGGAGATCCACATCCTGGACTTCCAGCTCTTGTGCATCAGCCATGCTTTTTCCTCGGGCGCGACGCGGCCTCCGCTGCATGGATGAAGCTTGCGCTGGAGCGGGTGGCTGTAGCGGTGGTTTGCAATCGTGTGCAACGTTTCCCACGCCCGACCAAACCCTGTCAAGATTGATGGCGGTCCGACGCCAAAAAACTGTTCTGGTCCGCAAACGGGAACCGGCCGCGGACAATCACCACACGCATCGTGCCGCTCTCGGCGCGAACGAGGATCGGCGGGTGATTCCGTCGTGACAGTGCCGCCGGTTTCGACTATCCATCCGGCACATGAGCGCCCTTACCGATCCTGCAGCCAACCTCGCAAAACTCATCCGCTGCCCCTCCGTTACGCCCGATACCGGCGGCGCTCCCGAAGCGTTGCGGGAGCTGCTGGAACCCCTCGGCTTTTCCGTTGAGCGCCCGGTCTTCAGCGAAGCCGGCACGCCGGATATCGAAAACCTCTATGCCCGACTCTCGGGCGACGGCCCGCATCTCATGTTCGCCGGCCATACCGATGTCGTTCCTCCGGGCGACGAAGCGGAATGGCGTCACCCGCCCTTCTCCGCAGCGGTCGAAAGCGGCGAGATGTACGGCCGCGGCGCCGTCGATATGAAAGGCGGGATCGCGGCTTTCATCGCCGCGGTGGCGAGATCGGTCGCGGCGAATGGGCGGCCGAAAGGCTCCATCTCGCTCCTCATCACCGGCGACGAGGAGGGGCCGGCCCTGAACGGCACCGTGAAACTGCTCGACTGGGCCGCGAAGAGGGGCGAGCGCTGGGACGCCGCGATCGTTGGCGAGCCGACCAACCCCGAGGCGATCGGCGACATGATCAAGATCGGCCGGCGCGGCTCCCTCTCCGGCGTTATCACGGTCCACGGCGTGCAAGGCCATTCGGCCTATCCGCATCTCGCCGACAATCCGGTCCGCGGCATTGTCGCCATGGCGGGATCGCTGATGCACCCGCGGCTCGACGAAGGCACCGAAAGGTTCCAACCGAGCGACATAGAGGTGACGTCAATCGACGTCGGCAATGCGGCCGGCAATGTCATCCCCGGCAAGGCGAAGGCTGCTTTCAACATCCGCTTCAACGATCGCTGGACCGCGGAAAGCATGAAGACGGAAATCCGCGCCAGACTCGAACGCGCCGCCGCCGACCCGACATGGCGGCCCGGCAAGGAGACGCCCATCCGGTTCGAACTGGAATGGCGGACACGGCCAAGCCCGGTTTTTCTGACCCGGAACGAAAAGCTGATTGGCGCGCTTGGTTCTGCAATCGAAGCCGTCATCGGCAGAAAACCGCAGCTCTCGACCTCGGGAGGAACGTCGGACGCCCGCTTCATAAAGGATTATTGCCCGGTGGTGGAGTTCGGGCTTGTCGGGCAGACCATGCATATGGTCGATGAACGCGTTTCGCTGGCCGATCTCGAGACATTGACACGCATTTACGAGCGTTTCATCGCGGACTGGTTCGGAAATGCCGCCATTTGAATATGTTCAGCGGCATCTCAACGCTGCCTGGCGCATGATGAATGGACGCGTCGATGGTCTGCGCGCGCTCGACATTTCCGCAGACGGGTTCTGGAATTCCTTCTTCGGCATCATCGTGGCGCTCCCGCCCCTGATCGTCTCCTGGGTTTCCTATGCCGACCTGTCGGAGGATTTGTCGGAAACGTTCCGCGATCGCATGTCCGTCGTCGGCAAGCTGGCGGTAATCGATCTCTCCTCATGGATATTGCCTATCGTGGGCCTGGCGCTGCTGGCGAAGCGGGTTGGCCTCGGCGACCGCTTCGTGCACTACGTCATCGCCAGCAATTGGTCGACGGCGATCGTCGCCTGGCTGATGGTGCCCCCTTCGATCGTGCTCCTTTTCGTACCCGACGCGCGCCAGTTCGCATCGCTGCTCTCGCTCGTGCTTTTCATCCTGTCGCTGGTCTTCGACTGGCGGATGACCAATATCGCGCTGGGCAAGGGCGCGGCTGTCGCGACGGGCCTCTTCGCCAGCATGATCCTCGCCTCGCTGGCGATCCTGCTGACGCTGCAATGGGTCTTCGATATCCAATAGAGGCCGGCGGTCAGTAATCCACGGCGACGAGATAAAGCCCTTGAGGCGGCGCAACTGGACCGCACGCGGAGCGGTCGGCGGCGGCTAGAGCCCTTTCCACATCGGCTGCGCTCCACGCGCCCTCCCCGACGCGTTTCAACGTGCCGACTATCGAACGCACCTGATTGTGCAGGAAAGAGCGCGCGGTGGCCCTTATTTCGATTTCATCGCCGCTGCGGACGACATCAAGCCTGTCGAGCGTCTTGAGAGGGCTCTTCGCCTGGCAGTGGGCCGAGCGGAAGGTGGTGAAGTCATGCCGGCCGACAAGCGCCTGCGCGGCCTCATGCATCGCGCCGGCATCGAGCGGCTTCGATACCCACCAAGCCTGGCTCCGCATCAGCGCCAAAGGCGCGCGGCGGTTGACGATGCGATAGAGATAATGCCGGCGGATTGCGGAGAACCGCGCGTCGAAATCGTCCGGCGCTTTCGCAGCCGAAATGATGGCGACCGTCTCTCCCGCAATCTGCATATAGGCGTTGAGGGCGTTGCACACCGTATCGGCCGGCCAATCCCTGCAAAGATCGACATGCGCCACCTGTCCCAGCGCATGTACGCCGGCGTCGGTACGGCCGGCGCCGCGAAGGCCCGCCTCCTCGCCGCAAAAGCGGAAGATCGCCTGCTCTATCGCCGCCTGCACCGAATGCTGGCTGGCCTGACGCTGCCAACCGGCATAGGCGCTGCCGTCATATTCGATGTCGAGGCGGTAGCGCGGCACGTCTGACCTATCGCAGCACACGCGAACCGAGCGATGCGCCGCGCAGGAATTCCTCCGCTTTCAGAGGCTTTCCTCCGGCGCGCTGCAATTCGACAGGGCGCACGGCGCCTTCGCCGCAGGCGATGGTGAGCCGGTCGTCAAGCAGGGAGCCGGGTTTCCCGGAGCCGTTCGCCAATGTGGAACGCAGAAGTTTCACCCGTTCCAGGCGGCCGCCGATATCCATTTCGCACCAGGCGCCGGGAAAGGGCGACAGGCCGCGAATGGCGTTGTGAACCTCGGTCGCCGGCAGGCTCCAATCGATGCGGGTTTCGGCCTTATCGATCTTCCGGGCATAGGTCGCGCCTTCGGAAGGCTGCGGCGTCAATGCGAGCGTGCCGCGCTCCAGCTCGGCCAACGCATGCACCATCAATTCCGCGCCCATCCGCATCAGCCTGTCGTGCAATTCGCCGGCCGTCATGTCGGGACCGATTGCCACCTTTTCCGCGAGAGCGACCGGACCGGTATCGAGGCCCTCTTCCATCTTCATGATCATCATGCCGGTCTCGCGGTCGCCGGCGATGATGGCGCGCTGGATCGGCGCGGCGCCACGCCAGCGCGGCAGGAGCGAGGCATGGCCATTGAAGCAGCCGAGCCGCGCGCCTTCAAGCACTGGCTTCGGAAGAAGCAGCCCATACGCGACAACCACCGCGACATCCGCCGTCAGTTCGCGAAATGCGTCCTGTTCGTCTTCCTTGCGGAGCGAAACGGGCGACCGGACGGCGAACCCAAGTTCTCTCGCCTTTCGTTCAACCGGCGATGCCACGAGATCAAGCCCCCGACGGCCGGCCGGCCGCGGCGGCTGGGTATAGACGGCGGCGATTTCATGTCCCGCCTCGGCAAGCGCCGCAAGTGTCGGGACGGAGAAATCCGGCGTTCCTATGAAGATGACTCGAAGCGGCCTATGTCCGTTCCGGCTGGAAAGAGAGTGAGGGCCTCTTCCGGCCGCTCATACGGCTTGTTCAAACGGGTTTACAAGCTTCAGGTCAAGCCCGTCGAAGTCCCGCACATTGCGCGTGGCGAGCGTTGCGCCATGGACGAGGCAGATGGCGGCGATCATGGCATCGGGGATGTTGATGGGCCGGCCTATGCTGTCGCGTCGCGCCCGAAGTTTTCCGGTAATGGCGGGAATGCCCCCATCGAAATCCAAGATCCTGCCATTATAGCGCTCGGCCACCTTGCCAAGCGTTCTAAGATACCGTTGGGAGCCGGTGCGGGCGAAGAACATCTCGGCTCCGTAGGACAGTTCCATCATTACGGGGCCACATAGAAACAACGACAGCGGATCGTGCCCTGCGAACCAATCCAGCACATGCCGATCTGGCAAAGGCTTGTCGCCCTCGGAGACGACATTCGTATCAAGGACGATCATTCCTGATCGTCATCATTGCCGAAATCGATGGGACGTCCAAAATCGCGTTTTCGCTCGGCTTCCACTTCTTCCATGATCTGGGCGTATTCCCCGGTAACGGGACCTTCGCTTTCGAAAGCGCTTCTGAGTTCTTCCCACGCCGACCGTTGGGGCTGATCCTCACGTTCGACAATCAAGCCCTTGCGCAAAAGATCGACCGCTTTCGCCGACAGGCTCTGCCCACGGCCCCTTGCCGCTTCCGCGATCTCGTTCTTCAGCCCTTCGGGAATTCCCCGGATCAGCATGTCGCCCATATGCGCATCCGCAGCTTGATATCGCTGATATCATAAGCTTTGGCGGAACCTGTCGCAAGTCCAAGCTCATCCCGCCATGCGGGCCGGCTGCTTATCCCTCGCCAGCTTGCGGAATTTCCGCACCACCATATCGCGCTTGAGCTTCGAGATATGGTCGATGAAGAGGACACCGTTCAGATGGTCGATTTCGTGTTGCAGGCAGGTGGCGAGAAGCCCCTCCGCCTCGACTTCCTTTTGCTTGCCGTCGAGATCGATATATTTCACCGTCACCCGCGCGGGTCGCTCCACCTCCGCATAGTAGTCGGGGATGGAAAGGCAGCCCTCCTCATAGACGGAGCGTTCGTCACTTCGCGAGACGATTTCTGGATTCACAAAAATCTGCGGCGCCTTCGGCTCGCCTTCCTTGGAGAGATCGATGACCAGCATCCTTCGCGACTCTCCGACCTGAATGGCGGCGAGACCGATCCCCGGTGCGTCATACATCGTCTCCAGAAGATCGCCGGCGAATTTCCTCACGCCTTCGTCGACGCGTTCGACAGGCTTGGAAACCTGTCGCAGCACGGGATCGGGAAGAATGATCAAAGGCTTGATGGTCATGGCTTTCAGGTAATCCCTCACTAGCGAACCGTCAACCGAGATGAAATTGTTCACGTTTTGATCTTTTCAGCGGGCGCGAATCGCCTATGATGGTCGTATGGATACAGCAAGCCTTCCCGCGCTTCGCCTTGGGGCAAGTTCCGTGACACCCGGCGAACTTCTTGTCGCTACGGCTATCATTTTTGTCGTGATGATCCTGCTGATTCTCCTGTCATCCCGCCGCGGGGCGCAAATGAGGGTCCAGGGCGCACAGGAAGCGGCTGAGCGCGCGCGTGAGGCGGAAGCGCGGATGGAAGGCATATTGAAAGCGCAGGCCGAAATGCAGGGCCGGCTTGGCACGCTGGCGGAAGTCTTTGGCACACGCCAGGCCGAGTTGACCAAAGCAATCGGAGACCGGCTCGACGGCATGACCAGCCGGCTCGGCCAGTCAATGAGCGAACAGACGCGCGCGACGCATGACAATCTCGTCAAGCTGCAGGAACGCCTTGCCGTCATCGACAGCGCGCAAAGCAACATCCAGTCGCTCGCCGGCCAGGTCGTGCAATTGCAGGCGATCCTGTCCAACAAGCAGACCCGCGGCGCCTTCGGGCAGAGCCGGATGGAGGCGATCGTCGCCGACGGCCTGCCGAACGGCGCTTATGAATTCCAGGCGACACTGTCGAACGGCAGCCGGCCCGACTGTCTGGTGAGAATGCCGAACGGCGCGCCGTCGCTCGTCATAGACGCAAAATTCCCGCTTGAAGCCTGGAACGCCATCCGTGCTGCGACGGAAGACGGTGGCGGGGATTCAGCCCGCGCCGCACAGGCTTTCCGGCGCGACGTCGAGGTTCACATCCGCGATATCGCGGAGAAATATCTGCTGGCGGGCGAGACGCAGGACACGGCGTTCATGTTCGTGCCCTCGGAATCGATCTTCGCCGAAATCCACGAGAATTTCGAGCCGCTCGTCCAGCGCGCGCACCGCGCGCGCGTGGTGATTGTCTCGCCGTCGCTTCTGATGCTGTCGATCCAGGTGATCCAGTCGGTCCTGAAGGACGCACGTATGCGCGAACAGGCGCATCTCATCCAGGGCGAGGTGCTGCGGATGATGGAAGACGTCAACAGGCTCGACGACCGCGTGCGCAAGCTTCAAGGCCATTTCTCGCTCACCCAGAAGGATATCGAGCAGATCCTGACCTCGACCGAAAAGATCACCAAGCGCGGCGAGAAGATCGGGGCGCTTGAAGTAAGCGATAGCGGCGAGGGTGACGGCAAGGGCGAGAACGCGCACATTCCGCAGAGCCAGGGAACGGCGAGTTCAAAGACGGGCCAGTTGCGGCTCAGGGTCGTCGAGGAGGAGTAACGGAACGGCAATGTCGCCGCCGTGAATATTTCCTCGCATCAAATGGCGGCGCTAAAATCCGCGCCGCCGACTCACGGGGATAAAACTCAGTCGCAGGGATGCGCCCGTCCGAAATCATCGATCCACACATGGCGACGCCAATCGACGCGGCGGAAGTTCTCGCATGCGGGATAGTCGCGCTCGACATAGCGAGGGCCATAGACGGGATAGACCGGCTCCTCATAGACCACGGGCGGCGGGGCTGCCAAGGCAGAGCCTACGACCGCACCGACCGCAAGGCCGCCCAGGATGCCGGCCGCAACAGCGCCGCCATCATGATGATGCCAGTAATGCGCTTCCGCGGGGGCCGTCGCAGCCATCATCGCGCCGCCGACGGCCAGAGCCGTCACTGCGGCAATTCCCATAGATCGAAAACTTCCGCGCTGCGGCCTCTCCGCCACATCCTTGTTTGCAAAGATCGACACGATCATCTCTCCTGAATACCGATTCGTCCCTTGCACCGGCTGCATCCGGCTTCCCGTTCAGATGGCATGGCAAAATGGCCAAAACGGTGTCGGTTTCGTGGCTTTCAAAAATTTAATGTGCGACGCTGCCGCCAAGACGCGCTGAAATGCGGCGATTCCAATTCCGCTTTCTTCACGAACCCGCATGATAGGCGGCGATGGCGGCCATATTGACGATGTCGCTATCCTTGGCGTTCATCGAGACGATCTGGACAGGCTTGTTGAGGCCGACCAGAAGCGGGCCGATGACGGTCGAACCGCCGAGTTCCTGCAGCATTTTCGTCGCGATCGACGCCGAGTGGTAGGCGGGCATGACCAGGACGTTCGCCGGTCCGGACAGCCGGCAGAAGGGATATTGCCGCATCAGCTTCGGGTCGAGCGCGACATCCGCCGCCATCTCGCCGTCATATTCGAAATCGACGCGTCGCCGATCGAGTAGCTTCACCGCCTCCTGGATACGATCCGAACGCTCGGCGGGCGGATTACCGAAGGTGGAATAGGCGAGCATGGCGACGCGGGGTTCATAGCCCATGCGGCGCGCGAAGCCCGCCGCTTCCTCGGCGATGTTGGCGATTTCCTCGGCATCGGGCATGTCGTGCACGGCGGTATCCGCGACCAGCACGGTGCGGCCGCGCGCGAGCACGATGGAAACGCCAATCATACGATGCCCCGGCCTCGCGTCGACCACGCGGCAGATGTCATCGAGCACGTCGGAATAATTGCGCGTCAGGCCGGAAACCATCGCGTCGGCATCGCCCAATGCCACCATGCAGGCGGCGAAGTGGTTGCGGTCGTTGTTGATGAGGCGCTGGCAATCGCGGAAGAGAAAACCCCGCCGCTGCAAACGCTCATAGAGATAATCGGTATAGACGCCGTTGCGGCGCGACAGGCGCGCGTTGATGATCTCCAGCCCGGGGCGGTCGATCTCGACCCCGGCGTCACGAGCGTTTTCGCGGATCACGTCGTCGCGGCCGACGAGGATCGCCGTGCCAAGCTTCTGGTTCACGTAGGAGACGGCTGCGCGCATCACCTGCTCTTCCTCGCCCTCGGCGAAAACGACGCGCTTCGGCTGGCGGCGCACCCGGTCATAGATACGCTGGAGCGTCGAGGCCATCGGATCGCGGCGCGCGGAAAGCTGCTGCGCATATTTTTCGAAATTGAGGATGGGCCGCCGTGCGACGCCCGAATCGATCGCCGCCTTCGCCACCGCAAGCGGGATCGACGAGATCAGGCGCGGATCAAAGGGGACGGGGATGATATAGTTCGCGCCATATCGCGGCCGCGTACCCTGATAGGCCGCGGCCACTTCGTCCGGAACGTCCTCGCGCGCCAGCGCCGCAAGCGCCTCCGCGGCAGCGAGTTTCATCGCCTCATTGATCATCGTCGCGCGGACATCGAGCGCGCCGCGGAAAATATAGGGGAAGCCGAGGACGTTGTTCACCTGGTTCGGATAATCGGACCGCCCCGTCGCCATGATGGCGTCCGAGCGGATGGCGGCTACCTCTTCGGGCGTGATCTCCGGATCCGGATTGGCCATGGCGAAGATGATCGGGTCCTTCGCCATGGAGCGCACCATGTCCGGCGTCAGCGCGCCCTTGGCGGAGAGCCCGAAGAAGACATCGCTGCCCGCTACGGCATCGGCAAGCGTGCGGGCTTCGGTGTTCACGGCATGCGCCGACTTCCACTGGTTCATGCCCTCGGTACGGCCTTGGTAAACGACGCCCTTCGTGTCGCACAAAATGATGTTGTCATGCGGAAAGCCCATGGCCTTCAGGAGTTCGATGCAGGCGATGCCGGCCGAGCCCGCGCCGTTGCAGACGAGCTTCGTCGTCTTCATGTCGCGGCCGGTGAGGTCGAGCGCATTGATGAGACCCGCCGCGGCGATGATGGCGGTGCCGTGCTGGTCGTCGTGAAAAACGGGAATGTCCATCAATTCGCGCAGGCGCTGCTCGATGATAAAACAGTCCGGCGCCTTGATGTCTTCCAAATTGATCCCGCCGAAGGACGGGCCGAGATAGCGGACGCAATTGATGAATTCATCCACGTCCTGCGTGTCCACCTCAAGGTCGATCGAATCGACGTCGGCGAAGCGCTTGAAGAGGACGGCCTTGCCTTCCATCACCGGCTTGGAAGCGAGCGCGCCCAGATTGCCGAGACCAAGGATGGCCGTACCATTCGAAATGACGGCAACGACATTGCCGCGCGTCGTGTAATCGAAAGCGCGGCTTGGTTCTTCGGCAATCGCGCGGACAGGCACGGCGACACCCGGCGAATAGGCGAGCGACAGGTCGCGCTGGGTCGCCATCGGCTTGGTCGCGTTGATCTCTAGCTTTCCGGGCCGGCCGGAGGCGTGAAAATCAAGGGCCTCCTGGTCGCTTACCGACGGTCTGCCGCCTTCGGCGTTCTTCGCGGTCGTCCTGTCGTCCAACATACCCTCCCGAGCTTTTCCCGCTCTTCTTTGTGGAGCAACGCTAATAAGGCTACACTTTCGTGGCCGGAATCGCCAATCAGGAAAGCCTCTGTCAATCGAAAAGGTCTTTCGCCATGAACGACGAGAGCATGGCCCGCAATATGACCACAGCCGCGACGCCGCTCCCCACGGCCGGCGCGACGCCGATGATGGAGCAATATATCGAGATAAAGGCGGCGAACCCCGATTCGCTGCTTTTCTATCGCATGGGCGATTTCTACGAAATGTTCTTCGGCGACGCCGAGGTCGCCAGCCGAGCGCTCGGCATCGCGCTGACGAAGCGGGGAAAGCATCAGGGCGAGGATATCCCGATGTGTGGCGTGCCGGTGCATGCCGCCGACGACTATCTGCAGAAGCTGATTGCGCTTGGCCACCGCGTGGCGGTGTGCGAACAGATCGAGGATCCGGCCGAAGCGAAGAAGCGCGGCTCGAAATCGGTCGTTCGCCGCGATGTCATCCGGCTCGTCACGCCCGGCACCATCACGGAAGAGAAGCTGCTGGCGCCGTCGGAATCCAATTTCCTGATGTCTGTCGGCAGGGTGAAGGCGAGCGGCTCTTTGCGCGACGGCAGCGCTGTGGACGCGGGCAGCCTGGCGCTCGCCTGGATCGATATCTCCACCGGCGCTTTCCGCGTATCGGAAACTTCGGCCGAAAGGCTTTTCGCCGATATTTTGCGCGTCGATCCGCGCGAACTCGTCGTCGCCGATCCGGTCTTTCACGATTCTATCCTGCGCCCCGTCTTCGATGCGCTCGGCCGCGTGGCGAATCCGCAACCCGCCGTGCTGTTCGACTCGGCCAATGCCGAGGATCGCATCGCCCGTTATTTCGGCGTGGCGACGGCCGATGGGTTCGGCCAGTTCAGCCGCGCCGAGCTTTCCGCGCTGGCAGGCGCCATCGCCTATATCGAAAAGACGCAGAAAGCGGAAAGGCCGCCACTGGGGCGGCCACAGCGGGAAGCGGCAGGAGAGACGCTCTTCATCGACCCGGCGACGCGAGCCAATCTGGAACTCGTCCGGACCCTTTCGGGCAGCCGCGAGGGAAGCCTTCTGAAGGCCATGGACCGGACCGTCACCGGGGCCGGGGCCAGGCTTCTCTGCGAACGGCTAATGGCGCCGCTGGTCGACCCGGCGGCGATCGGGGAACGGCTTGATTCTATTTCCCACCTGATCGCCGAACCGGCCCTTTGCGAGGCGTTGAGGGCGGCGCTGAAGGGCGTTCCGGATATGCCGCGCGCGCTGTCGCGTCTGGCGCTGAACCGTGGCGGACCACGCGACCTCGGCGCGCTGGCGACGGGGCTCGCGGCGGCCCGCGATATCGCGGCGCTTCTCGACAAGGCCAATCTTCCTCAAGAACTCGCCATGGCTCGCGAGGCGCTCCGGGCCATGCCCAAGGATTTTGCCGGCCATCTCGACCAGGCGCTCGCCGACGATCTGCCGCTCCTCAAGCGGGACGGCGGCTTCACGCGATCGGGCTATGACGGCGAACTCGATGAGATGCGGGCGCTGCGCGACCAGTCGCGGCGCGTCATCGCCGGCATGGAGCGCGATCTGGCCGAGGAAACCGGCATCCGCTCGCTCAAGATCCGCCACAACAACGTGCTCGGCTACTATATCGAGGTCACGGCGAACCATCAGGCGGCGATGACCGGCAGCGACTCCCAACGCGCCCGCTTCATCCACCGCCAGACGATGGCGAACGCCATGCGCTTCACCACCACGGAGCTTGCCGATCTGGAAACCAGGATCGCCAATGCGGCCGACCGGGCGCTTTCCATCGAGCTTGCCGTCTTTGACCGGCTTACCGCGGAGGCGGTGAAGAATGCCGACGCGATCCGCGCCGGCGCGCAGGCGGTCGCCATTCTCGATGTTTCGGCGGCGCTGGCAATACTTGCGGAAGCGGAGAATTTCTGCCGGCCGAAGATCGATCACAGCCTCGCCTTCGAGATAGAAGGCGGACGCCATCCCGTCGTCGAACAGGCGCTGAAGCGGCAAGCGGGCGATCCTTTCGTGGCTAATGATTGTGATCTCTCTCCCGAAGAGGGCGGCAAGCGCGGCGCGATCTGGCTGCTCACGGGCCCAAACATGGGCGGCAAATCGACCTTCCTGCGGCAGAACGCGCTTATCGCCGTGCTGGCGCAGATGGGCTCTTTCGTGCCCGCCCGAAGCGCGCATGTCGGCGTGGTCGACCGGCTTTTCAGCCGCGTCGGAGCGTCGGACGACCTGGCGCGCGGGCGATCGACCTTCATGGTGGAGATGGTCGAGACGGCGGCCATTCTCAACCAGGCCGGCGAACGCGCGCTCGTCATCCTCGACGAGATCGGGCGCGGGACGGCGACCTTCGACGGATTGTCGATCGCCTGGGCCGCGGTCGAATATCTGCACGAAAAGAATGGCTGCCGGGCGATCTTCGCCACGCATTTTCATGAAATGACGGCGCTCGCCGAAAAGCTGCCGCGCCTTCACAACGTGACGATGCGGGTGAAAGAGTGGGAGGGCGACGTCATCTTCCTGCACGAGGTTTCGCGCGGCGCGGCCGACCG
>JBQCEL010000340.1:0-2289 GCA_051960255.1 Rhizobiaceae bacterium
GCCCCGGCTCTTTCAAGAGAACGACGAACGGCCAGTGGTGATTGCTACATGCGCGGCGATAATTCCCGCAGACGGATGACGGAAGGAGCGCCATCTTGTATCGAAATTGCACTTGGCATCACATCCCCGCCGGAGATGACGTGAAGAAAGCGCTCGCGACAGTTTTGCTCCTCTTGCCCTGGCTGCCGCATACGGCGCTGGCCGATGATGTGCGGGCGACCGACAGGATCGAGCCCTATGCAATCCATGGGAAATCGGGCATCGAGCTTTACCGTTCGATCGGCGAGCATGGGCCGCGGGCCGGTTCCGGGCGCGCCATCGCCACCACCACCTTCAAACTCACCTGGTCGCGCAATTATGTGAACGAGAATGGCGGCTGCCGGCTGGCCTCGGCCAAGCCGCATCTCACCATCATCACGCGCCTGCCAAACCCGGCCGATTTGCTTCCGCCGCTGACCCAGAAGCTCTGGGACACATTCATCGCCGGCATCCGCGCGCATGAGAAGGTGCATGGCGACATCATCACCGATATGGTGCGGAAGATCCAAGCCGCTTCGCTCGGCCTTTCGATGCCCGATGATCCGAAATGCCGCAAGGTCCATGCTGAGTTGACGAAGCGGCTTTCGGCGCTTTCGCAGGAGCAGCGCCGGAAAAGCCGCGATTTCGACCGTGTCGAGATGGGGCAGGGCGGCAACGTCCATCAACTTATCCTGGCGCTTGTCAACGGCGACAGGATGCAGGACTGATCTTCGCCCGACAGCGATCTATGCCCGCAAGGCCTTCACGAAATCGATAAAGGCCCGGAGCGGCGCCGGGACGAGCCGGCGGCCGGGAAAATAGAGATAGGGTCCGTCGAAATCCTGCCACCAATCTTTCAGTACCGGCTCGAGCGCGCCGCTGGCGAAATGCGGCGCCAGCCATTCCTCGAAATGATAGACGATGCCGCTGCCGGCAATCGCCGCATCGACGGCGAGATCGGTGCCGCCGCCCATGCGAACGATGAGTGGCCCCTTCGGATCGACTTCCACCACCTCGCCATCACGCTCGAACTCCCAGAGCGGCGTCAACCCGCTAGCAAAGCGGCCGCGCAGGCAGGCATGGGCGAGAAGATCGCGCGGGTGCTGCGGCCGGCCATGGAGGTCGAGATAGGCGGGTGAAGCCGCTGCGGCGAAGCACTGCACGCGCGGCCCGATCGGCACGGCGATCATGTCCTGCTCCAGCCGCTCGCCATAGCGTATGCCCGCGTCGCAGCCGGAAGCCAACACGTCGACGAAGTTTTCCTCGGTGATCATTTCGAGCCTTATATCGGGATAGGCGGCGAGAAAAGGCGGCACGATCTTCGGCAGCACGAGCCGCGCCGCGCTCACCGGCACGTTGAGCTTCAGCGTGCCCGCCGGCCGGTCGCGAAAGGCGTTGACCACGTCGAGCGCCGCTTCGACCTCCGTCAGCGCCGGCGCGAGCCGTTCGAGAAGCCGGCTGCCGGCCTCCGTCGGCGCGACAGAGCGTGTCGTTCGGTTGAGGAGCCTGACGCCAAGCGCCGCCTCCAGCCGCCTGACCGCCTCGCTCAGTCCCGATGCGCTGCGGCCGCTTTCGCGCGCCCCGTCGCGAAAGCCGCCCGCCCGCGCCACCGCGACGAAGGCATTCAAATCGGCAAGATCCGGCTTCATTGTCCATAAATCCGTACAGCTCGTACGGATTGTACGGGATTATTTTGGGATCGCCAGAGCTTATCTTCCGGTCCGGACAGCAAGGAGAACAATCATGCCCAACATCGACAAATCCGGCACGTATCGGCTCAGCGATCGCACAGTGACGCGCCTCGGTTATGGCGCCATGCAACTGGCGGGGAAGGGAGTCTTCGGCCCGCCCAGGGATCATGACGCGGCCTTGGCCGTGCTGCGCGAGGCGGTCGCCTCCGGCGTCAACCATATCGACACCAGCGATTTCTACGGCCCGCATATTACCAACCAGATCATCCGCGAGGCGCTCTACCCCTATCCCGACGATCTCGTCATCGTCACCAAGATCAGCGCGAAGCGCGACGAGAAGGGCTGCTGGCTGCCCGCTTTCTCGCGCGAGGAACTCACCCAGGCCGTGCACGACAATCTGCGCAATCTCGGCCTCGACGTCATCGAAGTGGTCAATCTGCGCAGCATGTTCGACGTGCACGGGCCGGCCGAAGGCTCGCTCGAAGCGCCGCTGACCGTGCTCGCCGATCTGCAGCGGCAGGGATTGGTGAAACACATCGGCCTTTCCAACGTCACGCCGACGCAGGTCGCCGAAGGGCGC
>JBQCEL010000341.1:0-7760 GCA_051960255.1 Rhizobiaceae bacterium
TTACGAGACCATATAATATATCACCGTATTATCTGTTTAGGGGCTCGCCCCAGCCCCCAATCTCATGTTGAGCGGGGGCGCGCCCGACGGCCAGCGCCTCGCGCGCGCCGAGAGCGAGGCGCCGGCAGGCTCGGAAGGGATGCCCGGCATCATCATTCCGCGCAAGACCGTCACCGAGTTGCAGAAACTCGTCGATGATCCCGACGTGAAGGTCACGACCGAGCTTTCCGACACCAAAATCCGCGTTACGATCGGCAGCGTGGTGCTGACCTCGAAGCTCATCGACGGGACCTTCCCCGATTATCAGCGCGTCATACCGACCGGCAACGACAAGAAACTCGTGCTCGACCGGCAGAGCTTCTCTTCCGCGGTCGATCGCGTCTCCACCATTTCCTCCGAACGCGGACGGGCGGTGAAGATGTCGATCGCCGACGGGCAACTGACATTGACGGTCAACAACCCCGATTCCGGCAGCGCCACCGAGGAACTGGTTGCGGATTACGATGCCGACGCGATCGACATCGGCTTCAATGCCAAATACCTGCTCGATGTGGCGGCGCAGCTTTCCGGCGAGCAGGTGGAATTCATGCTAGCGGATGCCGGCTCTCCGACGCTCATCCGCGACATCGCCGACCAGAACACGCTCTATGTGCTGATGCCGATGCGCGTCTAATCGGCCGGATACAGGCTTTCGGCGTGTGCGGCGACGAAGCCGCACAGCCGGTTCATGAAAGCGGGGCCAATATAAAGGGAAGGCCGTGGCGGAGAATGAGGCGAAGGACAGAGGCGCGCCGCCGCGGGTCCATCTTCGCCGGCTTTCGCTGATCAATTTCCGCAATTACCGGGTCCTTTCCGTCGATCTCGGACCCGCCGCGATCGTTCTGACCGGCGACAATGGGGCCGGGAAGACCAATCTCCTGGAGGCTGTTTCGCTGCTCAGCCCCGGACGCGGTTTGCGGCGCGCGAGCTATGGCGAAATCGCCAGCAACGGAACGCGGGACGGCTTCGCCATCCATACCGCCATCGACGGCCCGCAGGGGGAGTGCGAGATCGGCACGGGCACGATGGGGCAGCCCGGCGGCCCGGAGGGAGGACGTCGAGTCCGCATCAACGGGGCGCCGGCGAAATCGGCCGAGGATATGCTGGAATGGCTGCGCGTCGTCTGGCTCACGCCCGCCATGGACGCGCTTTTCACCGGTCCCGCCGGCGACCGTCGCCGCTTCCTCGACCGGCTGGTGCTGGCGATTGATCCGGCGCATGGAAAGCGCGCCCTCGACTATGAGAAGGCGATGCGCGGGCGCAATCGCTTGCTGCAGGAGGAGCGGCCGGACGGAAGCTGGCTGGATGCCATCGAGACGCAGATGGCGGAAACCGGGATCGCGATCGCCGCAGCGCGCGCGGAACTGGTGAAACTGTTGCGGGAGATGATCGAACGCCTGCCCTCCGACAGTCCGTTTCCGAAATCGAATATCGCGATTGCCAGCCCGATCGAGGAGGGGATCGGCGAGATGCCCGCCGTCGATCTGGAAGAGCGGCTGCGGAAGGCGTTGCGGGACGGGCGCGCAAGAGACCGCGCGGCCGGCCGGACACTGGAAGGGCCACACCGCTCCGACCTGATCGTGCGCCACCGGCCGAAGGATATGCCCGCCGAACTCTGTTCCACAGGCGAGCAGAAAGCGCTTCTGGTCGGGCTCGTGCTCGCCCATGCGCGGCTTACTGGCGAACTGGCGGGAATGGCGCCCATTCTGCTTCTCGATGAGATCGCCGCGCATCTCGACCGGCAGCGGAGGAAAGCGCTTTTCGCCATTCTCGACGAGCTGAACTGCCAGGCCTTCATGACCGGAACGGAGCCGTCGCTCTTTTCCGCGCTCGAAGGAAGAGCGCAATTTCTCGCCGTCGCCGGCGGCACGATCACCGGAACATGACAGCCGGCCCAAGGGTCACTATGTTCCAGCCATGGACCAGCAATCACCTCTCCTTTCGACGGAAGAACTCGAACGCTACGCTCGCCACATCGTGCTGCCGGAAATCGGCGGCCCGGGACAGCAACGCCTGAAGCGGGCGCGCGTTCTGGTTGTCGGCGCCGGTGGGCTTGGCGCGCCTCTCCTCGCCTATCTGGCGGCCGCCGGCGTCGGCGCGATCGGCATCATCGACGACGATATCGTTTCGCTCTCCAACCTCCAGCGGCAGGTCATCCACGACACGCAATCCCTGGGAGAAAAGAAGGTTGACAGCGCGGCGCGGGCGATCCGGCGCATCAATCCGCATGTCATGGTCGAGGAACATGCGCTGCGCCTCGACGCGGGCAATGCCGAAAGTATCCTTGCCTCCTACGATGTCGTTGCAGACGGCGCCGATAATTTCGCCACGCGCTTTGCTGTGGCCGATGCGTGCGCGATCATAAAGCGGCCGCTGGTGACGGCTGCGGTCGGCCGTTTCGACGGGACGCTCACGGTGCTCAAGCCTTATGAAACGGCGAAGGATGGCCGGCCGAATCCATCCTACCGGGATCTCTTCCCGGAAGAGCCGCCGGAAGGGCTGGTGCCGAGCTGCGCCGAGGCCGGCATATTGGGGGCGCTGACCGGCGTGATGGGCACCCTCATGGCGATGGAGATCGTCAAGCTCATCGCGGATATCGGGGAGCCGCTGATCGGCCGCCTTTTGATGTATGACGCACTCGGAGCGCGGTTCGAGACCATAAGCTACGGGGCGAAGGTCCGGTAGAGAGCAACGATCAAACCTTGTTCGGCAAGACCCGATCGGGCGGGCGATGACCGTCGAAAAAGGCGCGGATGTTGATGATCACCTTTTCACCCATATCGGTCCGCCCCTCGATCGTCGCCGATCCCATATGCGGCAGGAGGACCACCTTGCCCTTGGCGGCCAGTTTCAACAGGCGCGGATTGACCGCCGGCTCCTTCTCGAACACATCGAGCGCGGCGCCCGCCAGCTTTCCGTCCTGGATCAGTTGCGCCAACGCGTCCTCGTCGATGATTTCGCCGCGTGCGGTGTTGACGATATAGGCCGTCGGCTGCATCAGCGCGAGGCGGCGCGCCGATAGCAGGTGAAACGTCGCCGGTGTCGAAGGACAGTTGATCGAGATGATATCCATCCTGGCCAGCATCTGATCGAGGCTTTCCCAATAGGTCGCCTCGAGATCGTCCTCGAGCGCAGGCGCGACGCGATGCCTGTTGTGATAGTGAATGGACAGGCCGAAGGCCTTGGCGCGCCGGGCGACCGCGGTGCCGATGCGGCCCATGCCGACGATGCCGAGGCGCTTGCCCCAGATGCGGCGCCCGAGCATCCAGGTCGGGGACCAGCCCGCCCATTTGCCATCACCCTCGAGCAAAATGCCCGCGCCCTCGGTCAGCCGCCGGGGCACGGCGAGGATCAGCGCCATCGTCATGTCGGCCGTGTCCTCGGTCAGCACGTTTGGCGTATTGGTGACGACGATGCCTTTCTGGGCGGCGGCGGCAACGTCGATGTTGTTCACGCCATTGCCGAAATTCGCGATCAGTTTGAGATCGGGGCCGGCCTGCGCGATCACGGCGGCATCAATGCGATCCGTCACCGTCGGCACGATCACATCGGCCTCGCCGACCGCCTTGACGAGGTCGGACTGGCTCATCGGCCGGTCATCAAGGTTGAGGCGCGCATCAAAAAGTTCGCGCATCCGCGTTTCGATCGCGTCCGGAAGTTTGCGCATGATGACCACAACGGGCTTCTTCCTGGCGGCCATAGTTTCCTCGAATCCGGGTCCCGTTGAGACCTCTTTAACCAAGATAAGCGACACTTTGAAACGTGTTTCGGGCCCGCTTTCCTCTCTAACAAGACGAGCCCGCCGTGACAAAGAAAAAGGGCGCATGAGGTGAGCTCGCGCCAGCGTCCGCGCTCCGGGGAAACGAAAATTGTCTGTTTCTGTCTTTTTCCGCAGGGTTTTGTACGTGACGCTTCTGGGCGCCGTCTTTGCCGTGCCGGCCATCCGAACCATGCATGGCGGCGCTTCAGCGGCGCCCCCGCCCGGCGTAACCATCGGCCCAAGCGGATTGCCGCTGCCGCGCTTTGTCAGCCTCAAGGCGGACCGGGTGAACGTACGGGTCGGGCCGTCGACCTCCTATCCGGTCGAGTGGCTCTACATGAAGGAAGGGCTGCCGGTCGAAATCCTGCAGGAATATGACACCTGGCGGAAGATCCGCGATTCGGACGGCACGGAAGGCTGGGTGAACAAGATCCTTCTTTCAGGCCGCCGTACGGGCATCATCACGCCCTGGCAGAAGGGAAAGAGCGTGGAAATCCCGCTGAGGGCAGACCCCAGCAAGGATGCGCACGCCGTGGCGTTCCTTCAACCCGGCATCATCGGGCAAATCCGATCCTGCAACGGCGCCTGGTGCGAAATGAGCTTTTCCGGCCACCGCGGCTGGATCAACCAGAATCTGGTCTGGGGCGCCTATCCTGGCGAACTCTACAAGGAGTGAAACCGTAAAGGCGGCTTCTCACCTTGCAGGTAGGAGCCAACTCTTCGCAGCGCAAGCGCTACGCCTTCCTGGCGCGGACCCTAACGACGATGTCGACGTTCACGATTTCCATGCCTTCCGGGGGCTCCGGCAGGTTAAGAACCGAAACCGGCCCATCAACGGCATCGATATCGACGAGTCTGTTTTCGTCCTCGATGAAGAAATGGTGGTGATCCGACGTGTTGGTGTCGAAGTAGGTCTTCGATCCCTCGACGGCCAGCGAGCGCAGCAATCCGGCATCGGTGAACTGGTGCAGCGTATTGTAGACCGTCGCCAGCGAGACCGGCACGCCCGCAGCCTCGGCCTCCTCATGCAGATCCTCGGCGGAAAGATGCCGGTCGCCCTGGGCAAAAAGGAGCCGGGCCAGAGCGATCCTCTGCCGCGTCGGCCTCAAGCCGACATGGCGGACCCTCTCCTCAGCATTTTCAATAACAACGCGCGTGTTCGTGTCCATGGCCTCTCCGGCCTCTTGCCTTCGTGAGCGATGCCGATAATTTATACCGGATCAAAGTGGCAAACCCTAAATCCGGACAATTTCACTCGATATATTCCGTACGCGCGCAAGGATCAAGAGCGGCACATTGACCGCCAAGCTATCGCACGATAAGCGCAATCGGCATTTCCTCCTGCAAACAGACTGTGATAGGGGAACCGCATGGCATCACATTCGACGGGCCATTGGATCGGAGCAGCATGATACCGGGCGCCAAGTCCAGCTACGACTATGAAGACCTGCTGGCTTGTGCCCGCGGGGAACTGTTCGGGCCTGGCAACGCCCAGTTGCCGGCCCCGCCGATGCTGATGTTCGACCGCATCACGGAAATCAGCGAAACAGGCGGCGAGTTCGACAAGGGGTTCGTCCGCGCCGAACTCGACATCAAGCCCGATCTCTGGTTCTTCGCCTGCCACTTCATTGGCAATCCCGTCATGCCAGGCTGTCTCGGCCTCGATGCGCTCTGGCAGATGACGGGCTTTTTCCTCGGCTGGCTCGGCGAGCCCGGCAAGGGTATGGCGCTCTCGACAGGAGAGGTGAAGTTCAAGGGCATGGTGACGCCGGAGATAAAGAAGGTCGAATACGGGGTCGACTTCAAGCGCGTTATGCGCGGCAGGCTGGTGCTCGGCATCGGCGACGGCTGGCTCAAGGCGGATGGCGACCCCATATATAAAGCGACCGACCTGAGGGTTGGGCTTGCCAAGCAGGATGCGGCCTAGAATTACCGGTCCGACCGACAAGGGAGCACGTGATGAGACGGGTGGTTGTCACCGGCATGGGGATCGTGTCCTCGATCGGCAACAATGCGCAGGAGGTCCAGACGTCGCTCTATGATGCGCGCTCGGGCATAAGCTTTTCGGAAGAGTTCGCCGAGCACGGATTCCGCTGCCAGGTATGGGCCAAGCCGACGCTCGACCCAACAGACATGGTCGATCGCCGCGCCATGCGCTTCCTGTCGAAGGGCGGCGCCTGGAACCATGTCGCCATGCTGCAGGCGATCAGCGACGCCGGCCTGGAAGAAACGGAAATCTCCAACGATCGCACGGGCATCATCATGGGTTCCGGCGGTCCGTCGACCAGCACCATCGTGGCGGCCGCGGATACGACCCGGCAGAACAACAGCCCGAAGCGGATCGGTCCCTTCGCCGTTCCGAAAGCGATGTCGTCGACGGCGTCTGCCACGCTCGCCACATGGTTCAAGATCCATGGCGTGAACTATTCCATCACCTCAGCCTGCTCGACCTCGGCGCACTGCATCGGCAATGCCTATGAACTGATCCAGTTCGGCAAGCAGGACAGGATATTCGCGGGTGGCCACGAGGAACTCGACTGGACCATGTCCAACCTGTTTGACGCGATGGGCGCAATGTCGAGCAAATTCAATGACCGGCCGTCCGAAGCTTCGCGCGCCTATGACATCGACCGCGACGGTTTCGTCATTGCCGGCGGCGCCGGCGTGCTGGTGCTCGAGGAACTCGAGGCCGCGAAGGCGCGCGGCGCCAAGATCTATGCCGAGATCATCGGCTACGGTGCGACATCGGACGGCTACGACATGGTCGCGCCCTCCGGCGAGGGAGCGGTGCGCTGCATGCGGCAAGCGCTGACGACGGTTTCTGAGCCGGTCGACTACATCAACACGCATGGAACGTCGACGCCGGTCGGCGATTCGCGCGAGATGAGCGCGATCCGCGAGGTGTTCGGGGAAAGGCTGCCCTACATCACGTCGACGAAATCGCTCACCGGCCATTCGCTAGGCGCCGCGGGCGTGCATGAATCGATCTACTCCCTATTGATGATGCAGGGCGGGTTCATCGGCAAAAGCGCGCATATAGCAAAGCTCGATCCGGAATTCGAAGGAATGCCAGTGGTTCTCGAGCGGATCAACGAGGCGAAGATCGACACGGTTCTGTCCAATTCGTTCGGTTTCGGGGGGACGAACGCAACTCTCGTTTTCCGGCGCTATCGGGCCTAGAAGCGGTTTCAGCAATTTTCGCACTCCAGGTGCGTCTGCGCGATTTCCGCATGGAGGAGAAGCGGAGATCATGCCGGGGAGGCCCTCGCGCCTCAGGGGACATGTGTATGAGCGAACTTATGAAGGGAAAGCGCGGCCTCGTCATGGGTGTCGCCAACGATCACTCGATCGCATGGGGTATCGCCCAGCGGCTCGCGGCGAATGGCGCGGAACTCGCCCTCACCTATCAGGGCGATGCCTTCGGGCGTCGCGTCAAGCCGCTTGCGGAGAAGCTCGGCGCCAGGCTGGTGCTGCCCTGCGATGTCGAGGACAGCGCCTCGGTGGCGGCCGTTTTCCGGGAGTTGCAAGCGGCATGGGACGGCATCGATTTCCTCGTCCATGCGATCGGCTTCTCGGATAAAAATGAGTTGAAGGGGCTCTATGCCGACACGAGCCGGGAAAACTTCATCCGCACCATGGTGATCTCCTGCTACTCCTTCACGGAAGTGGCGCGGCATGCCGCGGCGCTGATGCGCGGGCCGGGCGCAATGGTCACGCTGACTTATGCCGGGTCGGTGCGCGTCATGCCGAACTACAACGTCATGGGCGTCGCCAAGGCGGCGCTCGAAGCGAGCGTCCGCTATCTTGCCAATGATTACGGGCCGCGTGGCATAAGGATCAACGGGATTTCCGCCGGTCCGGTGCGTACGCTCGCCGGCGCCGGCATATCGGATGCGCGGCACATGTTCGCCTATCAGCAGCGCAACTCGCCGCTGAGGCGAACCGTTTCGATCGACGAAGT
>JBQCEL010000342.1:0-4831 GCA_051960255.1 Rhizobiaceae bacterium
AGCTTCATCGGATGGATATGACCGGTGCCTGTGTCGCGACTGCCGCCGAAATAGCGTTCCGAGCCGAGCCGTTCCACCGTCTCCCGGCGATCCATGAAGCTGATATGCGGGTAGCCGAAACGCTCCGCCATGATTGAGGCATGCCGCCGGTAGCTGTCGAGATAACGCCTCTTGTGCACGACCGAGAGCTGGCCGGGCAGGTAGTCTATTTCGATCCCGTTCGCTTCGACGAACTCAAAGAGATGCGCCTTCGCTTCCTCGGCAAGATCGAACAGCGCCTTGGCGCGGGTGAAGCCGAGTTCGGCTTCCAACTCCTCGGCCCAGGCGCGCTGGCCGGTGCCGAGCTGCCCGCCATTCCTCCCCGACGCGCCGTCGCCGAGGCGGTGCGCTTCGATCAGGACGACGTCGACGCCCGCCTTCGCCAGATGATACGCCGCCGAAAGGCCGGTATAGCCGCCGCCAACAATGGCCACGTCGGCGCGCCGGTCTCCGTCGAGTCGGGGATAGTGCGGCCGTTCGACGGTCGTCTCGTACCAGGAGAGGCCCGGGGAAGTCATTGGTGAATGGTGAATGGTGAATGGTGAATGGTCCCAATGAAGTACCATTGACCGGCGGCCGCGGCGCGATTCATCTCAACCATTCACCATTCACCATTCACCATCTCACACATTCAACAACAAAAACTCCCGCTCCCACGGACTGATCACTTCCATGAACGTCTCGAACTCGGCGCGCTTGATGGCGGCGTAGGTCGATACGAATGGCCGACCCAATATCTCCGCCAGGGCGGAATCTTCCTCGAAAAGCGCGACGGCTTCGAGGAGGCCGCGAGGCAGGTCGATCTCGTCCTCATTGACGGTGATGCCGACCGGCGCGTCGGGTTGCGTCCTTTGCATCAGGCCGACAAGGCCGCAGGCGAGCGAGGCGGCCAGCGCGAGATAGGGATTGGCGTCGGAAGAGGGGATGCGGTTTTCGACGCGGCGCGCGGAAGGATCGGAGCGCGGCACCCTGAAGGCAGTCGTCCTGTTGTCGTAGCCCCATTTCACGTTGACGGGCGCCGAAGCGCCCTGCGTCAGCCGGCGGTAGGAATTGACATAGGGCGCGAACATGACGAGCGCATGCGGGACGTGGCGCTGCATGCCGCCGATGAAATGGTGGAACGCGTCCGTCTCGCTGCCGTCCTCCGCCGTGAAGATGTTGCGCCCGGTCTTCTTGCCGAGCACGGACTGGTGGATGTGCATCGCCGAGCCGGGCTGGCCCTGGATCGGCTTCGCCATGAACGTCGCATAGGTGTCGTGCTTCAGCGCCGCTTCGCGGATCGTACGCTTGAACAGGAAAACCTGGTCGGCAAGCTCGACCGGATCGCCGTGCCTGAGATTGATTTCGAGCTGGCCCGCACCCTCCTCATGGATCAGCGTATCGATCTCGAGGCCCTGGCTTTCGGAGAAATGGTAGATGTCGTCGATCAGTTCGTCGAACTCGTTGACGCCGGCGATGGAATAGCCCTGGCCGCCGCCGATCGGCCTGCCCGACCGGCCGACCGGCGGGGTCAGCGGGTAGTCCGGATCGGGGTTCTTGCGGACGAGATAGAATTCGATTTCGGGCGCGACGACGGCGCGGTAGCCGGCGTGGTCATAGGCGGCGAGCACCTTCTTCAGCACGTTGCGCGGCGTGAACTCCACCGAGCGGCCGTCCTGATGGACGAGATCGCAGATGATCTGCGCGGTCGGATCGTCCTCCCATGGGACGACGGAAAGCGTCGAGAGATCCGGCAAGAGCTTCAGGTCGCCGTCATCTTCCGGATAGGAAAAGCCGTTTCCGTCTTCCGGATAGCCTCCCGAGATCGTCGCCATGAACACTGCCGAGGGGAGGGCAAGCGAGGTGTTGGAGACGAGCTTGTTCGACGGCATCATCTTGCCGCGAGCGACCCCCGCCTGATCGGGAGTGATGCATTCGATATCCTCGATGCCCCGCCATTCGAGCCATTCGCGCGCCTCTTTCCAGTTTCTGACGCCGCGTTTGTTCTTGACGTAGGAAGGGGTGCGCACACGAACCGGACGCCCCGCTGGCCGGTTTTTTTCGCTAGCCATCAATCACCGAAGGTCTCTTGCCGCTCTTTTATAGCGGCTTTGCAACAGGATTGAAAAGACAGGCGCCAACCAGAATCGGAAAGAGGATCGCGTTACCGGACAAGACGCAATTGAAACGGATGTCTCAGGACCTGGCGGATTCGATAAGCCGGACGAGGGTGGGCTGCAGCCCTTCCACCGTGATCGGCTTCGATATGATCGCGTCGGCAAATTCCGCCAGCGCGCGGCCGATCGGGAGAACCGCGGGGAAAAGCGTGATGAGGAGGGGCAGGGCGCCTCCATGAAGCGCGCGGAATTGCGCGAAGGCCGCGGCGAAGCCGTCGCACTCGCCATTATCGGCGCCGCAGTCGAAAATGACCGTGCCGGGGTGACAGGCAAGCAGGGATCGCCGCGCGTTCTGCGGGGTCTCGCATACTGCTTTCAGGCCGGCGCACTCGACGATGCGCCCGACGACGACCCGGTTGATGGGGGAGACGCCGAGAACAAGGACCAGACCCAGATCCGGCGTACGCGCGCCCTCCGGAGCCGCCCGACGCCAAGAATAATTGAAGGACTCACGATAATTGAGGACATCGGGCATATCGCTTACCAATAAGGGTTGGTCTCAATGTATGGTTGAAAGAGATAACAACACACCCTTAAGATAAGCTTGACGGCCTGCGCCGCAATTTACGCAATCCCCGCTCCGGATGCGGAAGCTTGTGGATAAGCTTCCGCAGCGTCATCAAAACCGGAGAAATTGGCGGCTGGTTCGGCCTGCCGCGCAGGTCACAAATTTGTGACCGCAACGGTAGTCAGGCGGCAGCCTTGGACTGCGCGACGACAATCGGGATCATGAGATCGCCCCAATTGCCGTTCCCGCCGTGGTGCCGTGCTGAGCGGACGAGTTCGATCGAAATTCCAGCTTCGACCGCTTTCATTACGGACTGGTTGAGGCGGTGAAGGTCGTTCGCCATCGTTCTTATGGCGGCCTGTTGCTCCTCATTCATGAAATGCGCCTGGTCCTCCGCTCTCTCGCGGACGCGCGTCCTTGTGGTCATTTCTGGTTCCTCTCTGGTCAGGGAAGGGTCGCTTTCACCCGCCCTTCCGGTCTGTTTCTGGCTTCAAATGCCGGCACGGATGTCCACCGGCGTCAAACCATTCCTATTCCGCGGCAGTGCGGAACTGCGCGTGTTCGGTCGAGCCCGCCATGGCTGTCGTTGAGGAGGTTCCGCCCGTAATGGCGAGCGAAACGGCGTCGAAATAGCCGGTGCCGATCTCGCGCTGATGCTTCGTCGCGGTGTACCCGCGCGCTTCGGCCGCGAATTCCGCGTCCTGCAATGCGCAATAGGCCGCCATCTGCTTCTCGCGGTATTTTTTCGCCAAGTCGAACATGCCGTAATTCAGCTGATGGAAACCGGCGAGCGTAATGAACTGGAATCTATAGCCCATCGCGCCGAGTTCGCGCTGGAAGCGGGCGATGGTCGCTTCGTCGAGATTCTTCCTCCAGTTGAAGGAGGGCGAGCAGTTATAGGCGAGCATCTTGCCCGGATGGCGCCGGTGCACGCCGTCGGCGAATTTGCGCGCCTGGACGAGGTCTGGCTTCGACGTTTCGCACCAGATGAGATCGGCGAAAGGCGCATAGGCGACGGCCCGCGCGATGCACGGTTCGAGCCCATTGCGGACGCGATAGAATCCCTCGCTGGTGCGGCCGGCGTCATAATCCACGAAGGGCCGGTCGCGTTCGTCTATGTCGGAGGTGATGAGTTTCGCGGCCTCGGCATCCGTGCGCGCTATAACCAGAGTGGCAACGCCCATGACATCGGCGGCGAGCCGCGCCGCCACGAGATTGCGGATATGGGCCGAGGTCGGGATCAGGACCTTGCCGCCGAGATGGCCGCATTTCTTCTCGGACGCCAACTGGTCCTCGAAGTGAACGCCAGCTGCGCCCGCCTCGATATAGGCCTTCATGATCTCGAAAGCGTTGAGCGGGCCGCCAAAGCCCGCTTCCGCATCGGCGACGATCGGCGCGAACCACGTCTCGAGGGAAAGGCCTTTTCCTTCCGCCGTCTCGATCTGGTCGGCGCGTTGCAGCGTACGGTTGATGCGGCGCGCGAGTTCCGGACCGGCATTCGCGGGATAGAGCGACTGGTCGGGATACATGGCGCCCGCCGTATTCGCGTCGGCCGCGACCTGCCAGCCTGACAAATAGATGGCTTTCAGGCCGGCGCGGACCATCTGCATCGCCTGGTTGCCCGAAAGCGCGCCCAGCGCATTGATAAACGGTTCTTCCTCTAACAGTCGCCAGAGCCGGGCCGCGCCCATTTCCGCCAGGCTGTAGCGGAAGGCGACGCTGCCCCTCAGGCGCAGCACATCCTCGACCGAGTAGGGGCGTTCGACGCCGTCGAACCGCCCCTTGGGGCAGGAGTCTAGAAGAGTGTAAAAATCTGTCATTGCGCTTCTCCCTGCATCGGCTGCGGTATGGACCGATCTTTTACAGGCACGTAAAAAATGCTACGGAAAAGCGCTTCATGGGCTGGAAAAAGCGGAAAATATGTAAAGCGTTTGACTGTGGATTTCTGTCGATCTGTCAAATTTGTAAAGCCAACCGGTTTGTAAAACTCAGGCGGAGGAAATGTATGGCGGAGAGAAAAATATTCGCCGGACCGCGTGTAAGGCGCGCGCGAATGGAACGCGGACTGACCCAGACCGCCATGGCGAACGGCCTCGGCATCTCGCCATCCTATCTCAATCTGATCGAG
>JBQCEL010000343.1:0-2500 GCA_051960255.1 Rhizobiaceae bacterium
GGGTTTGACGCCACGCTTTTCGGCATCCGCCTCGCTCATCAGCACGACCGCCGCGGCGCCGTCATTGATGCCGGATGCGCTTGCCGCCGTCACCGTGCCCTCCTTGTCGAAAGCCGGGCGCAGCTTCTGCATGGCCTCAATCGTCGCGCCGTGGCGGATATATTCGTCGTCGGCGACGACGATATCGCCCTTGCGCGTCTTCACCGTCACCGGCACGATCTCGTCCTTGAACTTGCCCGCCTTCTGTGCCGCCTCCGCCTTGTTCTGAGAAGCGAGCGCGAACCGGTCCTGGTCCTCGCGCGTGATCTGGAATTGCCGGGCGACGTTCTCCGCCGTCACGCCCATATGGTAGCCATTGAAGGCATCCCACAGCCCGTCTTTTATCATCGTGTCGATCATGGCGTAGTCGCCCATCTTCACGCCGGCCCTCAGATGCGCGCAATGCGGCGACATGGACATGGACTCCTGGCCGCCGGCGACGATAATCCTGGCGTCTCCGGTCGCAATCTGCTGCATGCCGATGGCGATTGCTCTCAGGCCCGAGCCGCAGACCTGGTTCAGCCCCCAGGCGGTCGTTTCTTTCGGCAGGCCCGCGCCGATGGACGCCTGCCTCGCCGGATTCTGCCCCTCGCCTGCCGTCAGCACCTGGCCGAGAATGACCTCATCCACTTCCCGAGGATCGACCTTCGCGCGCTCCAGCGCGCCTTTGACAGCGACGATGCCAAGTTCATGAGCAGGGACGGCGGCGAAAGAGCCGTTGAAGGAACCCACCGGGGTGCGGGCGGCGCTTGCTACGACGATCGAGGCAGAGGAGGGCATATCCGTCTCCGTTGAATGTTGGGACGCGTGTTCCTTATCCTCCCATGTTTGTTGCCCTTTCCAATAAGGGAGTCAAATCGGAAAAAAGCAGGAGGAGCGAGTATCTCGCGCGCTCACCGCACTTTCCGCACCGCACAAAGTCCTTTCATTTGCTTGCCTTTTGCGCATATCCTGACCGATGACGCCATGGACGCGCCAGCGGGGCGCGTCGGGACACCAAGGAGGATGGCAATGCCCGCGAAGGATGATCCGGTGGTCATCAAGAAATATGCCAACAGACGCTTATACAATACGGGCACGAGCACTTATGTGACGCTCGAAGACTTGGCCGAGATGGTCAAGAGAGGAGAGGAGTTCAACGTCCAGGACGCGAAGACGGGGGAGGACATCACGCATTCCGTCCTGACGCAGATCATTTTCGAGCTGGAAAACAAGGAGGGGCAGAACATGCTGCCCATCTCCTTCCTCAGGCAATTGATCTCCTTCTATGGCGATCAGATGCAGATGATCCTGCCGAGCTTCCTCGAACAGTCCATGATCTCTTTCGCGCGCGAGCAGGAGCGGTTCCGCGAGCAGATGAAGACCGCTTTCGGCCAATCGCCGGTGGACATGATGAAGCTGACGCCGATGAAGGCGATGGAGGAGCAGACCAGGCGCAATGTGGAGCTCTTCCAGCACGCGATGCGCATGTTCTCTCCCTTTGCCGCCGCAAACAGCGGAGGCGCGGCGAGTGCATCCCGTTCCGGTGAAAAGGAAGAGGCGAAATCCGGCGAGACGGCGGATGATCTTAAGGATCTGCGCGAGCAGATCGCGGCCATGCAGCGCAAGCTCGATGCGATCGGGAAGTAGCTGCCGGGCAGGCCGACCGGCGAAATGTCTGCCCGTCGGCCCGACAGTCTGCGGCGGCGGAGCTTGCGGCATCGTTTCGTTTGACTCTTCGTCCAATCCGCGTAAAAGCCGCGCATCGACTTGACGGCGCGTCGCAAATTCGCGGCGGCCAGGGAGCACCAGATGGACGGCCTTTCCATGGCCCCTAATGCGACCGTTCTGTCCGGCGACGCGCCGGAAGGCGCGGCCATGCGCATTCGCTCCATCAAAGGCAAACAGGACCTGAAAACGACCGCCAAAACGGTCTGATCTTCTGGCCTTGCCGCTCTCTCCCCGGCTTCGGCTGGGAGACGCCCGCGGCCGGCGGGATCAAACGCAAAGGCGGAGAGGGACAGGAGAACAAGCATCATGGGTTTCAAGATCGCGATCGCCGGCGCCACAGGCAATGTGGGGCGCGAAATGCTCAACATATTGGAAGAGCGCGGCTTTCCGGCTGACGAGGTGGTGGCGCTCGCTTCGCGGCGCTCGGTCGGCACTGAGGTCTCCTATGGCGACCGCACGCTGAAGGTAAAAGCCCTCGACACTTACGATTTCTCCGACACGGATATCTGCCTGATGTCGGCCGGCGGCAATGTCTCCAAGGAATGGTCGCCGAAGATCGGCAAGCAGGGCTGTGTCGTCATCGATAATTCCTCGGCTTGGCGCTACGATCAGGACGTGCCGCTGATCGTTCCCGAGGTCAATCCCGATGCTGTCTCGGGCTTCACCAGGAAGAACATCATCGCCAATCCGAACTGTTCGACCGCGCAGATGGTGGTGGCGCTGAAGCCGCTTCATGACCGCGCCAGGATCA
>JBQCEL010000344.1:0-6420 GCA_051960255.1 Rhizobiaceae bacterium
CTGAAACAGCGCGGCGGCGTGTGGTTCGGTTGGAGCGGCGACACGGAGGCGGAGGACCGCGACGAACAGCCGGACGTCGACAAGATCGGCAAGGTCACGCGCGTTTCAATCGGCCTGACGAAGCAGGACTATGAAGAATATTATCTCGGCTATGCCAACAGCGTGCTCTGGCCGCTCTGCCATTACCGGCTCGATCTCGTCAATTTCCAGCTGGCCTTCTTCGATGGCTATGTCAGGGTGAACCGGAAATTCGCGTCAAGCCTGGCTCCCTTCTTGGAACCGGACGATGTCATCTGGGTGCACGACTATCACCTCATACCGCTGGCGGAGGAATTGCGCCGCCGCGGCTGCCGCCAGCGCATCGGCTTCTTTCTCCACATCCCCTTCCCGCCCCCCGATCTCCTCGCGGCCGCTCCCAACCATGAATATCTGGTCAAGTGCCTTTCGGCCTACGACCTGATTGGTTTTCAGACGGAAGCCGACCTTACCAATTTTCGCCGCTACATCGAGGAGAACAGCGGCGCCGAGGAACTCGCCGACGGCTCCATGCGCATCGGCGGCAATAGCTTCCGCGCCGGCGCCTTTCCGATCGGCATCGATGTCGATCTCTTCGCCGAAATGGCCGAGAAGGGGTCCGACGAAGTGGCGATCGACCACATTCGCCGGCAGATGCTCGGCCGCAAGCAAGTGGTGGGCGTCGATCGGCTCGATTATTCGAAGGGGCTGCCGGACCGTTTCAAGGCCTTCGAACGGCTCCTCGAAACCCACCCCGACATGCACAAGAAGGTCAGCCTTCTTCAGATCGCGCCGCCGACGCGTGAGGATGTGCAATCCTATGCCGACATCCGCGAGGAACTGGAGTTGCTATCCGGTGCGATCAACGGCCGTTTCGCGGATTTCAACTGGACGCCCATCCGCTATCTTCACCGCAACGTGCCCCGCGACAAGCTTGCAGCACTTTTCCGCTCGAGCCAGATCGGCTTTGTCACGCCGCTGCGCGACGGCATGAACCTCGTCGCCAAGGAATTCGTCGCCGCCCAGGAACGGAGCGATCCGGGCGTGCTCGTGCTTTCGCAGTTCGCCGGCGCGGCGGAGCAGATGCTGGAGGCCCTGATCGTCAACCCTTACGACATAGACGCCATGGCGGACGCGCTCTACCGCGGACTGATGATGCCGCTGGAAGAGCGCAAGGAACGGCATGAGGCGCTTCTGAAGCGGATAAAGGACGGCGACGCCCGCGCCTGGTTGAACGGCTTTCTCGCAGCCCTGGAGAATTCCCGCCCCGCCGCGGCTTAAAGCAGGCGTTATGATAAACGGCGTTCGGCCAAGAGCGCCTCTCCTCTGCCCGCCGGCCATCAATTGACAATGCCAGGCGTCTTGTAATACCGTGTATTACATCTGGAGGCGCACAATATGCCCAAGCCCAATCTTTCCGACCCGATCACCATGCGCCTGCCGGAAGAGGTTCTGGTCGCGATCGAGCAGATCGCCGAAACCTGCGACAGGACGCGCAGCTGGGTCATGGTGAGGGCGCTGAAATTATATCTGGCAAGCGAGGGAGCCGACATCCTCGCTGTCAGGAAAGGCCGCGAACAGGCAGTTGGGGGCGATGTCCATGACATGGAGGACGTTCTCGCGGAGATCCATGAAATCGCCAACCGCAAGGTCGCCTGATGAAGGTGCGCCTGTCCGGGGACGCTCGCGCCTATCTTCGCCGGGAAGCCACGTATCTTCGGAAGTACAGTCGGAAAGCAGCCAACGCATTTGTCGACAGGATGGCCGAGGCCCGCAGGAATCTGACCCGGTTTCCAGAGATGGGCAAAACGTTCGATCGTCTACCAATCCCGGGTTCCCATCGATTGGTGGTTGGAGACTATCTCCTTGACTATGATGTAACGGAGGACGAGGTGGTGATCCTTTCAATACGTCACGGTCAACAGCAACCACTGACTCCAGAAATAGAGGACGATTTCGATTACGAAGAAGGTGCCGCAAAGCCATCCGATCCGGGCCGCGAATAAGCGTACTTATACTCCATTCCTTTGCCAACAAACGCAGGCTAGAGTATTTCCGCTTTTCTCCGAATCGCGAAAATGCTCTATCTCGTTGTTTTTACGCAATTCCGAACGCAAACCGCTGTGCACTTTTGCTGGAATTGCTCTAGCGCTCACACCACCAGTTCCTTGTCCTGCCAGAGGCGGAATCCGCCCTTGAAGGCGAGCGTGTTGTCGCCGCGGCGGCAATCCTCCGGCAATTCCTTGAGCCTTTCGACATTGCCGCCGCCGATCACCACATAATCGGGCTGCATGGCGGCGCGCAGGCGGTCGACGACGTCGAAGACGGATTTCCGCCATCTCTTCTTGCCGCGCCTTTCGAGACCGCGCTCGCCGACATAATCCTCGAACGTCCTGCCTTTCTTGTAGGGCAGGTGCGCGAGTTCCATCGGCTGGGCGACATTGTCGACGATCATTGCCGCGCCGAGACCGGTGCCGAGGCCGAGAAAGAGCATACGACCGCCTTCATAGCTGCCGATCGCCTGCATGAGGGCATCGTTGACGATCCTGACCGGCACGCCGAAGCTGCCTTGATAATCGAAACCGACCCAACCTGGTCCGAGATTGACTGGCTCCACCAGCGGCCGGTTATGCAGAACAGGACCGGGATAGCCCATCCCGATCACGTCGTAGCGCCATCCCCTGGCGAGTTTCTTGACGGCCGCGACCATATCCTCCGCGGTCATGTTGGGACCGGACTCGGCTTTTCGCTCCTCGCCGCCGATGCTGGTCATCACCTTGACATGCGAGCCGCCGATGTCGATGGCGAGCACGACCTGCCCGGCCGCTGGAACGATCTTTTTCTCGATCTTGTTCATGTCTCCTCCCCTATTTCGGATCGACCCATCCGTTCACCGGGCCGAAGCCCTTCATGGCGTCGGCGGGACCCCAACTTCCGGGATCATAGACATGCGGAGGCGTCTTGTCGTCGAGCACAGGCTGGACGATGCGCCAGGCGATCTCGCTGGCGTCCTGGCGCGTGAAAAGCTGCGCGTTGCCGTTCATGGCGTCACCGATCAGCCTTTCATAGGGTGGCATGTCGTCCTTGCCCTCGTCCAGAGCCGAGAGTTCCACCTGCTCTCCGACCATCTCGTCGCCCGGCTTCTTGCGCCGTGCGCCGATCCTGATCGAAACGTCGGGGTCGATGCCGAAGCGGATATAGTTCGTTTCCTTGCCGTCGATCGGATCGAAAACGTCGAGCGGGGGCTTGCGGAAGCGCACCACGACTTCCGTGCTGTGGACCGGCAGGCATTTCCCCGCCCGGATGAAGAAGGGCACGCCTTGCCAGCGCCAGGTATCGACGAACAGCCGCACGGCGGCGAAGGTCTCGACAGGCGAATTCGGGGCCACGCCAGGCTCCTCCAGATAGCCCTTGAACTGGCCGCGTACGACGTCTTCCTTGCTCAGCGTGCGGATAGCCCTCAGCACTTGCACCTTCTCGTCGAGAAGTTCCTCGGTCGAACGGTCGTTCGGCGGCTCCATGGCGAGCAGCAGCATGATATTGAGGAGATGGTTCTCGATGACATCGCGGATGCATCCCACCTCGTCATAGAACCGCCCGCGTCCCTGGACGCCGAAATCCTCCGCCATGGTGATCTGGACGCTCGATATGTAATTGCGGTTCCAGATCGGCTCGAGGAATGAATTGGCGAAGCGGAAATAGACAAGGTTCTGGATCGCCTCCTTGCCGAGGAAGTGGTCGATGCGGAAGATCTTATCCTCTTCGAAGACGAGATGCAGCACACGGTTCAGCCAGCGCGCCGATTGCAGGTCGCGCCCGAACGGCTTCTCGACCATCAGCCTTGCACCCACGGCGGCTCCGGACTGCGCCAGCCCCTGCACGACCGGCTCGAACATACTCGGCGGCACGGCGAGATAGTGCAGCGGACGCCTGTGGTCGCCGAGCGCCTCCTTCAGCTTGTCAAACGTCTTCTGGTCGCGATAGTCGCCGCTGACATAGCGCAGAAGAGAGGCGAGCTTCGAGAAGATCTTGTCGTCGACCTTGCCGACGGCGTTCTTGATGCCGTCCCTGGCGCGCTCCTGCAGCTTCTTCACGTCCCAATCGTCGAGCGCGACGCCGATCACCGGTTCGGTCAGTTCGCCATGCTCGACCATGGCGTAGAGCGCGGGGAAGATCTTCTTGTGCGCGAGGTCGCCTGTCGCCCCGAAAAGCACAAGTGCGTCGGACCGTTCTTCGCTCATGAAAACCTGCCTTCCTGTTTGGTCATGTAATATTTCCGCAGCGGACTACGCGCGTGCGCCGGACGGCCGGAAACCGTCACTTTCCCGCCGGCTTTTCGAGATGGCCGCCGAACTCGTATCGCATGGCGGACAAGAGCTTATCGGCGAATTCGGACTCGCCACGTGAACTGAAGCGCTGGAAGAGAGCGGCGGCGAGTATGTTGGCGGGAACGCCCGTTTCGATAGCCGCATTCAGCGTCCAGCGCCCCTCGCCCGAATCCGAGACGCGGCCGCCGAACTTGCCGAGCGCGGCGTCTTCCCTCAGGGCCGAGGCGGTGAGGTCGAGCAACCAGGAACTGATGACGCTACCATGCCGCCAGACTTCAGCCACCGAGGCGAGGTCGATGTCGAACTTGTAATATTCGGGATGCTGCAGCGGCGTCGTTTCAGCATCCGCTTCGCGCGTCTCTTCGCCTGCATTGGCGGCCTTGAGGATGTTCATGCCTTCGGCGTAGGCGGCCATTACCCCATATTCGATGCCGTTATGCACCATCTTGACGAAATGCCCCGCACCGGCCTGCCCGCAATGCAGATAGCCGAAAGGAGCGGTTCCCAACGACTTATCCGGAGCCTTGTCGGAAGGCTCCGCGCCCGGCGCAAGCGCGGCGAAGATCGGATCCAGATGCTTCACCGCCTCATCAGGTCCGCCGATCATCAGGCAATAGCCGCGCTCAAGCCCCCAGACGCCGCCGCTGGTGCCGACATCGATATAATTCAGCCCTTTCGGTGCGAGCCTGGCAGCCCGGTCGACATCGTCGTGATAATGGGAATTGCCGCCATCGATGATGATGTCGCCCTTCTCCATCAGCCCGGCAAGCTTGTCGACATTCTCGCCGGTGATGCCGGCGGGCAGCATGAGCCACACGGCGCGCGGCCTGGAGAGCTTGGAGACGAATTCCTCCAGCGACCCGGCGCCGATTGCGCCTTCCTTGACGAGCGCGGCAACCGCATCCTTGTTGACGTCATAGACGACGCATTCGTGGCCGGCCTTGAGGAGGCGCCGCACCATATTCGCGCCCATCCTGCCCAATCCCATCATACCGATCTGCATGGTCTCTTCCTGTCTTTGTTGAACCCGAACTTTATCACCTCAGGCGGCGTCCTCCGGGTCAATCCCTACACAAAAATCAGTTCCCTCCCAACGGTCCGCATCGGACCAGAAGAAAGTGAAACATATGCAATCGCCGGGGCTCGCCCGCTCCACCGGGAGATCAACGAGATAGACCCCAAAGCAGTTGCGAACGGTTTCGCTGTCATGCGTGTTTTTCCAGCCGTCGAGGCTCCAGTGGACGACCGCAGGAGCCGCCGCCTCGATGCGCAGGATCTTGCCCGCCGGTATCGAGCGTATCTTGTTGACGAATTGCCAGCTGCGGAAGGGCGAAACCGTCTTGTCTCGGATATAGCGCTTCACGCCCTGCGGCGGCATGTCGAACACGGCGCCGTCTCGCAGAGACCGCAACAGCTTTATGTGCTCCGAATGCGCCCAGACGAGTGGCATGGCGCTGCCGGAGGGCTTTCCACGGAAGAGTTCCCTTTCAGGGATATCAACGCCGTCCCATAGCTGTTCCGGAATCAGCCCGCCTTTGCCGGCCGACTCCTCCATCGTCACGAGGAGTTTTCGCGCCTCCTTTTTGCGGCCGGCCGCCAGTTCGTAATGGGCGCGCTCGCCGGTCAGAAGCGGCCACGGCTTGCCATGCCCGGTGCCGTCGAACGGTCTGCCGTCCGTATGCTCGCCATAGCCGTCGTCCGTATAACGATACCAGACAGGTCCCTGCGGCAGATTGCATTTCAGCGAATGGTCGATCACCCTGACCGTATTGACGATGCGCGGATCGTCGGCGGCCCTCAACCCGAAGCGGACGAGCGCCAGCGCATCCGGGCTGATGACATGGATCGCCTCTTCCTCGGCCTCGGCGGGCGGCCGGTTCTTGATTGGCACGAAGCCATCCTTGGGCGAAGCCGCATCGGCCCTGTCGGGCGCGGTGATGCGCACATAATAGCCGCTGACGCCCGTTTCGCGGCAGATGTCCGTTTCCGTCACATAGGTCCAGCGCTCGATCTGGTCGTTCCAGCTGTCGGCGGTCTCGCGAAGGTAACGCGCGCCATCGGCGTTGCCATGGAGTTC
>JBQCEL010000345.1:0-6299 GCA_051960255.1 Rhizobiaceae bacterium
GACCAGATCACCAGAAAGCCTTGCAACACGAAGGAACGTGGCGGACGCGCGCCGGCGCGCATCTCGCCGAGATTGCCGTCCGAGCGCCAGAGCTTTACGCCGAGCCAGATGAGGTAGGCCGCGCCGATCAGCTTGAGCACGCTGAAAATGCTCGCCATATGGGCCACTACCGCCGAGAGACCGAGGGCCAGAACGCCGATCATGGTCAGGAGCCCGATCTGCGTGCCGACGACGTTTGCCAGGCCAGCGCGCGTGCCGTGCTTCATCGAGTTGGCGACGACCAGCGTCACCGTCGGCCCAGGAACGATGACGATCACGAAACAGGCGAGCGCAAAGGACAAAAGCGTTGTCAGCGTAGGCATCGTCCCTCTCCTTTGGCTCGGACCACGATCGGCTTCTGAGGATCAATGCACGGCGCCGGCGGACATGCAAGCGCCTTGGCGCGGTCGGCGGTTAACCTCCGACCTTCACATCGGGCGCCGAACGATCGAACTGCGCCAACCCGTCATCGATGCTGTAATAATCACCCTTATCGGCGACGAAGATATGTGCCTCGGCCTTGAGCCCCGTCGGCTTTTCGAAGGCGCCGGCCATCACGGAAATCGTGTCGAGTTCCTCATGCTTCCAGAAAAGCGCCGACCCGCAAATCCGGCAAAATCCCCTGCGCGCCTTTTCCGAAGCGCGATACCAGGTGATATCGCTCGTTCCTTTTATCTCGATATTTTTGTCGGCGACATTGGTCGCGGCATAATGATGACCAGTCTGCTTGCGGCATTGCGAGCAGTGGCAATAGACGATGGCTCGAAGCGGTCCATGCGTGCTGAAACGCACCGCGCCACACAAACAGGCGCCTTCATGTCTATCAGTCATCCAAATCCCTTCACCTGAAACGGCGGCCCATTCTTCCCGCGTTGGTCGCGGCAGACCATCGCAAAATTCTTGATGCTGCGATCAGGAAAAAACGACAAAGGCCGGATCGAGAACGCCGATCCGGCCTTTTAAACAAGTTGGAAAAACAACCGTCAGCCGTTCACGACCTGCTTCTGTGGCGCGGCGGACCGGTCCTTCTTGAGACGTTCGGCAACCAAGAAGGCGAGTTCCAGCGCCTGATCCGCGTTGAGGCGGGGATCGCAATGGGTGTGATAGCGGTCCTGCAACTCCTCGTCGCGGATGGCGCGCGCGCCGCCCGTGCATTCCGTCACGTTTTTGCCGGTCATCTCAATATGGATGCCGCCCGGATGCGAGCCTTCCGCGCGGTGCACGTCGAAGAAGGTCTGCACCTCCTTCAGGATGCGGTCGAAGGGCCGGGTTTTGTAGCCGGCGGCGGTGATCGTGTTGCCATGCATTGGATCGCAGGACCAGACCACCTTGCGGCCTTCCTTAGCGACGGCGCGAACGAGCTTGGGCAGATGGTCGGTCGCCTTGTCAGCGCCGAAGCGGGCAATGAGCGTCAGCCGGCCGGGTTCGTTTTCAGGATTGAGCATGTCGACAAGCTGCAGCAATTCGTCCGCTGTCATGGACGGCCCGCATTTCAGCCCGAGCGGGTTCTTGATGCCGCGGCAATATTCGACATGGGCGTGATCCGCCTGCCGGGTCCGGTCTCCGATCCAGATCAAATGGCCGGAAGTGGCGTACCAGTCGCCGGAGGTGGAGTCGACGCGGGTGAGAGCCTCCTCATAGCCGAGAAGCAAGGCCTCGTGGCTGGTGTAGAAGTCGGTCTCGCGAATGGAATAGTTGTTTTCGGAACTGATGCCGACGGCCCGCATGAAATCCATCGTTTCGGTGATGCGGTTGGCCAGCGCCTCATAGCGCTCCGATTGCGGGCTGTCGGAAACGAAGCCCAGCATCCATTTGTGCACGTTCTCGAGGCTGGCGTAGCCGCCCTGGGCGAAGGCGCGCAAAAGATTGAGCGTCGCGGCTGACTGCCGGTAGGCCATGATCTGACGCTGCGGGTCCGGCGCGCGCGACTTCTCGTCAAACTCGATGCCGTTGATGATGTCGCCGCGATAGGACGGCAGCGTCACGCCGTCGCGCGTCTCGCTGTCCGACGAACGGGGCTTGGCGAACTGGCCGGCGATGCGCCCGACCTTTACGACCGGTTGCGAGCCGGCAAAGGTCAGAACCACCGCCATCTGCAGGAAGACGCGGAAGAAGTCGCGGATATTATCCGCGCCATGCTCGGCGAAGCTTTCGGCGCAATCGCCGCCCTGGAGCAGGAACCCGTTGCCCTCGGCGACATTGGCGAGCTGTTTCTTGAGCTTACGCGCCTCGCCTGCAAAAACGAGCGGCGGATAGCTTGCCAATTGCCTTTCCGTTTCGGCGAGCGCGGCAGTATCAAAATAAGCCGGCACCTGCTTTATCGGTTTAGCTCTCCATGAATTCGGCGACCATTTCTTCATCGTTGCACCTGACATGTTGAGGGCAATCGGCTAGCCCTTTCTCCCTTTTTTCGAGGGATGCGGCTCCATACACGAAGCGGCAACTTCATTCTACCTTGTTTTGACCCTCCGAAAACAACCGATTCATTGCAATTTATCGAATGATCTTTACCCGCCACTGACTGGTCCAGGCGCATGATCACGGATGTGTGACATGGCGGCGGGGTTTTGCCTTGAAACCGATAGCAATTCTTGGAGCCGGCATAGCGGGCCTGACCGCTGCCGACGATCTCAACCGGCGGGGCCTGCCCGTCATCCTGTTCGAAGCCGGCGGGGCCGTCGGCGGCATGGCTTCCTCCTTTCAGGACGAGAACGGCTTCCGCTACGATCTCGGCGGCCACTTCGTCAGCAACCGGCTGGCGAAGGCGCTCGGCGCGGAGGATGTCTGCCTGACCGTCAAGCGCTATGGCGAAGCGGTTTTCATCGATGGCAAGTCCCACAGCTACCCGTTCGGGCTGATGCGGCAGCCGCGCTTCATGGCAAGCGCGCTTGCCGCGCGGATGCGGCAGGGCGAGATCAAATCCGCCGAGGATTGGTTCCGCCGTGCCTATGGCGACAGCCTGGCGGAGCACGTCGCCATGCCGCTTGCCGAAGCCTGGTCGGGCGCCCCGGCCCGCGATCTTTCGCCCGCCGTCGGGGATAAGTGGGCGCACGGCGCGCTGAAATCGCTTTATCTGCAGGCGGCCGCCCGTTTTACAGGTCGCGCCGTCTGCAACGGCTATACACGCACAATGCCGGAAGGCGCCGACGTGTACCACGTCTATCCGATGGGCGGGGTCGCCAAGCTTCTCGAACCCATGACCAAGCGCGTCGCCCATCTGATCCACCTGCAATCGCCTGTGGAAAAGATTATTGTCGAGAACGAGCGCGTCACGGGCGTAAGGGTCAAGGGCGAGACCATTGCGGTTTCGGCGGCGGTCAGCACCGCGCCGGTCTATGTCCTGCCGAAGCTGGTCGAAGGCACGAACACGCTCTTCCATCTCGGCGCCTTCCGCTATCGGCCGATGGTGTTCGCCAATCTGCGCTTCGAAGGGCGGAACTATCTGCCCGACACCATGCTATGGGTGCCGGACCGCACCTATCCTTTCTTCCGGCTGACCGAGACGACGATCTCGATGCCGTGGCTGGCGCCGGAGGGCAAGACGCTCATCACCTTCGATATCGGCTGCGAGATCGGCGACCAATATTGGACGATGGCGGAGGACGAGATGGCGAAGCTCTGCCTCGACAATATCTGCCGCATCTTCCCCCATTTGCGCGACAAATATCTCGGCTCCGCCGGCATATTAAAAACGCCGATCTCCTATCCCGTCTATCTGTCGAAATATGAGGAAGAGCGACGGCAATTCGCCGTCTCGACCGGAGTCGACGGCCTCTACAGCGTCGGGCGGAACGGCGAATTCGCGCACATCCTGATGGAGGACGTCTATTGGCGCACGCTCGCCCGCACGGCGGAAGTGGCTACCTATGTGCGGGGTCTGCCGGCGCCCGTGCGAAGCGATCCTTCGGGGCTGGTAGCGGCCTGACGCGCGACGCCGCATGCGGCATGTTGTGCGCTCTTCCAGCTTGGCGCACTTCGCGATTGACAGCCAAAAGAACAGGTATATGGAGATTTCGCTCGGCCTTCTTCTTGCTTGGCCGACAAAACGGAAAGGGTCACGCCGCCATGCCTGGCGACAGTAGTAGCAGTCGAATGCAATCGCCGTCTGCGGCAGCCGCCTGATCCTTCCAAAAAGGCTCGCGCGTCCCGCCCCGGACGGCACAGGAGCGAGCCATGAACGAACTCCCGGTCATCGCCGGCGACGATGAGCGCATCCTCGCCGAAAACATCGCCAGCGGCCATGTCGCCGATCTTGTCGATGTCCTCAACCATGAGACGGACGAACGCGCCGTCGAGATCGTCAAGGACCTGCCCTTCGAGCGGGCGGTCGAGGCGTTCGACCAGCCGGAGCTCGAACGGCCCGAGGAACTGATCGTCCATCTGCCGCACCTGCTCGCGGTAAAACTGCTCGCGGCGATGTCGACGGACCGCGCCGCCGACCTCTTCCGTGAGTTGGACGAGCCGGTCCGCCAGGAACTCCTGCAGGATCTCGACGTCGATTCGCAGGCGGCGATCCTCCGCATCCTCGGCTATCCGGAAGGCAGCGCCGGCTCGATCATGACGACGGAGTTCGTCGCCGTGCCGCCGACCTGGACCGTCGGCCGCACGCTGGAGCATCTGCGCGAGGTCGAGCGCACCCGCGAAACGATCTACGCCATCTATATCGTCGAGGCGAAGACCGGCAAGCTCGTGAATTCGGTCGGCCTGAGACGGCTCGTCGTCAGCGACCCGAAAACCCGCATCCTCGATGTCGCGCCGAAGCGCCGCCCCGTCACCGTCTCGCCGCTCATCGACCGCGAGCGCGTCGCGCAACTCATCTCCAAATACGACCTTCTCGCCGTGCCCGTCATCGAGCATGGCCGCATCATAGGCATCGTCACCGTCGACGACGTGATCGACGGCATCCTCGAGGAGACGACGGAGGACGTGCAGAAATTCGGCGGCATGGAGGCGCTGGACGAGCCCTATATGCGCATCGGCTTCCTCGAAATGCTGCGGAAGCGCGCCGGCTGGCTCCTGGTGCTCTTCCTCTCCGAAATGCTGACCGCCACCGCCATGCAGGGCTATCAGGACGAATTGCAGAAGGCGATCGTGCTCACCCTTTTCATCCCGCTCATCATGAGCTCGGGCGGCAATTCCGGCTCGCAGGCGACGTCGCTCATCATCCGGGCGCTGGCCCTGCGCGAGATCAGGCTGGCGGACTGGTGGCGCATCGCGCTCCGCGAAATCCCGACCGGCATGGCGCTCGGCGCCATTCTCGGCGTGGTCGGCATCGGCCGCATCACCGCATGGCAGTTCCTTGGCTTCTACGATTATGGCGTGCATTGGCCGCTGGTCGCGCTCACTGTCGGCGCGGCGCTGGTCGGCATCGTCACCTTCGGCACGCTCGCCGGCTCGATGCTGCCCTTCCTATTGAAGGCGCTGCGCTTCGACCCGGCCAGCGCGTCGGCCCCCTTCATCGCCACACTGGTCGATGTCAGCGGCCTGGTGATCTATTTCACCGTCGCGCTGATCATTTTGCATGGGACGCTGTTGTAGGGGTTTGTGAGGAAGAATCGGCAGCGCCGCGTTCCTTCACGCCCCCCTCTGTCCTCCTGAGTTGATCGAAGGGCGGACATCTCACCCGAAGGCCAGGGCAATCGCATTGGGAAATCGACCCCCACTCCGATCGGCTTCGCCGACCACCTCTCCCCCACTCGACGGGGGAGAGGAAGTGCCGGCCGCAAGGCTTGGCTCCCTTCCTCTACCCCACGAAAGTGGGGGAGAGGTGGCGCGCGAAGCGCGACGGAGTGGGGGGACATTTTCGCCATACGCGACGGGCGCTGTCCCGCAGGCATTTCCGCCCTGAGCCTCATAAGCAAACCTCATCATCGCCACGCCCGAGATTATCCCGCCTGGCCATTGTCAAAGAACCGGGAAGCGGAGCGCAAAGCCTTGCCTTCCTTATGCTTTTATATGGCGCAGCTTTGCGCCCCGCCGGCGTTCTTGCCCCGTTCCGGGAGTGCGTTCTTCCGAACGCATGCAGACCGGAAGCGAGGGCCCGGGCCTCGGATGATGATGTCCAGCCGCATCACCGGTCATGCGGCCGGCCCGGCGCCGCCGCCCTCCCCTGACACCCGGTGCGCACCAGGTTCCCGCGAGGGCGGTCAGGCGATTATGGGTAGGGTGGAGAGGGTGTGGATGAAATTCTTGTCAGCGAAGAGGCGCCAAGCGCCCTCGTGGTTCGACAGGCTCACCATGAGGGCTACAGAAAGGCTTCG
>JBQCEL010000346.1:0-13810 GCA_051960255.1 Rhizobiaceae bacterium
TGCCGGACATCTCCCCCACAAGGGGGGAGATCGGCCTTCATTGGCACCCCAGTCTCTCTCCAACGTTGCAAGATAAAATCCGGCAAAAGCGGCCGGCGTAATCTCCCCCCTTGTGGGGGAGATGTCCGGCAGGACAGAGGGGGGCGCGACGGAGCACGAACGCAGAAAGGATTGCCCTTCATCCTCACCCCTCTACGAAAATCAGCGCCGGCGTTTCGAGCAGCGTCTTCAGCTTCTGCACGAAAGTCGCGGCATCCCAGCCGTCGATGACGCGGTGATCGAAGCTGGAGGAAAGATTCATCATCTTGCGCGGAATGAACTCATTGCCGTCCCAGACGGGCCGCATCATGATCTTGTTGACGCCGATAATCGCCACTTCCGGATAATTGATGACGGGCGTCGTCGCCACGCCGCCCATCGCGCCGAGCGAGGTGATGGTGATGGTCGAGCCGCTCAGCTCCTCGCGTGTCGCCGTGCCGTCGCGCGCCGCTTCCGAAACCCGCGCAACCTCCGCGGCGCAGTCCCAGATATCCCGCGCCTCGGCATGGCGCACGACAGGCACCATCAGCCCAGCCGGCGTCTGAGTCGCGATACCGATATGGACGCCGCCGGAACGATGGATGATACCCGCCTCGTCGTCGAAAGTGGCGTTGAGAGCCGGCTGCTCGGCAATCGCCTTCACCATCGCCCGCATCAGGAAAGGCAGGATCGTCAGGCGCGGCTGGCTTTCCTTCTTCTGCTTGTTCAGCGCCGCGCGCAAATCCTCCAGCGCCGTGACATCGACCTCCTCGACATAGGTAATGTGGGGAATACGCGATTTGGCGAGCGCCATCTTCTCGGCGATACGCCGCCTGAGGCCGATAATCTTTATCTCCTCGACAGAATTGTCGGGAATCAATCCTGTCGCGCGCGCCTCCTGCTGCAGGCCGCGCGAGAGGAAGGCGTCGATGTCCTCGTGGCTGATCCGACCGGCAGGCCCGCTGCCCGCCACTTGCCGCAAGTCGATTCCCGCTTCCTTCGCCCTCAGCCTGACCGCCGGCGAGGCGATCGGTTTTTCCCCAGCTGGACGCGGCGCACCCACGGGACCCGACTGAAGCGAACCTCGTGCGGTGGCATGCAGCGTACCCCCACCCCTAGCCCCTCCCCACAAGGGGGAGAGAGACGCTGGTTTTGCATCTTCAGCGCGTCGAGGCGACGGAACTTTGGTGGTTCGGGTAGCCTCCGGCTTTTCTACATGCGGTACTGCGGCTGGCCGTTCCCCTCCCCCTTGTGGGGAGGGGTTAGGGGTGGGGGTCCTGTCCGCGCTCGCCTCAACCGCCCCGGCTTCCGCAACGCCCTCTCCACCCTCCGTTTTCAGCCTGATGATCGGCGAACCGACGGCGACCGTGTCGCCGACTTCCGCGCCCAGCCACACCACCTCGCCATCGACGGGAGACGGGATTTCGACCGTCGCCTTGTCGGTCATGACCGCGGCGAGGATCGCGTCCTCGCGAACGAGATCGCCGGGCTTGACGTGCCATTCGACGAGTTCGGCCTCGGCGACCCCCTCGCCCACATCCGGAAGCTTGATAACGCGCTCTCCCACGATCAGGCCTCCAACGTCTCGCGCAGCGCGCGGCCGACCCGATCCGGACCTGGAAAATAATTCCATTCCTGGGCATGCGGGTAAGGCGTATCCCACCCGGCGACGCGCCTGACCGGCGCTTCGAGATGATAAAAGCAATGCTCCTGGACGAGCGCGGCAAGTTCGGCCCCGAAGCCGGAGGTCAGCGTCGCCTCGTGCACGATCACGCAGCGCCCGGTCTTATTCACGGAAGCGGCAATCGTATCGAGATCGAGCGGCAGCAATGTGCGGATGTCGATCACTTCCGCGTCGATCCCCGTATCGTCGGCCGCCGCTTCCGCCACATGGGTCATCGTGCCATAAGCGAGAACCGTCACGGCGTTGCCCGGACGCCGCACGACCGCCTGGCCGAGCGGGATCGCATAGTGGCCGTCCGGCACCTCGCCCAGAGCATGTTTGGACCATGGCGTCACGGGCCGGTCATGATGACCGTCGAAAGGGCCATTATAGAGCCGCTTCGGCTCGAGGAAGATCACCGGGTCGGGATCCTCGATCGCCGCGACCAGCAATCCCTTCGCGTCATAGGGATTGGACGGGACCACCACTTTCAGCCCCGACACATGGGTGAACAGCGCCTCGGGGCTCTGGCTATGCGTCTGGCCGCCGAAGATGCCGCCGCCGGTCGGCATGCGGATGACGATCGGGCAGGTGAATTCCCCAGCCGAGCGGTAGCGCAGCCGCGCCGCCTCGGAAACGATCTGGTCATAGGCGGGATAGACGTAATCGGCGAACTGCACCTCGACGCAGGGCCGCAGGCCGTAGGCCGCCATGCCGATCGCCGTGCCGACGATGCCGAGTTCGCTGATCGGCGTGTCGAAGCAGCGCGTCTTGCCATATTTGGCCTGCAGTCCGGCCGTGCAGCGGAAAACGCCGCCGAAATAACCGACATCCTCGCCGAAGACGACGACGTTCTCGTCCTTGCCCATCATCACGTCCATCGCGTCGCGGATGGCCTCGATCATCGTCCTGCGCGGCATGTTGGTATCCTGCCTGTTAGTATCCCGCCTGCTGGCGCTGGCGCCTCAAATGCGGCGGCATCTCCGCATAGACCCCCTCGAACATATCGCGCACGGAGGGCTTGCCGCCCGCATGCAGCGTGCCGTGGCTCTCGGCCTCCTTCTGGGCCGAAATCACGGTATCGAGGATTTCCGCCTCGGCCTGCTTGTGGCGCTCCTCCGACCACGCGCCGACAGAAATCAGGTGGTTCTTCAGCCGGATCACCGGATCGCCGAGCGGCCAGGCCGATGATTCCTCCCTGGCGCGATAAGCAGACGGATCGTCAGAGGTGGAATGCGCGCCGACGCGATAGGTGACATATTCGATCAGCGTCGCGCCGAGATTGCGCCGCGCCCGCTCCGCCGCCCAGGAGGCGACAGCATGGACGGCGAGATAATCATTGCCGTCCACCCTGAGCGACGGCAGCCCGAAACCAAGGCCGCGCGCCGCGAACGTGCCCGAACCGCCACGTGCGATGCCCTGGAAGGTCGAAATCGCCCACTGATTGTTGACGATGTTGAGGATGACGGGCGCCTTGTAGGTCGAGGCGAAGACGAGCGCCGCGTGAAAGTCGGATTCGGCCGTCGAACCATCGCCGATCCAGCCGGCCGCGATTTTCGTATCGTTTTTGATGGCTGACGCCATCGCCCATCCCACCGCCTGCACGAACTGCGTTCCGAGATTGCCGGAAATGGAGAAAAAGCCGTGATCCTTCGACGAATACATGATCGGCAATTGCCGGCCCTTCAGCGGATCGCGCTCGTTCGAGAAAATCTGGTTCATCATGTCGGCGATCGGGTAGCCATCGGCGATCAAAAGCCCCGCCTGCCGATAGGTCGGAAAGTTCATGTCGCCCGGCTTCAACGCCTTGCGGAAGGCTGTCGAGATCGCCTCCTCGCCCATATGCTGCATATAGAATGAGGTCTTGCCCTGCCTCTGCGCCGTCAGCATGCGGGCGTCGAAGGCGCGCAGCGTCATCATGTGCCGGAGCCCGTCGCGCAGATTCTCCTCGCTGAGAAGACCGGCCCAAGGACCGACCGCCTCGCCGTCCCGGTTCAGCACGCGGATGATCGAATAGGCGAGATCGCGCATGTCTTCCGGACTGGCATCGATCTCGGGCCGCCGGACGGAACCAGCCGGGGCGATCTCGACATTCGAGAAATCCGGCTTGTCGCCCGGCCGGACCGCGGGTTCGGGGACGTGCAGCGATAGAGAAGCCCGTGTCTCCATTCGTCAATTTCCTCCTCGACCCGCAGATCGTCTGCTTTTGCGCTCATTTTGGGTAAGAAACCGCTGAGGTAAACGCTGCGGCAGCCGGATCTTGCGGGACTTTAGGCCCCCTATTCGGAAGTTCTGAAGAGCACCCGCGCAACCCGGAATCCACAATATCGAACTTGGTGTGCCTGCTCTGTTTAGACGCATTTCAATGCTGCCGTCCAGCCAAGCGCTCCTGCCCGGTCAACCTTGCAGAGGAACTATTCAACACCTAATTCCGTTTGAGGGACGAAGGAAAGATTAGGCTTGAGGAGTAGATTATGAAAAAAATTATATCCTTTTTGTCGGCCGGCGCGCTGGCGTTAGCCATGATCAGCCCGGCGATGGCCGGAGGCGACGTCGACAATACCGCACACCCCTATGCCCCCCGCGGCGCCTTGGGACTCGGCCATGCCGCAAGAGGTTTCTCAGCCATAAGGGACGGTTGGCACGGCCACCATGGACATCATGGCGGTTGGCGCCATGGCCGCGACCGGGATTGGGATCACCACGGCTTCCGCCATCACGGCGGCTATGGTTGGTATAACGGTCATCGCGGCTACCGGCACTACCACCACGGCTATCGCTACTACAATGGCTGGTGGTTCCCTGCTACCGCATTCCTCGGAGCGGCGATCATCGGCAACGCGTTGGCGCCTCACACGGTCACGGTCTATCGCGGTGGAAGCTACCATGTGCGCTGGTGCTACAATCACTACCGGTCCTACAGGGCATCGGACAACACCTATCAGCCCTATCACGGACCGCGCCGCCAGTGCGTTTCTCCGTGACGGTCCAAATTCGGTCAAACCGGTCGCAACTCCGTTGCGGCCGGCGACCGGATATCCGGATGCTGGCCCATAAGCGGCAAGGGATTGATTCCGTAGAGACACTGGGGCAAATAGTCGGCAAAGGCCGCCCTATGAACCAGGTAAAGACAGCGAAATTCGGCATTGGCCAGGTGGTGCGCCACCGGCTCTTCCCCTTCCGGGGCGTGATATTCGATGTCGATCCGGAATTCAGCAATTCCGAAGAGTGGTACGAATCCATCCCCGCGGAGACCCGGCCGCGCAAGGACCAACCCTTTTACCATCTGCTCGCCGAAAACGCGGAAACCGAATATATCGCTTATGTTTCGGAACAGAATCTCCTGGAGGACGAGTCAGGAGAACCGGTGCGCCATCCGCAATTGGCGGAGCTTTTCAGCAAGACGCCCGACGGCGGCTACAAACCGAAGGCTGGCACGCATCATTGAATGCGGGAACAGGCTGGCTTCGGCGGAATTCGTTCTCACGTTCGGCCACAAACGAGAAGCGAGGCACGTATGCCTCGCTCGAAACACCCTTCCATATGCCAGAAGGCTTATTTATTCGTCTTGGCCTTCGCCTGCTCTTCCTTCAGCTTCTTGGCGAAATCGCTGTTGTTCTTGGCGACGAATTCCTTGAGCTTTTTCTCGCGTTCAGCCAGATCTGACTGCTGCAGCGGCGGGCCGTCATAAGCGCCCGTGAATCCGGTGAGCTTTATGTCGATCGGATTGGGCTGGTTCTGGAAATTGATCGACGTGAGCGTAAGCTTGGAACCCTTCTTGAGAGAAGACACGAGCGCATCAGTCAGCGGCGTCTCGGCGACGCAACGGTCAGGGAAGCAGATCATATAGTCGATCTTCTGCGTCTTGCCGCCATCGATCTGCAATCCAATGCCGGGGGGAACCATGCGTCCCGTGGGCACGGCAACCTGGAAAACGCGACGGTTCACCTTGCCCTTGATCTCGATGAGGCTGACGCCAGTGATCAACTGGCCCGTATCGGCTAGCGTGATGTTCTGCACGTTGCAGATGTCGACATCCTGCTGCTTCGAGCAGGCCTTAAACCAGCCTTGCGGGATCTTCTGCTGTTGCTCCTGCGCCTGCGCGGGCATCGCAGCGGCAATCAGCCCCGAGACGCCCATGGCCATAAACGCAACGCGGGACAGGTTTCGGGCCAGGCTTGTCATCGTATCCATTGTCCTCTCAAGAAAGTCCAAACCGGCCTCGATCGAACCGGAATTCGTTGGCTTCCTGTTTGCCAAATGAGGCAACAGGATGACTCCGGACCGCCTGTTACACGCGAATCCCGCCTAAATCCACCCGTTCCGGCACAAATATTGCCAGCCATTTGCATATTTACATGCGACCGCGAACGCGGAATTGCGGCCTCGGCACTGGCGAAATTTCTGGCCTTGTTCGTGTTAGGGTCACGGATCGAATCAACATCCCGCCGAACAACCGGGCAGCACCGTGAACCGTTTCCTGCTTCATGCCGCGCTGGCAGCCAGTTTTCTCCTGCCCTGCCGCACGGCTTTTTCCGAGCCGTCCTATGCGATCGCCATGCACGGCGAACCCGCCCTGCCCCAGAATTTCGACCACTTTCCCTATGCCAATCCCGACGCGCCGAAGGGCGGCCGCGTCAATTACGCCGTGCCCGGCACCTTTGACAGCCTCAATCCCTTCATCGTCCAGGGCAGCGCGGCGCGCGGCATCATCGACCTGCAATATGGTTACAACGTCTATGACAGCCTGATGCAGCGCTCCTATGACGAGCCTTTCACGCTTTACCCGCTGCTTGCCAAGACCATCGACACGGACGACGCCCGTTCCTATGTCGAGTTCACGCTCGACGACCGCGCCCGCTTTTCGGACGGAACGCCGGTCACGCCGGAAGACGTGATCTTCACCGTCAAGCTGCTCGCCGAGAAGGGCCTGCCGCGCTACGCGATCACCGCCGACAAGATCGCCAAGATGGAAAAAGTCGGCGAGCATGGGGTGAAATTCACCTTCAAGCGGCCGGACCGGGAATTGCCGCTTATCCTCGGCCTGATGCCCGTCCTGCCCGAACATGCGACCGACGCCGCCAATTTCGACAAGTCGACGCTGAAGCCGATGATCGGGAGCGGACCTTACATGGTGAGCGACGTGCGCCCCGGCGAATCGATCACGCTGAAGAGAAACCCCGACTACTGGGCCAAGAATCTCCCGTCGAAAAAGGGCTTCGACAATTTCGACGAAATCAGGATCAATTATTTCCGCGACGACAACGCGATGTTCCAGGCCTTCAGGAAAGGGCTGATCGACATTCGCATCGAGGGCAATCCGACACGCTGGACGGAAGAATACAACTTCCCCGCCCTGCGCCAGGGCCGCGTCGTGCGCGAGACGTTCAAGAGCGGCCTGCCCTCCGGGATGCTCGGCTTCGTCGTGAATACGCGCCGGAAAGTCTTCCAGAACCGTACGCTGCGCGAAGCGCTTGCCGGGCTTTTCGATTTCGAGTGGGCAAACCGGAATATCTACGACAGCGCCTACGAGCGCACCCGCAGCTATTTCGACGGATCGTTCCTTTCTTCCCACGGGATTCCCGCCAGCCCGGCCGAAAAAGTGCTTCTGAAGCCTTTCCCCGATGCCGTCGCGCCCGCCATCATGGCCGGCACATGGTCACCGCCGGAATCGAACGGAAGCGGTTATGACCGTGCTTTCCTGAAGAAGGGCTATGACCTTCTGCGCCAGGCCGGCTACTCCATCCACGACCACCGCATGGTGGACGCCGAGGGAAATCCCCTCTCGTTCGAGATCCTGTTGAACGGCAATAACGGCAAAGAGGCGGCGATGGTCTGGCAGCGCACGCTTGCCAAGATCGGCGTCGATGCGGCGATCCGCTCCGTCGACGCCGCGCAGTATCAGCAGCGCCTCAATACCTATGATTTCGATGTCATCCTGCAGAGTTACCCCTCCTCGCTCTCTCCGGGCGTCGAGCAGGTCGGGCGCTGGGGATCGGCTTCGCGCGATGTCGACGGTACTTATAATTTCGCCGGGGTCGCCGATCCGGCAGTCGATGGGCTGATCTCGGATTTCCTCCATGCCCGCTCGGAAGACCAGTTCACCACAGCGGTGAGAGCCTATGATCGCGTCCTTTTGAGTGGTTTCTACGTCGTCCCGCTCTATCATCAGCCGGGTCAATGGGTGGCGCACTGGAGGCGAATCCAGCACCCGAAGCGCACATCGCTCTATGGCTTTCAGTTGCCGACCTGGTGGCATGCTGAAAAGTAGCAAAAGGATAGGAGCCGAGATGACGGAAAGACAGCATATTACGATCGACGTTGTCTCGGATGCAGTCTGCCCCTGGTGCTTCATCGGACAGAAACGCCTGGACAAGGCTGTGGAGGACCTGCCCGAGATCGATGTCGGCGTGCGCTGGCGGCCATTTCAGCTCGATCCCACCATTCCGCCGGAGGGCCGCAGCCGCCGCGGCTATCTGATAGCGAAATTCGGAGACAGAAAGCGCATCGAGGACATGCACCGCAATATCAGCGAGGCGGGCCTCGCCGAGGGCATTTCTTTCGATTTCGACGCCATCAAAATTTCGCCGAACACGCTCGATGCGCATCGCCTGATCCGATGGGCGGCGAGTTCCGGCCCTGAAGCGCAGAATCGCGTCGCGCGGCGTCTTTTTCAGCTTTACTTCGAGGAAGGCGCCAACATCGGCGATCGGCAAGTGCTTGCCGACGCGGCTGCCGAATGCGGCATGGACAGGGCAGTCGTCGAAACGCTCCTTGCCGGCAACGCCGACACGGCGGACGTGCGTGACGAGATCGAAACGGCCGCTCGGATGGGCGTCACCGGCGTTCCCTGCTTCCTCATAGAGGGGCGCTACGCCGTCATGGGCGCGCAGCCCTCTGATGCGCTCGCCAATGCGATCCGGCAAGTTGCAGAAGCGAAGGCGCGCGGCGAACTGGAGAACGCTGCCGGTTGAGTCCTATCCCCGTTGCCAAGGCATGACCTTCTTCTGCAGCCATTGCAAGCCGTAGGTGAGGACAACTCCGAGGATCATGACGACGACAAGGCCGGCATACATTTTCTCGGGATTGAGCACCTGCCAGTAATAATAGGTCATGTAGCCGACGCCCTGCTTAGCGCGCAGGAATTCGACCGAGATGATGACGATCAGCGCCGTGCCGAGCGCGATCCTGAGGCCGGCGAAGATGACCGGCATCGCGGCGGGCAGGATGACATGGCGGAAAAGGGCGAAGCCGCGCGCGCCGTAATTCCGCCCGGCCATGATGAAGACCGGATCGATATCGCGCACGCCCGCCATGGTATTGATCGCCATCAGGAAAAACACCGAAAGCGCGACGACCGCGATTTTCGGCCCCTCGCCGAAGGGATTGGCGAAGACCAGCATCACGATCGGGAAGATCGCGATCTTCGGCAGCACGTAGATGGCGGAAAGCGTCGTGTCGAGCATCAGGCGCACGGTCTGGTTCAAGCCCATGACGACGCCGAGCAGGATGCCGGGAATGGCGCCGATGACGAAGCCGGCGAAGACCCGGCCGAGCGTCGCCCAGACATTGCTCTCCGCGAAAAGCGACCAGACACCCGCCCAGCTGTGAGAATGGAATTCGGCGGGAATAAGCCACGGGCGGCCAAGGAGGCTGGTGCCTGAAAAGCGATCGTAATGGACCGTCAGGTCCCATAACGCTTTGCCGATCTTGGTGGGTTGCGGAAAGAACGTCGCATCGAAAATGCCGGCATCGACGATCAGTTGCCAGGCGACAAGAGCAAGGATCGGGAAGCCGAAGGCGAGCGACCGTTCATAGACTTTGCGCGCCTTTGGCGGGACGGCGCGGCCGATACGCTCTGCCGCCAATACCACCAGGACAAAATTGCCGAGAAGGGCGAGCCACCACAAAAGGCCCCACAAATCCGTGGAATAAAGAACGCCGTTCCAGACGATCGCAGAGCCCGCGAGAATAAGCAGCATGAACGAGGCCGGAATTTGCTTGCGAACCGCCCCGCCCGTTTCGGAAGCGATTTGCGGCGCCGGCATTGCAGGCTCGAGGGAAGCGCTCATGCCTGCATCTCCATCGCCCGCGTCACTTCCTTGCCGAGTTGCTCCCATATGGCGCCGCGCATCTCGCCGAATTCGGCGCCGTTCATCGTCTCGACCGTGCGCGGGCGCTTGATGGTGATCGGGAATGTCGCGAGCAGCCGCCCCGGATGCGCCGACATCAGGATGACGCGGTCACCGAGCAGGATCGCCTCGTCGAGGCTGTGGGTGATGTAGACGACAGTCTTGCGTGTCTCCTCCCAGATGCGCAGCAATTCGTCCTGAAGGACGATACGTGTCTGCGCGTCGAGTGCGCCGAGAGGTTCGTCCATCAGGAGCACTTCGGGATCGTTGGCAAGAGCGCGCACGATCGAAACGCGCTGCTTCATGCCGCCTGAAATCTGGTGCGGATAGTAATGCGCGAATTTCCTCAAGCCCACCCGCTCCAGCCAGCTTTCCGCGATCTCCAGTCTTTCGGGCTTGCCGATACCCCGCATCTGCAGCCCGAAAGCCACATTGTCGATCACCGTTTTCCAGGGAAAGACGGCATATTCTTGGAAGACGACGCTGTTGAGCGGCTTTTTCGGGTCCGCGCCCGGCCGAATGAAGAGCGTGCCGGAACTGTGGGTATCGAGCCCTGCCACCATCCTGAGGAAGGTCGATTTCCCGCAGCCGGAAGGGCCGACGATACAGACGAATTCGCCCTCGGCCACGTCGAGGCTGAAATCGTCCACCGCCGTCATCGGTCCACTGACGGTCTGATAGACCTTGCAGACGTTGCGCGCGACGATCTTGGCCGGCGCATCCATCACTTCGGCTCTGGAAATGGCGTTCATTTTCGGTTCCGGACGACGCCGGAGCGGCTCACCCGCCCCGAGCGCACAACCCGCTTTATTCCTTGACCTTCCCGATATCGGCGAGCGCCTCATCGACGAATTTCGTGTCGACGACCTTCTTCAGGTCGATCGGCTTATCATAGTCGGTGCGGCCGTTTTCGCGATGAACACGCTCGACATCGGCAAGGCCTTTGAGCGGAATGATCATGTTCGGATCATAGACCGCCGGCTTAGCGGCCTTAAGCGCCGCCTCCGTCGACGTCGTGTATTTCATGTAGGCGTCCATATTGGGCTTGGAATAGTAGTCCTTGCCCTGCATCAGGCGCGCAGCCTCCGTCAGCGCCAGAACGAAGCGCTCGGCGGCCTGCGGGCGTTCCTTGATGAACTTGCCCGAACCGACGAACGCGACCGTCATCAGGCCGGGAGTCAGATCGGTCGCAAGCACCGTCGCGTCGCCAGCCTTCAGCGCCTGCACCGAATAGGGCGGCGCGGCGAGCGCGGCGTCGACGGAGCCGCTCTTCAGCGCCGCGGGAATGTCGGGATTGCCGATATTTTCCAGATCGACATCGCGGATGGTCAAATGCGCGCGCTCTAGCGCCTTGGCGATCAGATATTCGGCGCCGCTGCCGGGACCACCGGCCGCGCCGATCTTCTTGCCCTTCAAATCGGCGATGGTCTTGATGCCCTTGGCCTTGGTGCTGAGCAGAAGTTCGGTCGTGCTGCCCTTCATCGGCTCGCGGCCGCCGGGCGCGATGATGCGGATATCAAGGCCCCGGTTCCAGCTGTTCCAGAGCGAAGTCACGATCGCTATGCCGCCCACATCGACGCTGCCCTTGTTGAGGAACGCGATCGCCTCGGTTCCGGACTTCACCTTCTCAATATCGACGTCGAGCCCGTATTTTTTAAAAATGCCCCGGTCCGCGGCGACATAGAGCGTCGCGAATTTCATGATCGGCACATAGGCGACGGTCACTTTCTGCGGCGGATTGAGCGGCGCCGGCTCTTTCGCCGAAGCGGTCGTGGCAACCGCGCCCGCCATGATCGCGCTGGCGAAAAGCGCCAGGCATTTCCGTCTGTCCCAAGCCATGAGGTTCTCCCTGAATATTGTCTTCCTTCGGCGGGACGATCTCTTCCCCTACCGCCTGAATTCGATCCGAATTCCCGCTTGGCCGTAACCCCTTGGCGTTTCGGAAGCAACCCCAATATGGATCACGGATGGCCGCTTCTCAGCCGGCATCCCCATAGAGGAGCTTGTCTTGGCGAGCCCGCAATTCCGCGATTTTCGAATTGGCGGGCAGCGTCGTATTGTCCGATGTCAGGAGTTCTCCCTTGCGGATCGCCGCCTTGACCGTCGCTCCCTGCAGAAGCCCGCAGGGAATGGCGTGCTCCGCCCTCGCCTCCTTAGCCGTCATGGTCCACGCGCGATATGTGTGCTCGCCGACCAGACCCAGCCTTTCGCCCGGCGCCAGATCCTTCTTGGCGACGGCGCACACTTCGGCGACCGGCCTCTTCAACGGCACCATATCCGCCTTGCCGTAGAGCACCACCCGCGCGCATGTGAGCGGCACTTCGAGCGACGTGAGGTGGAAAGGCCTGTGGAAGGTGAAATAGGGGCCCTCCCCGAGCTTCAGATCCTCCATCCGCTCCGAGAGGCGCGGATGCGACATGTCGGCGACGACGAAGATGCCGGGCGCAACGCCCGGGCCCACGGAATAATCGACGCAGCCGGCTTTCGACAGGCAGCCGCCATCCTTCTCGGGAATCAGCACCTTCGACAACTCCGCCAGCGAAGCTTTCGGGCCGTGCATTCCCGGCTTGTCGGGAACGAGCCCCGTGGCATTGGCGATCGCCGCCATTTCCACCATCGTCTTCGATCCCTCGACGAATTCGACGAGCATGCGGACGTTCATGTTCCGCCGCTCCGCCTCTTCCGCATAATCCTCCGGCATGGCGTCGAAGCGGAGCGGATTGTTCTTTCCCTTGCCGGCGGAGACGACCGGGTAGCCGAGGGCGGAGACGAATTCGATCAGTTCCATGCAGGAGGACGGCTCGTCGCCCGCCCCCAGCGAATAAATGACGCCGAGCCGCTCCGCCTCATGCTTCAGATAGGCGCCGATGGTGACATCGGCCTCGACATTCATCATGACGAGATGCTTGCCATGCTCCATGGCGGCAAGGCCGATCTCCGCGCCAACAGATGGGATACCGGTCGCGTCGAGCACGACATCGATTAAGCCGCTTTCGAGGATCAGCGAGGCATCGTGGGTGGCCGCGATCTTTCCCGTCTCCATGGCGTGGTCTAGGTCGGCGCCATTCCCCGCCTCTTGCACATGCCCTTTTTCGCCATAGGCTATTTCGCCGGCCTTCATGACCGCGTCGATATTGCTGCGCACAGCGACAGCGCCGACCGCGAGACCCTTCATCTGCGCCACCTGGGTGACGATGTCTGTCCCCATCTCGCCTGCCCCGATCACGCCGATCCGGATCGGCTTTCCGCTTTTCCCGCGCTCCTCGAGGTCATGCGCCAATCCGACAAGCGCGACATTGCTGGTCATTCGGTGATCTCCGGCTGAGGCATCTCAGTTATCCTCGAACAGCTGAAATGCCCTTCTTTGTGTTCAGAACGTTCCCCAGCGCAAAATCGCCGCGCATCGATCGCTGGAATGGGCCAAGGCGTCCGGCGAAAGCCGTTCTATGCAGCGGAGCAACAGGATGTCCAGCCGGCCGCGGACGATTTAGATGGTGACGAGCCTTCTCCAGCGTTTCCCAGAAACGCTCCAGCCGTCACGTTCGATCCGAATAGCGGTCAGAAAAAGACTGGAGGTTGAAACCGGTTGAATAAAGCTGGTCGAAACCCGATTGAGGCGGGATGTCCACTATATGGAAAAGTGGCGCGAGTGACGGGGCTCGAACCCGCGACCTCCGGCGTGACAGGCCGGCACTCTAACCGACTGAGCTACACCCGCGCACCCGACGCCGGCCCGTGGGCATCCGCGTCGACGCGGGTGGGATTAAGCGGTTCGCCCGAGGCTGTCAAGCGGCGTCCTGCGCGATTTCCGCTGGTCAATCGGCTCCGCTCTCGGCTGCCGCCGGCGCACGGACAGGACGAGGGACGAAGAGAGAATTTCCCTTGCGGCGGGCCACCCGAGCGCTTAAACGGAAGCGCACCGGGCGATTAGCTCAGTTGGTAGAGCGCTTCGTTTACACCGAAGATGTCGGCGGTTCGAGCCCGTCATCGCCCACCA
>JBQCEL010000347.1:0-4587 GCA_051960255.1 Rhizobiaceae bacterium
GGCCGTGACGACATCGCGCCATGGCGCCTCGGCGCGCTGGAAGCGTCCGCCCGAGGATTTGGTGTCGTACCATTGGTCTTTCCAGACGCCGTCAACAAGCAGGCCCATCTTTCCGTCCTTCGCGTAACCCTTGCCAGGTCTATCTAGGCGGATCTGCCTGCGGGCCAAACGACGATCTCTTGAACAGAGTGTCACTTTCCGCCGCGTACCCTCGCAAAGCCGTTGCGTCCGGGGGCAAAATCGTTTAGCGCAATTCGCCCGGAGGATATTCTCTCGATGACGATCCGCTTTGACCGACGACGAATTCGCGCCTGAACAGGCGCCCTATGCCGTGCCGCGCCAAGACGCGGCATCCGAATTTGTCCCGCAAACGGATCATCCAATCATGACAATCAGCCAGTTCGTCTTCGCGCCGGAAGAACCGGTGCATGATGCCGAAATCGAAGAGATCAATGCCGAGGCTTTCGGGCCGGGCCGCTTCACGCGCGCGGCGCAGCGGATCAGGGAAGGCGGCCCGCATGATCGCGAGCTTTCCTTCGTGGCGCTCTCCGGCAGCAATGTCATCGCGTCGGTGCGGCAGACGCCGGTGAAAGCCGGTGGGGGCAGAGCGCTCCTGCTCGGGCCGCTTGCCGTGCGGCCGGAATGGAAGAATATCGGGATCGGCCGCCGTCTCGTGGCGATGGCGCTCGACGCGGCGAAGAAGGAAGGCTGGCCGGTCGTGGTGCTGGTCGGCGACGAACCCTATTACGGTCCGCTCGGCTTCAGCCGCATCCCCCGCGGACAAATATCGCTTCCCGGCCCGGTCGATCCGAACCGGGTCCTCGCGCATGAGATCGAACCCGGCGCCGTCGCGCGCCTGACGGGCATGCTCGATCATCAACAGAGAGCGAAGGCGAAGGGGTAGGCGCGGCTTTCGCCCTAGGATTGCCCCTCATCTTCCTGCCGGCATCTTCTCCCCTCAGGCGGGGAGAAGAGAACGCGGCTGCGATCCCAGCGCCTCCCTCGCCCCGCTTGCGGGGAGAGGGCAGGGTGAGGGACTTAACACCGATTTGATCGTGAAATGCAAGTCCTGCTCCCTCGCTGGCGGCGTCCATTCACCGTCCCTCACGATACCACATCGCGCCGAGCGCCAGGAGAAGCAGCGCCAGGCCGAAGAAACCACCGAAGAGCGGCACGCGATCGACGGCTTTGAGCACGCTGTCGCCGGTGGTCTTCAGCCCGATCCAGTCGCTGCCGGAGGCGTCGCTGGAGCCGCTGACCGGGACGATGTTGGGCAGCGTGACCGAACCGGACACGTCGGAGATGCGACGCACGCTGCCACCGGTCGCCTCGGCGAACGGCTTCAGTTTTTCGGTCGTCGAGACAGGGTCGGCGAATTCCGGCGCATTGACCGGCCCGACATGGGCAAGCGCCGTCAGATCGCCATTGGCGACCTGATAGAGCCCGATTTCGTTTGTGTCGACGCTGCCGGTGAAAAGGCCGGGCTTGGTCTTCTTCAGCGGCACGGTGAGCTTTTTGCCTGACGGCGTAAGAACGCTGGCGCTTCCGGCGTCGTCCCCCATGGTTTGGCGGGTGATGTTGAGCGTCATGCCTGAACCTTCGGCGGTCAGCCTTTCCTCTTCCAGTTCGGGTTCCTTCATCAGCCAATGGGCGATGCGGCGATAGAGGCCGACATAGGGGCCGCCGCCCTCGTAATTGCGCGCCCAAAGCCAGCCCTGGTCTGAAAGCAGCATGCCGACGCGGCCCTTGCCCTTGTGTTCGAGAATGAGGAGCGGCTTGTTGTCCGGCCCCTTCATCACGACCTCGCCCTGCGGGTGATCGACGTCGATGACGCGGAACCAGCGGCCCCAATGCGGCGGCTCGCTGCCGGAACCTTCCAGATCGCGCGTCACCGGCTGTTTCTTGCCGAGATCCGTCAGGCGTGGATAAAAGGGCTCATTCGTCACCGTGCCGGTCGGCAGCGCCGGCAGGACCGAGACGAGCGGCGTGTCGGCGATTGATTGCTGGCCAGCATATTCGGGGCCGGCCGCGATCAAAAGCGCGCCGCCATTCTCCACATATTGCGCGATATAGTCGTAATAGAGGAGCGGCAGCACGTTGCGGTGCTGGTAGCGGTCGAGGATGATCAGGTCGAACTGGTTGATCTTCTCGACGAAAAGTTCCCGAGTCGGAAAGGCGATCAGCGACAATTCGTTGATCGGCGTGCCGTCCTGCTTCTCCGGCGGGCGCAGGATGGTGAAATGGACGAGATCGACCGAAGCGTCCGATTTCAGGAGATTGCGCCATGTGCGCTCGCCCGCATGCGGCTCGCCGGAGACAAGCAAAACGCGCAAATTCTGCCGGATGCCATCCACGAGCGCGATGGAATGATTGTTGACGGTGCTGATTTCGCCCGGCACCGTCGGCACGGAGAGTTCGACGATGTTGCGGCCGGCTGTCGGGACGGTTATCCGAAGCGGCGTTTCCTCTCCAATCACGGCATGTTCGGTGGAGACAGGCTTGCCGTTGATTGAGACATCGACATCGACCGTGCCGCCGCCGCCCGTCGTATCGAGCACGCGATAGGTCATGTCGAGCGGCTTGCCGACAATGCCGAAGCGCGGCGCCTTCTCGAAGCGGACGCGACGGTCGCGCTCGCCCTGATATCCTGTGATCAGCGCCTGGAGCGGCGCGGGAAAGGCATTCGCATTGCCGGGAATGTCATGGACCTCGCCGTCCGTGACCATGATGGCGCCGCCGATGCGGGACGGCGGCACGTCGCGAAGCGCGCTGTCGAGCGCGGTGAACAGCCGCGTCGAGGCCCGTTCGTCGGCCTTGTCGGAACGGCCGGCCTCGATGACGCGCACGTCGAACTGCTTGAAGCGGGCAAGCCGGGCTTTCAATTCCGCCACCGCCTCGTCCGTCACTTTCGTGCGGTTGCCGATCTCCTGGCTTTGGCTGCGATCGACCACCAGCGCGACGACGCTTTTCAGCGGATCGCGCAATTCGTCGAGAAGCACCGGATTGAGGAGGGCGAGCGCCAGCGCCGCAAAGGCCAGCAATCTCAGCCACGCACCGCGCTGGCGCAGCCACAGGCCGAGTGCGGCCAGCAGCAGGAGCGGGATCAGGATCGCCGCCAGTATCTGCCATGAAACGAGGGGTTCGAAGCTGACGGACCAGTTCACTGCCCCAACCTCTCGAGCAGGACCGGAACATGCACCTGGTCGGCCTTGTAGTTGCCGGTCAGCATATACATCATGATGTTGACGCCGGCGCGGAAGGCATAGACGCGCTGCATCGGGTCGTCGGGCACGGTAGGCAAGAGCGGGTTGCCATTGTCGTCGATCGCCCAGGCGCCCGCGAAATCATTGCCGGTGATGAGGATCGGAGAGACGCCGTCGCCGGCCCTGACCGGCCGGTCGGAGCGGCTCTTGTCGAGCGAGGCGGCGACCCAGAGCGGCCCGCCGGCATAGCGGCCGGGAAATTCCGACAGGAGATAAAAGGATTTGGTGAGCACGTGGTCCGACGGCACCGGTTCGAGCGGCGGCACGTTCATGTGGGAGAGGATGTCGCGCAGCCGCTCCGTCGCCGGCGTGACCGAATTGAGGCCGCTCGCAAGCTGGTCGCGTGTATCGAACAGCACGGTGCCGCCGTTCTTCATATAGGCATCCACCCGAGCGATGGCGTCTTCCGACGGCATCGGCGCGGTGGCGGTGATCGGCCAATAGAGGATCGGATAGAAGGAGAGTTCGTCCTTGGCGATATCGACGCCGGCCGGCTTGCCGGGTTCCAGCGCGGTCTTCTCGATCAGGAATTGCGAGAGGCCGAAAAGGCCGGCGCGGCTGATGTCGTCCACGGATTTCTCGCCGGTGATGACATAGGCGAGGCGGGTCGTGGAAACGGCGGCGATCGCCTTCTGGTCGCCGGGCTTCCAGTCGGCCGCGAAGGCGTGGCCGGCGAAGCCGGTGAGGAACGGTACGGCAAGCATCGCGGCCAGGAGCATCATGCTTGCTCCCGCCGCGACACGCCGGCGCTGGCGCGCGAAGCGGCCGCTCAGCCACAGAACGGCCAGTGTATCGAGCAGCATGAGGATGAGCGCCGCCGCGAAAAGCGGCCCCTTGAGAGGCGTGGCCTGATCGGCGGTGTAGTGCATTTCCGTCACAGGCAGACCGGTCTGCGGTTGCTTGATCGGAAGCATTTCCGCGTTTGCGTTCAGCAGATTGTGGGCGACGACGCCGTCCGCCGTACCGTAAAGGCCGGGCGGATTTTCGAGCGTGACGCCGCTTGCGCCGGGCGGCAAGGGCTTCGCGTCCGGAGGAGGCGTGGCCAGCGTTCCGTCGGCGGCGATCATCCGATAGGGGGGCAGCGCCGTGCGCTGCCCCTCCGCGCCGCCGTTCAGCATGCCCTGGTTGCGCGAAAGCTGCGTGATCCGGCGCAGCATCTCCACGAAGGTGCCTGAAATCGGCAGGTTCGACCAGGTCGGCTGCGGCGCGATGTGGAACAGGATCAGCGTGCCTTTTCCGCGCTTCGCGCCGGTGACGAGCGGAGTGCCATCGGCGAGATTGGCCCAGGTATGGTCCTGGAGATCGGGCGACGGTTCGGCCAGGA
>JBQCEL010000348.1:0-5214 GCA_051960255.1 Rhizobiaceae bacterium
CGGAAGCCGATGTCGACCGGTTGATGCAGATCGTCGAGGGGCCGGATTTCCCGACGGGCGGCATCATCGTCGACAGCCGCGCCTCTATCGTCGAAGCCTACCAGACAGGCCGTGGCGGCTTCCGCGTCCGCGCCAGATGGGAGCAGGAGGACCAGGGCAGGGGAACCTGGGTGATCGTTGTCACCGAAATTCCCTATCAGGTGCAGAAGGCCCGCCTGGTCGAGAAGCTCGCCGAACTGATCCTGGCGCGCAAGGTGCCGCTTCTGGAAGACGTGCGCGACGAGAGCGCCGAGGACATACGGCTCGTTCTGGTGCCGAAGAGCCGCAGCGTCGATCCCTCGATCCTGATGGAATCGCTCTTCAAGCTCTCCGACCTTGAGGCGCGCATTCCGCTCAACATGAACGTTCTCTCGCGCGGCAAGGTGCCGAACGTCCTGTCGCTCAAGGATGCGCTGAGGGAATGGCTCGACCACCGCAAGGAGGTCTTGATCCGGCGGTCGCGCCATCGTCTCGGCGAGATCGAGAAGCGGCTCGAAATCCTCGGCGGCTATCTCATCGCCTATCTCAATATAGACGAGGTGATCCGCATCATCCGCGAGGAGGATGAGCCGAAGAAAGAGATGATCGCCCGCTTCGGCCTGACGGATGTGCAGGCGGAAGCCATCCTCAACATGCGCCTGCGCAATCTGCGCAAGCTCGAGGAATTTGAAATCCGCAAGGAATTCGACGGACTCACCGAGGAGAAGAAGCAGATCGAAGCCTTGCTCGCCTCCGACGCCAAGCAGTGGCAGACGATCGCCTGGGAAATTGGGAAAGTTCGCGAAAAATTCGGTCCGGAAACCGAACTCGGCAAGCGGCGCACCACTTTTGCCGACGCGCCCGAGCATGACCTCGCCGACATCCATCACGCGATGATCGAGAAGGAGCCGATCACCGTCATCGTGTCGGAAAAAGGCTGGCTCCGCGCCATGAAGGGGCATATGGCCGATTTCGAGGGGCTCTCCTTCAAGGAAGGCGACAGGCTGAAGCTCGCCTTCCACGCCATGACGACCGACAAGGTGCTTCTGTTCACGACGGGCGGCAAGTTCTACACGATCGGCGCCGACAGGCTGCCCGGCGGGCGCGGCCATGGCGAGCCGGTCAGGATCATGGTCGATATGGAGAACGACCAGGACATCGCCACGGCCTTCGTCCATGAGCCCGGCCGCAAGCTGCTTCTCGCCAGCCATCAGGGCTATGGCTTCATCGTGCCGGAAGACGAGGTCATCGCCAACACGCGCAAGGGCAAGCAGGTGATGAACGTCAAGGCGCCGGACGAGGCGCAGAAGGCCGTTTTCCTGACGGGCGATCATGTCGCGGCGGTCGGCGAGAACCGCAAGATGCTGGTCTTCCCGCTGGTCCAGGTCCCTGAAATGGCGCGCGGCAAGGGCGTGCGCCTGCAACGCTACAAGGATGGCGGGCTTTCCGACATCAAGACGTTCGGCATGGAGGAAGGCCTGACCTGGCTCGACTCTTCCGGCCGTACTTTCACGCGCTCCCGGGAGGAATTGGCCGAATGGATGGGCGACCGCGCCGCCGCCGGCCGTCTTGCGCCGAAGGGATTTCCGAGGACGGGCAAATTCGGATAGGCGAGACGATTTCACCACCTGCCGCCAAGGCAGGAAATGGTCGTTTGTCGTACCCACCTCCGCAACGGTTTACTTTCGAGAATTTCAGGCGCTTTTGGCCGCCGCCATTCCGCGGATGGCCCGCATACCCCCAATTTGGCGTAGGCGCGAGGAACATTTCACGGCCTGATCTCTTCGGAACCATACATTGAGGCGAGCAATCGCGGGTATTTCCGGTTCCAGGAGAACGCCGATGAACGAAAACGCGAAGAGCGCCGCCGACGGCGGAACAGAATTTAAAGCAAGAGCGCAGAAAAGCGCGGACGAAGCCAAGCGGGCCGGCGCGTCCGCGGCGGAGACGGTCGCCGGCCAGGCGAGCGAGGCCGCCCATGCCGCAGCCGACAAGGCTGAAGAATTGGCGGATCGCGGCAAGAACGCGGGAGCCGACAGAATCGAAGGATTCGCGCATGCCGCGCGCAAGGCGGCAGACGATCTCGATCGGGATTCGCCCTATGCGGCTGGCTATGTTCGCGAGGCCGCCGATCGTATCGAGCGCATGTCTTCCTCCGTGCGCAGCAGCAGCATGGGCGACATTGTCGAGTCGGTAGAAGAATTCGCCCGCTCGCAGCCCGTTGCCTTTTTCGGCGGGTCGGTGCTGGCGGGCTTTGCGCTCGCGCGTTTCGTCAAAAGCTCGTCGGAGCGGGCACGGCGGCAAGAGCGCTACGATTCGAGCGCCGTCACCTCCCGCGAGGCCGCTTGGACATCAATGCCGAAGGAGGGCAGGCCATGACAATGTCAAGCGATATGAGGTCGAACGACATAATGCCGGGTGATGGGCGACCGAACAATACAAGGCCGCTTGAGACACGTTCCCTGCCGGAACTGCTCTCTTCGCTCGTCGGCGAATTCTCGACGCTCTTCCGTCAGGAGATGCGCCTCGCCAGAGTCGAGACCTCCGAGAGCATTAACGGCATGGTAGCCGGCGCCATCATGCTCGCCGCGGGCGGCGTGCTGCTCATCCCCGCCCTTGTGCTCGTGTTCGAGGCGATCGCGAACTTCATCATCGCCGCCGGATTGTCGGAAGAATGGGCGACCTTGATCGTCGGCGTCTTCTTCTTGGTCATTGGTCTCATTCTTTTCCTCGTCGGCGTCAATCGGCTCAAGGTAACAAATCTCGCGCCGGATCGGACCATGGAGCAGGTGCGCCGCGATGCGGCCGCAGCCAGGGAGCAAATCGGATGACCACTGACAGCCACAAGACCAGCGCGGAAATCGAGCGCGACGTGGAAAATACCCGCGGGCATATCACCGAGACACTCGATGAACTGCGCGCCCGCATGTCGCCCGGCCAGATGCTCGACGAGGCGATCGATTACGCCCGCCACAGCGATGGCGGCGAGATGATGCGGAATCTGGGCCGCACGATGCGCGACAACCCGACGCCCTTGCTTCTAATCGGTGCGGGAATCGCATGGATGATGGCGACCGACGGGGCCGCCCGTCGACGCGGCGATGGCGCCGCCACGACGCGTTTCTCGTCCGTGGGAGGCACCATGGGCGATGGAGCGGGCCGGCTGAAGGACGGCGCATCGTCCATGGCCGACAGAGCCGCAGGCGCTGCCGCTGGCGTCGGCGACACGCTATCTTCCACGGCCGACAGCGCTCGCCGCTCTATGCATGACGCGCGCGATAGCATTTCGGACGCGGGAAGCAGCGCCTACCGGACGGCGCGCGATCTGAGCGACAGCGCATCGTCCTTGCTGCACGACCAGCCCTTGGTCATGGGTGCGCTCGGCTTCGCCATCGGAGCGGCGCTTGGCGGTGCGATTCCGGAAACCCGGATGGAAGACCGCATGATGGGCGACACGCGTGACGCGTTGAAGGACAGCACCGCCGCGATGGCCGCCGATCAATATGAGAAGGCAAAAGACGTTGCGGCAAAAACCGCTGATGCGGTGCAGAACGAAGCCGAAAAGCAGGGCCTGATGCCGGAAAGCGTCGAAGACGTGGCTGATGATTTGGGCCGCAAGGCCGGTGCTGTCCTCGATGCCGGCAAGGACAAGGCGACCAAGGAAGCGAAGCGGCATAATCTTGGCGGCGCCGGCCCCACCGAGGCCAGCGATAAGTCGGCGAGCAGAGACCAGGCCAAAGGGATCAGGCACTAGGCGGCTTTTCTCGACGGCCTAGCTGGGCGAAGAGCCGCCCGCCGGAAGTCATGGCTGATGATCTATATGGAAGGGCCGCTATTTTTAGCGGGGGTCCCCTTGAATCGGCATCGAATCCGCACCCTCCTGTCCGTCATTGTTCTCACTTCGTTTTATGCGACGTCGGCGCTGGCGCAACACCATCCGGAGCACCCGTCGGCGCACGCCAAAAGCGCCTCCGAAACGCATGGGCCGGCAGGAGAGGGCGTGCTGTCGCTCCTGCCGCCCGATTCCGTCACCGAGCATGCGCTTGATATCGGACAGCAGAAGCTGGCCTATACCGCGAGCGCAGGGACCTTCACCCTTTATGACCTGCATGGGGAGCCTCAGGCCGCCATCGCCTATAATGCGTATGTGCGGAAGGGGCCGAACTCCTCCGGCCGTCCCGTCACCTTCGTGTTCAATGGCGGGCCGGGTGCAGCTTCGGCTTATCTGCATCTCGGGCTGGTCGGGCCGGAAGTCGTCGATTTCGGGCCCCGGAACGAGGGCAGCACCGCGAGACTACGCGACAATCCCGACACCTGGCTGAAATTCACCGATCTCGTTACGATCGATCCAGTCGGCGCAGGCTGGAGTCGTGCCGCCAAGCCGGACAAGGCCAGTGATTACTGGAATGTCGACACCGATGCCGAGACGATCGCCAAGGTGATCGCGCTTTATGTGGCGAAGAACAGCCGCGGCGCTTCGCCGAAATATCTGCTGGGCGAATCCTATGGCGGCTTCCGCGCCGTCAAGGTGGCGCAAACGCTACAACGCAAGCAGGGGATTATCGTCAACGGCATCGTCATGCTGTCGCCTTTCCTAGAAGGCGCGTTGCAGTTCAACGCCGACCGCTTCGCGCTGGGCGCGGCGCTGAAATTACCATCATTAGCGGCTTCGAAGCTCGACAGGCAAGGGAAGTTCACGCCGCAAGCGCTTCAATCCGCCGAACATTTCGCCATGACGGACTATCTCACGACGCTCGCGGGACCGACGCCTACAGGCAATGCCGCTCGAGCGTTTTACCAACGGGTCGCCGACCTGACAGGCGTGCCGTTCGACGTCGTGGCGCGCACCCGCGGATTGATCCGCGATGATTATGCGAAGCGCTCGGGCGCCGACGGGGCGGGAGAAATCGTCAGCCCGTATGACGGGGCCTCGTCGGCGCCCGATCCGTTTCCTGAAATGGCCACGGATGAGGGGCCTGATCCCATTCTGGACGGCTACACACAGGCGCTTGGCGGCCTCTATGTCGGCTATGCCCGCGACGTGCTCGGCTTCAAGACAGAGATGACCTACAATCTGCTCAATCGCGAGATCGCGCGGAAATGGGATTGGGGTCACGGCCGCGGCATCGGCCAGGCGAGCGCAACACCTGATATGCGCGAACTTCTGGCGCTCGATCCCGGTCTGCATGTCCTGAT
>JBQCEL010000349.1:0-16536 GCA_051960255.1 Rhizobiaceae bacterium
AAGGCGTCATAGCCGCCATCCGCCTCGTCGATGATGAAGGCCATGTCGTCGGCGATGCCGTAGAGCGAGGTAGACAAGGTGTCGTCGCGCGCCAGCGGCTGCTCGATATAGAAGAGTCTTTGCCGCAAAGGGGCCAAGGCGGCGTCGCGCTTCAGCGCATCGCAAAGGGAGCGAAGACGGGCCAGGTCGTACTGCTCGTTGCCATCGAGGGAAACGCGCACGTCGCCGGTCCGCTCAAGGATGCCAGCAACGGCGCGCAGCCGGTCGAGGTCGGCATCGACATCGCCGCCAACCTTCACCTTGAGAAATTTCAGGCCGGTCGCGGCGATACGGCGTTCGAGGTCGCCCAAATCGTCCAGCATGCCGACGGTCCATCGCACCGCGATCCTGTCGCTCGGCGCAAGCGCGGCAAGGAAGTCCAGGATCGGGGAATCGACGATATCCGGTGTCAGGCCGGCATCCATGCCGGGCAAGTTCCGCCGGAATCCTTCGAGCGCATTGACGCCGCAGGCTCTGAAAAGCGCGTCGAGCACCGCCTTATCGATCACGGCCGGCCCATAGGCCGACGCCAGTTGCGGCCTGCCGCTTTCCGTCATACTTGCCCGATAGCCGCGCTTGTGGTGGCCGAAAGCCGTGTCGAGGCCGGATGAAGCGAGATAATGGCCGCGCGCCGCGACCAGGCTTCGGCGCAATCCCTCGATCGTGTCCTCAGGCGTCAGGTGCGGCCGCTTGTCGAACCATTTCGGCATCATCATTTCGGCTGTCGCGCCGGTCGCGACGCGCCGGCCTTCGACCTCGACGGCGACGCGGACGAAGGCCTGCGGCGCCGAACGGACCGTCACGGCGCCGAAGCGGAACGGATGGGTGAAATCCATCCGCCGCTCGAACAGGTCGATTTCCAGAAGCCGCAGGCGTGGAGCTGTCACGGGAGCATCAATCGAGCGCGCCGCGCGCGTAGAAATGAGCGCGGATCTGCTTGGTGATGTCGGCGAAGGCGCGTTCGCCCATGACCTCCAACTCGCGCGGCCGCGGCAGGTCGACATCGTAGATCGCGGCAATGGAGCCGGGACGCGACGACATGACGACCACCCGGTCGGCCAGGAAGACGGCTTCGGGGATAGAATGGGTGATGAACAGGATCGTCTTGTTCGTCTCGCCATGGATGCGCTGCAATTCGACGTTCATGCGCTCGCGCGTCATGGCGTCGAGCGCGCCGAAAGGCTCGTCCATCAGCAGGATTTCCGGGTCATGCACCAGTGCCCTGCAGATTGCGGCGCGCTGCTGCATGCCGCCGGAGAGCTGCCAGGGATATTTTCCCTCGAAGCCCTTGAGGCCGGCCATCTCGATGAGACGGTGCGCCCGCTCCAGATGGCTGGCGCGGTCGAGCTTGCGGATTTCCGCCGGCATCATCACGTTGCGCAGGACGCTGCGCCATGCGAGCAGGACGGGACTCTGAAAGACGATGCCGACATTGTCCGGAGGCTCGACGACCTTCTCGCCGTCGATCCTGATCTCGCCGCCGGTCGGCGTGACCAGTCCGGCGACGAGCTTCATCAAGGTCGATTTCCCGCATCCCGATGGACCCACGACGGCGACGAACTCGCCCTCATGGACATCGAGATCGATCGGCTTGAGGGAGGGAACGTCGCCATCCTTGGTCCGGTAGGTCTTGCTGAGACCACGGATCTCGATCAGGCGCCGGCGCGCCTCCGGCGCGGCGGCATCCCGGTCCATCCGTTCGCGGCGAGCGGCGGAGAACATGGCGACGCTTCCCATCGGCTCAGTTCCCCGCTGCCGGCAGGTAGTCGTTGGTGTAGTAGGCCTTCGGGTCCTTCGCGGCCGACGCGGCGACACCGCCATATTTCACCAGAAGATCGACCGTGTCGGCCATGTCCTTGTCCGTCACCCTCAGGGGCGGCTGACCTTCCGTTTCCTTGGTGTGATAGAGCGGGATCGTCAGTTCGAAGCCTTCCTCCAGCGTCGGCAGTTTTCCCGCCTTGGGCAGCGCGTTCAGGATGGACTGCGCGGCTTCCTTCGGATGCTTCGAGGCATATTCGATCGATTCCGTCGTGGCCGCCATGAAGCGGCGGACGAGATCGGGATTCGTCTTCAGCGTGTCCTTGGCGACGATGACGCCGGAAGAAACCATGTTGATCCCGTAATCGGCGAACATGATCGGATAGACATCCTTGCCGGTCGCGTCCTTCAGCTTCATGCTCTGGTCCATGACATAGCCGAGAAGGAGATCGGCACGGCCGAGCGCGACGGCGTTGAGCTTGGTCTGCGCATCGCCAGAGACGACCTTGAAGTCGCTTTCCTTCAAGCCGGTCTTCTTCAGGAAGAGCGGCCAGATCTGCGACATGGAATCGCCGGGCGTCATGGCGACCGTCTTGCCCTTGATGTCTTCCGGCTTGCGGATGTTCTTGTCCTTGAAGCCCATGACCGACATCGGCGAACGCTCGAGCGCGATGCCGACCGCGACGACCGGCGCTCCCTTGACCGCGGCGCGGATCATGGTCGGGACATCGGCATAGGCGAAATTGACGGTGCCGGCCGCGACCGCCTGGATCGTCACGGCCGAGCCGCGGCCTTCCTGGATGTCGAGGTCGATGCCGTGCTTCGCATAGAAGCCTTTCTCCTTGCCGAGGAAGAAGGGCGCGTGTTCGCCATAGGCGTACCAGTTGAGCAGCAGCGTCGCTTTGTCGGCGGCATGCGCCGCGGCGCCGAAAAAGAGCGCGGCTATGCTCGTCGCCACGAGCGTCTTCACTATGCGGCTAATGGGCATCGATTTCCTCCCTTTTGGGTTGTTACGGCCCGTCAGGACCGGATTGGTTTCATCAGGCGGTTGCAACGATTTCGGCGCGCTGGCTGGCATGCCAGGGCACCATGATCTTCTCGGCGAGGTCGACCAGCCAGAAAAGAACCATTCCGATCGCCGCCAGGATGACGAGGGCGGCGAACATGGTGGGCAGTTCGAAATTGCCGATGGAGCGCTGCAGGACAAAGCCGATGCCGGAATTGGCGCCGACGAACTCGCCGACCACGGCGCCGACCACGGCCAGCGTCACCGAGACCTTCAGCCCGGAAAAAATGGCCGGGAGCGCGTGCGGCAGGCTGACGGTGAAGAAACCCTGCAGCCAGGACGCCTTCATCGAGCGGATCAGGTCACGCATTTCCGGCTCGACCGACTTGAAGCCCTGCACGCTGGCGACGACGATCGGGAAAACGCCGAGGAGGAATGCGGTCAGCACCTTGGGCATCATGCCGAAGCCGAACCAGACCACGAGCAGCGGCGCGATCGCAACCTTCGGGATCGACTGCGAAAAGACCAGAAGCGGATAGACATAGGACTCGATCGTACGGGAGCCCGCGATCAGCATGGCAAGCGGGATGCCGATAACCGCGGAAAGAGCGAACCCGCCAATGGTCGCCGTTGCCGTCGGTATCGTCTGCACCAGAAGCTCCCGCCATTGGGTGACGAACGCCATCAGAACGTCGAACGGCTTCGGGATCAGATAGGCCGGTATGGAAAAGACGCGCACCGCCGCGGCCCAGAGGATAACGACGAGGACAAGAAGCGCGAAAGGCCTGATCCAGACGGATTGTGACAGCGATCCAAGGATCGAACGGCCCGAAAAAGCGCTCACGCCAATCCTCCCTTTCCAATTGGCTCGAGTAATAAATAACCAGTGATATACTTACGGCCGGAGTGGGATGTCAACACTCCTGTGCGGAGCCGCGAAAGTGTCTTGCCGGCGCGTGGGAGATCACAATCGCCGATGCGGGTGAACAGGCCCGCGCGCTCTCTGATAACGCTATCCTGATCCTATGCGGGTATCCGAACGATCGGGCCGGCCTTTCGCTCGGCGAGCAACTCCTGCACTTCCACCAGCCGCTTCAGAAACATATGCCGGTCGACATCCTTGCTTTGCCAGCATATCCCCAGCACGAGGGCGCCTTCTGCGAACCGCGACGCGCCATGGCGTAGCGGCACGACCAGGAACTCCGCGGCGGCCCCGGCCATGTCATAGCGTTCCTTGGAAAAGCTGCGCAGGCTCATTGCGCCGCTCGCCTGATCAAAGGCGGTGCGCTCGGCGACGTTGAAGCACTGGAAAGGCGCAAAGCCGACGCCGCCCGAGTTGAAACCGACAAGGAATGTGCCGATCTGGAGTTCCGCCCGTAGGCTTCCCGCAAATACCGTCTCTCCAGTCTGATCGCGAAGATAGCGGATGACCGGCGGCAAGCGCTGCGCGGCGAAATCATAGCCAAGCGCGGTGAGGGCCACCTGCTGCGGCACGGCGCCGACCAGAAGGAAGCCCTCTTCGTCTCGCGCGAGCCAGGAAAGCCGCTCCAGTTCGTTGACGGCCTGATAGGTCGAACTCATTGGCAAGCCGAGTTCCTTGGCTATATCGTAGGCGGTACAGACGGGCTTTTTCGCCACGACGATCAAAATGTCCAGGAGGCGGCGAACCGCATCCGTATAGGGTGAGGGGGTCATGATTCGGACGCCGCGTTTGGCTTGCTCGCCGGCCAACCGCGCAGGCGTCCGGCGGCATGGACATGGTCGTCGGCGCGATTCCAGTAGACTTTCTTTTCCGCGTGAACATCCGCGCGTACCGATTTCGTCTCATGGCCGCGGGTAACGATAATTTCCGAATTCGCCTCCACGATCCGCGGCACCTGGCGTCCAAACAAGACGTCGAGGGCCACCTGGAAGCTGATCGCTCCCATGGCCGGCGGATAATCCAAACCGCAGAGCGGCACTTTCTCGGTGGCCGCGATCTTATACATCAGGTTCATTTCGCCCCCGGTATGGGGCGGGATGGCGCCGCGGCGGAAACCGTGATCGCGGAATGCATTGAGAGAGCCGATGCCCTGAAGGCCGGAATCGCACCAGACGCCGTCAGGCACGAAACCCGACGACAGGCAATTGTCCATAAACTCGTAGCCGCGCTTCGCCAGCCAGTCGGTGTAGCATACATCGACGATCTCGATTCCGGGGAACATGGCGAATACCCGCCGGGCGGCACGAAGCCGGATCGAACAAGGGCTTGCATTCTCCATGCCGCAAAGCAGGACGATCCGGCCGCCCGCTTTCAGATGTTCGGCCATCCACAAGGCGCTCACGCGTCCGACCGTTTCGTCGGAGGCGGTCACAAAGGAGACGAGGTTGCGGCCGCCGCCGCAGATGCGGTCGACGCCTACTACCGGAATGTGCTGCTGCACGAGATGCTCGACGCTTTCTTCGAGCACGCCATGGTGCTCGACCGCGGCGCTCAGGATACAGAGATCGACCCCGGCCTCCTGCATCTCCGAGAGTTGGCCCGCCTGCCGCTCGGGATCGTTCTGCGCATCGCTGACAACCAGCCTTGCGACGATCTCGCCATGGCGCTGCGCCGCCGCCCGCAGGCTCCTTTCCATCGCCAGGCGCCAGGGATGCGAGGACGAGGCGTTGGCGAAGCCGATGGTGAAAGGAGGGGATTTCCGATAGCGCTCGGTGCCTACCAGTTCCAGAAGATCGCTTTCGAAATGCGACTTGCGCGGCGTGGAGCCGGGCTGCCGGATGTTCTGGCTTCCGTAGGCCTCGCGCAAGGGCATATTGGCCTTGAGAGGCGAATAGAGAAGTTCCGCCGCCGAAGGACCGAGGGCGACGAAGCCGCGCGCCGCGCGCTTCAGCAGGCCCTCGGCGATGAGATCGCTGACGAGCTTGTAGCCCGAAGATTTGGGGATTCCTGCGCGTGCAAGCAGGTCGTCAATCCGCAATTGCGGCTCGGCCGGATCGAAACTGGTCAGTATGGCGCTGATGCGGGTGAAGCTCTTCACCAGAACCTCCATCGGGTGCCAAGATCACGTGAACAGAATAGTCTCGCATACTGGAATATTCCATGATCTTTCCAGGTAATATTCTCGTATGCTGGAATATTTGCCGCCATCAAACTAGACAGTAACCGCTCCCCGCCGAACCCTGGCTGCCACAACAATTGCGCAATGCACGGCATATGGGAGGAATGGCGGTGAAGCTGGAATCGTGGAACCCGGCCACGGGTAAGCTCCTGGAAAGTTTCACAGGGCACGACCCCGCGGCGATCGAGGAGCGGATCGCGCTCGCTCATCGGACAACGAAGATTTGGGCCGGAGCGGTGTCGATGGCCGAGCGCGTGACGATGCTGCTGTGTCTTGCCGATCTGCTCGAAAGGCGGGCCGAGGATTACGGCGCGCTGATCACCCGGGAGATGGGCAAGCCGATCGGCGAAGCGGTGGCCGAGGTCAGGAAATCGGCCCTCGGCGCACGGCATTTTGCCGAGAAAGGACCAGGCTATCTCGCCGATGCGCCGATCGAGGGACTGAAGGCCAGCGTCGTCTATGAGCCGCTCGGCGCCATTTTCGCGATCATGCCCTGGAACCTGCCATTCTGGCAGGTATTGCGCTTCTTCATACCGACGGCGCTCGCCGGCAACACGGTGCTGGTGAAACATTCCGACAGCGTCCAGGGCTGCGCCAGGGCGCTTGAGGAACTCGTGCTCGACGCCGGCGCGCCGAAGGGGCTCTATCAGAACCTCGCGATCCGCCGCGATGCGGTCGCTGCCATCGTTGCGGACCCCCGTATCGCCGCGGCGACGGTAACCGGCAGCGCCGCCGCCGGCCGCGCCGTGGCCGCAATTGCCGGGGCGCATGGCAAGAAGGTGGTGCTGGAACTCGGCGGCTCCGATCCCTTTCTCGTATTCGAGGACGCCGATTTCGACAAGGCGGTGGCGATGGCGGTGCTCTCGCGCTTCGCCAACAATGCGCAAAGCTGCATCGCCGCCAAGCGCATTTTCGTAGCCGAGCCGATCTACGACAGGTTCGAGAAGGCCTATGTCGAGGCGGTGCGCGCTTTGCCCATCGGCGATCCGATGGACCCGGCGACAAAGCTAGGGCCGCTCGCGCGCGCCAGTGTTGTGCGCGACACCCAGCGCCAGGTAGACGCGGCAATTTCGCAGGGCGGGAAGCTGCTTTGCGGCGGCGCGCCCTTGAAGCGCGAAGGGAATTTCTACGCGCCCACCGTCATCGCCGGCCTCCCGCATGACGCTCCCATCGTGCGGGAGGAATTCTTCGGCCCCGTCGCTCTCCTCTTTCGCTTCAGCACCGAGACCGAAGCGATCGCCATGGCGAATGACAGCGATTACGGGCTTGGCGCGACGGTCTGGACGGGCGACGCCGAGCGCGCCGTCCGCGTCAGCCGGGCGCTTGAGGCCGGCGCCGTCTTCATCAACAGCTTCGTCCGCTCCGATCCACGCGCTCCATTCGGCGGGGTGAAGGCCTCCGGCTTCGGCCGCGAACTGGGAGCGCTCGGGGCGCGCGAGTTGACCAACGCCAAGCTGGTGTTCTCGGACTAGCTGCCGGGCTGCGACGCGGAAGAGGAGTCATGACCAGCGGGATGAAGAATGGTTCTGCCGTAGCCGGAACAGGGGCGCCGGTTTTGCAGATGCGGGGCATCTGCAAATCCTTTGGCGCGATCAAGGTGCTCGAAGGCGTGGACCTCACCTGTCATCGCGGCACCGTGACGGCGATCTGCGGCGAGAATGGAGCCGGCAAATCCACGCTCATCAATGTGCTGGGCGGCGTCTTTCAGCCCACGGTCGGAGAGATACTGATCGAGGGCCGCGCGATCTCCTTCTCCCACCCCGCGCAAGCCAAGGAACATCGCATCGCCATCATCCATCAGGAACTCAACCTGCTGCCCTATCGCTCGGTGGCCGACAACATCTTCCTTGGCCGGGAACCGACCCGCTTCGGCTTCATCGATCGCGCGCGGATGAACAGGGAGGCTGGCGCGGTGCTTTCCCGCCTGGGCTCAAAGATCGATCCGAATGCCGCCTGCGGCAAGCTTTCGATCGCCGAGCAGCAATTGGTCGAAATCGCCAGGGCGATCTCCGAAGACGCCAGGATCCTGGTCCTCGATGAGCCGACGGCGACCTTGAACGACGCCGAAACTCATGCGCTTTTCCGGCTGATCGACGAGTTGCGGCGCAGTGGCGTTACATTGCTCTACATCTCGCACCGGATGGCCGAGCTTCGTGCGCTCGCCGACACCATAGTCATCATCAAGGACGGCCGGCAGGTAGCCACCCGCGCGATGGCTGAAATCGACGTGGATGAGGTCGTCCGCTTGATGGTCGGTCGCGCGCTCAAGGATTTCTTTCCGCCGCCGGCTTCCGCTCGACCGGGCGCGGCGCTCTACAGCGTTACAAACGGCGTGGCGGGCAAGCTCGCCGGCGTATCGCTGACGCTGCATGCCGGGGAGATCGTTGGCGTCGCCGGGCTCGAGGGGTCGGGCAAGGCCGAACTTGCGCGCGCCATGGCTGGGGTGGATCCCTTCAGCGAAGGCACGGTCCGCCTGTTCGACGGAGGCGGCGCTCCGCGGAGCCCACGCGCCGCCGCGCGCCGGGGGATCGGAACGATTCCCGAAGACCGCAAAGGCGAGGGACTTGGCCTTGCCCAGTCGCTGCGCGACAATTGCGCACTGACGATGCGCGCTCTCGCGCCATTCCTTGGCCGGGCGACCGGTGCCGGCCGCGGCCGGAAACGAATCGACGCGCTGCTCGACGGCGTCGCGGTCAAGGCCGCCGATTACGCCATGCCGGTCGGCCAGCTTTCCGGAGGTAACCAGCAAAAGGTGATGTTCGCCCGTTCGAGCGGGACGGCGCCGAGGGTGTGGATCGTCGCCGAACCGACGCGCGGCATCGATGTCGGCGCACGTGCGGCGATCTATGCCATGCTGCGCGGCTTCGCCGAGGCCGGAGCGGCGGTCATGGTGGTCTCTTCCGACCTCATGGAGATCATCGGCCTCGGCGACCGCATCCTTGTCATGGCCGCTGGCCGGCTCGTGGCCGAACTGCCGCGCGGCGCGAGCGAGGAAGAGATTATCCGCCATGCAATGGGCCACGGCCAGAAGGAGGCCGTAGCATGACCGGGCCGTTGGTCGCTGCGTTCTCGCGCCGCAATTCGGTGGCCTTCATTCTGTTCGTGGCGTCGCTCCTCTTCTACACGCTCGCGGCCCTTCAGACGGGGCAGTACTCGCAGCTGACCTTCGACGGCTTCATGGGCCTTCTCGAACGCATGGTCGCGCTCGGCTTCGTCGCGATCGGGCAGGCGGTGGTGATCTCGGGCGGCGCGATCGACCTGTCGGTCGCCAATCTCGTCAGTCTCTCAGCCGTTCTCGCAGCCTATCTGATGCAGGGCGATCCAGCCCGGATCGCCGAGGCCGTCGTGATCGTCGTCGCGCTCGCGGCCCTGATCGGCGCGGTGAACGGGGCGCTGGTTGCGCTGCTCGGCGTCAATCCGCTGATCGCGACCCTCGGCACCAGCCTGATGCTGCAGGGCATACTCTCGGTCTCGTATGATGCGCTCAAGGGCGCGGCCCCAAAAGCTTTCCAGCAATTCGCCTACGGCGCTTTCGGCGGTGTGCCTGCTTCCGTCGCCGGCTTCGCCCTGGCTGCGCTCGTCACCGGGGTCGCGCTCAGTCATACACGGATCGGCAGCCTTCTTTTCGCGGTGGGCGGCAACGCCAGGGCGGCGAGGCTTGCCGGCATCCACGATGCCCGCGTGACCATTCCCGCCTTTGCCTTTTCAGGGGTGATGTGCGCCCTGACCGGGCTTTACCTCGTCAGCCGTCTCGGCGTCGCAACGCCCTGGGTCGGACGCGACGGCAATTACGACCTCGGCTCCATAGCCGCGGTGGTGATCGGCGGCACGCTGCTCGCCGGGGGACGCGGCAGCATCACCGGCACATTGGCGGGCGTGCTGCTCTTCGCCGTCATCGACGCCGTGGTCAACATGTTGCAAATCGACCCTTTCCTCAGCCAGGTGCTGCGCGGATTGATCGTCGTGGCCGCCGTCGGCCTCTACACCTTTCGCACCAGCGGTGAAGCGGCATGAGACGGGTCCTGAAAACCATGCCGGCGCTTCCGCTGTTCATCGCGCTGCTGGCGGTCATGATCTATATGAGCCCGTTTTATCGGACCGCTCCGGGATTGATGATCTTTTTGCAGCGTGCGGCGCCTCTGGTGGTGCTCGCCTGCGGCACTTCGTTCGTGCTGATCGCAGGCGGCTTCGACCTCTCGCTGGGGTCGCTGATCACATTGGTGGTGATTGCCGGCGCGATGATCACGCATGGCGATCCCGCGCTGATGGCGCCCGCCATTGCCGCTGTCTTCGCTATCGGGCTGATGGTCGGCGCCGCGAACGGTATGGTCGTGGCCTATGTCAAGGTGCCCTCGATCATCGCCACGCTCGGCACGCTTCTGTCGGTCAAGGGCATCGCGATGGCCTGGTCGGGAGGCGCGCCATCGAGCACGCTGCCGGAAAACTTCCGTTATCTTGGCCGCGGCCGAATTCATGACGTGCCGGTACTCGGAAGCCTGCCGATCAGCGTGATTGTGCTCGTTGTCGTCTGGGCGATCATGCATTGGCTGCTGCATAAAACGAATTTCGGCAGCATGGTTTTCATGCTCGGCGACAACCCGAAAGCGGCAAAGCTTGCCGGCGTACCGACCCGCGGCGTGCGCGTCGCCTGCTTTGTCATCTCCTCCCTCACCGCCGTCATCGCCGGGCTTCTGCTTGCCGGCTACTCCGGCGTCTCGGTCGATGTCGGCGGGGATTACGCGCTGCAGGCGATCGCCGCGGCAGTCATCGGCGGAGTGGCGCTTCTGGGCGGGCGCGGCGCCATCGCCGGCGCGGCCTCAGGCGCGCTTGCGCTTTATGCGTTGTTCACCGTCCTCAACCTTTTCGGCGTGTCGGAGCCGGTCCGGCTGGCGGTTCAGGGGCTGATCCTGATCGCCGCGGCGGCTTTCACGGCACGGCGATAATCGTCTTCGAAGAAATGCAGTGCTTCAAAACGGAGGAGAAAATGGCACAGGCAAGACTGGGAAAGACCTCATTGAGCGCCGGAACGCTGATCGCGCTCCTGCTTGCGACGTCCGGCGTCAGTTGGGCGCAGGTCGCGAATGTCAATGTCGATAAGGAATTCGCCGAACAGATGGCGTTGATGAAGGCGACGCCGAACGGCCCCGCGGACAAGCCCTGGGAGCAATGGTTCGACGCCAAGCTGAAGGACACTTCGGCCTATGCAAAGAAGGGCCCCTACCACCTCTGCTTCTCGAATGCCGGACTGGGAAACGCCTGGCGCGTCACCGGCTGGACCACGATGCAGGCCGAGGTCGAACTCGACAAGGACAAGATCGCGAGCTTCGACTACGCCGACGGGCAGAGCAACGACAACAAACAGATCTCCGACATACAATCCTTCATCAACGGGGGTAAATGCGACGCGCTCATCGTTTCGCCCAACACCTCCGCCGCGCTGACGCCGGTGGTGGAGCAGGCTTGCAAGCACATGCCGGTGGTGACGTTCGACCGCTCGGTAAACACCAGCTGCCCCGTCACCGCCGTGCGCTCGATCGGCGGCTATGCCTGGGGCGCCGCCGCGGCGGAATTCATCGTCAAGAACATTCCCAAGGGTGGCAAGGTGCTGGTGCTGCGCACCGCGCCGGGCATCGATGTCTTTGAGACGCGTTGGACCGCGGCCGACAAGATCTTCAAGGACGCGGGCGTCGATGTCATCGGCAACGAGTTCGTGGGCGGCGATCGGGCAAAGACCAAGGCAATCGTGACCGACTATCTCACGCGAATTGGTCATATCGATGCGGTCTGGGTGGACCTCGGCACCGTCTCGGTGGCCGTGGCGGAGGCTTACCAGGACATGGGAATGCCCTATCCGATCATCACCGGGGAAGATGAGCAGGATTATCTCCAAGCCTGGCAGAAGGACGGCTTCAAGGGCTTCGCGCCGACCTATCCCGCCTATCAGTGGCGCACCGCGATCCAGGCGACGCTGAAGATCCTCGAAGGCAAGCCAGTTCCCTCGCCGGAATGGATCCTGCCGCAACCCGTCATCACCAAGGCCAATCTGGCGAAATTCGTCAACGCCAAGCTTTCGCCGCTGCATTTCTCGATGTGCGGCTGTGAGGACATGCCCGGTTTCCCGGAACGCTGGGGCGGCAAGAAGTGAGTGAACCAGTGACCCGGAAAATCGACTATCTCATTCTGGGTGGAGGCTCGGCGGGCTGTGCGCTCGCCGCGCGCCTCTCGGAAACCGAAGGCAAGTCGGTCGTTCTCGTCGAGGCGGGGCGCGACCTTCGCCGCGCGACGATGCCCGACAACATCCGCACCCGCTACCCCGGCCGCGCCTTCATCGACCCGCAGAACGTCTGGACCGCGCTGCAAGCGGTCTTCAGCGGCGCAAAAACGCGGCGGCCCCACCGCGCGCCGCGGCTCTACGAGCAGGCCCGCGTGCTCGGCGGAGGCTCGGCGATCAACGCCATGGTCGCCAATCGCGGCGCGCCGGAGGATTACGACGAATGGGCAGCACTCGGCGCGGAGGGCTGGAGCGGCGAGGTGGCGCTCGAATATTTCCGCAAGATCGAGCGCGACGTCGATTTCGACAACGAGTTCCATGGCCGGGATGGGCCGATCCCGGTCCGTCGCCTGCCGCCTGACCGGGTCTCCCCCTTCGTCCGCGCGGTGGTGGAGACGCTGAAGCTCCGCGGCGAGCCGATCCTGCCCGACCAGAACGGCGAATGGCGGGACGGCGTCTTTCCTGCCGCAATCGCAGTGAGCGACGATGGCGAGCGGGCGCCGGCTTCCATCGCCTATCTGACCGAAGAGGTGCGCAAGAGACCCAACCTGACGATCCTGACCGAAACCTATGTGCGCACGCTGCGCTTCGATGGGCTCCGCGTCATAGGCGCCGAGATCGAAGGTGGCGGCGGGCGCGAAATCCTGACGGCCCAGGAAACGATCGTGACCATGGGCGGCATCCATTCGGCCTGTCTCCTGATGCGCAGCGGCATCGGTCCCGCATCGGAGCTTCGGGAGCTCGGGATAACGCCAGTTTGCGACCGGCCCGGCGTCGGCAAGAATCTGATGGAGCATCCGCTGATCGCCGTCTCCACCTATCTGCCGGCCCAATCGCGCATGGCCGACCTCGCCGAGCACCATGACCAGGCGCTGCTGCGCTGGACCTCGGGCATCGAGGACGCGCCGCGCGGCGACATGCATTTCGCGATCATCGGCCGCACCGCCTGGCACGAAATCGGCCAGCGCATGGGGACGATCCTGGTTTGGGTGAACAAATCCTACTCCCGCGGCGAGGTCACGCTGCGATCGGCCGATCCGCGCCAGGAGCCGATCGTCGATTTCCGCCTGCTCTCCGACGCGCGCGATTTCAGCCGGCTGAAGGAGGGCTTTCGCAAGGCAGCGTCGATCCTCTCCGATCCGCATCTTCGCCGGACGGCAGGACCGGTCTTCCCGACGAGCTATTCCGAGCGGGTCAAGAAGGTGTCCGCCCCCGGCCTGTGGAACGCCATCCAGCTACGGCTGCTCGCCAAAATACTCGACCGGGCTGGACCGTTGCGCCGCGCCGTGATCCATTCCGTCGTCACCCTCGGCATCAGCCTCGAGAAGCTTCTGGGCGACGAGGAGGCGCTTGGCGAATTCGTCGGCAATTCGGTCGCCGGCGTCTGGCACGCCTCCGGCACCTGCCGCATGGGTGCGGCCGGTGATCCTATGGCAGTGACCGACGGACAAGGCCGCGTCCACGGCGTCACCGGCCTGCGGATCTGCGATTCCTCGATCATGCCCTCCATCCCGCGCGCCAACACCAACATGCCCACGCTCATGCTCGCGGAGCGCATGGCCGACATTATCAAGCGCGAAGCGCGACGCTAGCTGGCTCGTTTCATGCTACATGGCGGCATCGACAATTGACGGCCGAGACGATGGGCTTCTATGCCGGTTTGGTACGACCTTTGCTTTTCCGCCTCGATCCGGAGAGCGCCCATCGACTGGCGATAGCGTCCGCCGGAGCGTTGCGGTGGTCTTCCGGCGTCATGCGACGCATGACGGCCGTCGCTGACCCGCGCCTCGAAACGAGGGTGGCGGGCTTGCGGTTCGCGACGCCGATCGGACTCGCGGCTGGCTTCGACAAGAGCGGCGTCGCGATCGCGTTCCTCGCCGGGCTCGGGTTCGGTTCGGTCGAGATCGGGTCGGTGTCCGCCGATCCTTCCGGCGGCAATCCCCGGCCACGGCTGTTTCGGTTGCCTGACGATCGGGCGATTGCGGTCGCCTATGGCGTTCCGAATGATGGCGCGATGGCCGTGGCGGAGCGTGTGCGCGGTCTGCATCTACCGGTTCCGCTCGGCATCAATATCGTGAAAACCAACCGGGGGAAGGAGTGGCCGCCGGAAAAGGCGGAGGACATCATTGCCGACTACGTCGCGGCAACCCGTATCCTGGCGCCCTTCGCTTCCTATCTGATGTTCAATCTCAGTTGTCCCAATACCGAAGATGGACGCGATTTCTTTGCCGACGCGTCGAGATTGAGGGAATGGCTTGCCGCGATTGGCGAGACCGGCCTGAGACTGCCGGTCTTTCTCAAGGTCTCGCCGCTCGGCGGCATCGAAATGATCGAAAGGATGCTCGCCGTCGCGGACGAGGCGTCTTTCGTGTCAGGCTTCATGTACAATCTGCCGCCCCTGATGCCCTCGGGCCTGCTCACGTCGGAAGCGGCGCGCCGCACCACGCGTGGCGCCGTCTCCGGGCCGCCCTCGGCAAGACTTGCGGATTTCTGCATTCGCCAGACCTATCTCCGGATGGACCGGAAGCGCCATATCGTCCTTGGCGCCGGCGGCGTCGCCTCGGCCGAGGACGCCTATCGCAAACTGAAATACGGGGCGTCGCTGGTGCAACTACTGACGTCGCTCGTCTATGAGGGTCCCGGGATCGTGCGGCGCATCACCGCCGGACTTCTGGAATTGCTCGAACGGGATGGCGTCAGGCACGTCAGCGAGGTCGTTGGAACGGAAGCCGGCGCAAAGCAGACCGGCGAAGGAGAGTAGGCGGCGGATTGGGCGGCTGACGGCGCGCCGGCGGAAAGGATGGAAATACGGCTACCAGGCGCGCCGGACAGCATCACCGCCGCCGATGACTGGCGCGGAGGCCTCTTTATCCAGCCCATGAAAGGCTCTAATGGCGCCAGATCCCGTACATATGTCGGTAATATTCGACGCAGGCGTCGTTCGCCGCCACCCGATCGTGGCCATTGAAGACGAATGTCTTAAGCGGAGAAACGCCGCCTACTTGGCGCTCCCGGAGAAATGGTGCGTTCCCGTTGATCCAAATCCCGATATCTCTCGTTTCCAGGTGACCCGACAGCCAGAAATCGTCGACGGTCCAGAGATTTTCCGGAATATCAAAGACTGATTGCGCGAAGAACTCGGGCCGGACGAGGACCCCTCTCGATCCGAGGAAAACGTCGCAGTAGCCACTGGCTGAAAATCTTGAAATCGGGCGTTTTTTACTCCTGAACGCCGTTTGCAGACGTCCCTTGAGCGTGTCGATTCTCAACTTTACCCGTGGCAGGCGCGCAGGGTCTCTCGCCGCCTCCTTCATGTCCTCCAGATCCTTCCCGCCTTCGGCAAGGCAAAGCCCTGGCTTGAGCGCGCGAAGCTCGAGGAATCTTTTCGTCCAATCGGGATCGTAGCTTCGATCGTCGTCGCAAAACAGGATCTCGACATTCTGTCCGGCAAATTCCTGCAGCGCGGGCAGGATCTTCGTGGCGGGGCCATAGTCGATATCCGTTCGCCGTATCGACACGCCCGCCGGAATACCGGGGAGGCGGCCGTCCCAACCGGCGAAACGCCTATAGCTTTTCGGGATGTAGAGGATGATTTCGTCCGCACGCATTTTCTGCCCGAGCATAGACTCGAGCGTCGGCGACAAGTCCTGGAACCTCGGAGGAATGGACGAAAGTGTAATGATGAGGCGAGGTGGGTTGAAAGGCATGAAGAAAACGAAAGTCGGTGGCTTACACGCCGAAACTTGAACAGTGATAGGAGCGGGCGATTACGGCGTCCCCACCCCGCATATAAATTTTTGTAAGAATTTGCTGCCGGTTACGGCAGGTCGCATGCCTTACCGTAGAGTTCATTGAGGGCCGCGATTCAGAGGGCGTCAATCCGTGTGGAAGGTTTTCTGGCGATGAAGGCAGGGAAAGCCGGCTTGAAGTGGCGGGATGTGATCTTTCTGGCCGTTGGCCTTGCGCTGGCGATAGCTGGCTTTGGCGCCTACCACACGACGCAAGGGGCGGCCATTGCCGACGGAACGGAGGCTGCCGCCAAGCACGATGCGCCGATCCTCGCCGCCGAGCCGATCGTCGAAGCATCCCCCTCGGCCCAGAAGGCGAGCGGCATCGAGACTGCCCCCATTTCGCCGAAGCGCGTCCAGCCAACCACGCATGTCTATGCCGATGTGCCCGACCTTCAGTCCCTTTTCGACCTGCGCAACAAGTGGGCAAGCGGAAAGGCCGACCTCAATGCGGCGCAGGCGCAATACGCCATCGCGCAAGCGCAGTATCGCCGCAACACGGTTCTCTTCGACGGCAAGCACACGGTCTCGGAGCAGACGCTACAGGATAGCCGCGCCGCCATGCTGACAAGC
>JBQCEL010000350.1:0-5333 GCA_051960255.1 Rhizobiaceae bacterium
CCCGTCACCGCCGATGGCCGCGCCACGGCGTTTTCCAGCGATGCCTTCATCCGGCCGATGATCGGCTGCTTCGCTGTGATCTCGGGATCGTCATAGAGCGATTTCAGCGTCGGCAGCCTGGCGCTCATTATAGCGCGCTCTTTCTGCACGGCCTTTGAGGTCAGAAACTCCACCAGCTTGATTGCAACGTCCTTGTGCCGGGAATAGCGCGAGACGGCGAGGCTCCAGCCGCCCAGCGTTCCGGCATGGATGCCGCCTTCCGCCCCGGCCGGCAGCGGCGCGATGTCGAATTTGCCCTTGATCGGCGAGCCGGCGCTCTCGCCGAGCGGATAGGCATAGGGCCAGTTGCGCATGAAGGCGGCATTGCCGGTCTGCCAGACGCCGCGCGATTCCTCTTCCTGGTAGGACAGCACGCCCTCGGGCGCGATCGTGCCGATCCAGCCGCGCGCCATATCCAGCACCTTCACCGTCTTATCGCTATAGACCGTGATGCGGCCGTCCTTCTCGACGATATTGCCGGCGCCTTCCGCGCGCATCCATTCGAGCGCGTTGCAGGTCAGCCCCTCATAGGCCGCGCCCTGGAAGACGAAGCCCCATAAGCGGCTTTTGCCGGCGGCGCGCTCGCCGGCCATGATGGTTTTCGCCGTCGCCGCCAGTTCCTCCCAGGTCTGCGGCACAGGCTTCTTGTATTTTTCCAGGAGGTCCTTGCGGTAATAAAGCGCCGGCGCGTCGGCGAACATCGGCACCGCGACGAGTTTGCCGCCCACAGTTTGCGACGCGAGGATCGTCGGGAAAACGTCTGCGAGACTGTCCTTCACGTATGGCTTCAGGTCGACGAAACTCGAAGCAAGTTGCGGCGCCCAGACGATGTCGGTTTGATAGACGTCGATATCGGGATCGCGCGCCGCGAGCCAGAGCCGGAACTGGGCGAATTGGTCTGTCGAGGAGGACGGCATCGTCACGATACTGACGTGGTCGCCGGTCTTCTTGTGGAACTCGGCCACGAAATGTCTGAGCGTCTTTAGATCGTTGCCGACCGAGCCCGAAACCATGGCGATGTTCGCGGCCTGCGCCAGCGCGACCGAGCCGAGCACAGCGAAGAGAGAGAGGGCGAGTTGCGTCACGAGCCGGGTCGCTGACCTGCTTCTCTCCTTCCACCTTGTGTGCATTGCGCCGTTCCCTCACCTACGCACTTGATTCAGGTGATGCCGCCCCTCATCCCGCCGGACCTTCTTCCCGTGAACGCGGAGAAGAAGCCTTGCCGCAACGCCGCCAAGTCCCCTCGCCCCGCTTGCGGGGAGAGGGTCAGGGTGAGGGGCGCCTTCCGCAATCTAGCGCATCGAGGCGTCGAGCCAACGCCATCCGGTAAAAGCCGGTATGCGGCGCGCGCGCTTTGCGTTAGGATTTCGTGTCGGGAGGCTGCAAAGGAGGAGAACATGCCTTCTCTGTTCGAGATGATGGCGAACGCCCAGAACGGCAACGGCATCGAGGCTCTGTCGCGCCAGTTCGGCCTCTCGCAAGAGCAGACCGAAGCCGCGCTGCAGGCGCTCCTTCCCGCCTTCAGCCAGGGTTTGAAGCGCAATGTCGCGGACCCATACGGTCTCGGCGCTTTCATGACGGCGATGGCGAGGGGCCAGCACGCCGCCTTTTTCGACAATGCCGCGGTCGCCGCCTCTCCCGCGGGGATGGACGAGGGCAACGCCATCCTCGGGCAATTGTTCGGCTCGAAGGATCTGAGCCGCGCCGTTGCCGATCAGGCGGCGCGGGCAACCGGCATCGGCCAGAATATTCTTGCGCAGATGCTACCGGTGATCGCCTCGATGCTGATGGGCGGTTTCATCAAGCAATCGACGGGGCAGCCCGGCGCGCAACAGGCGGGAAGCGGCAACATCTTCGGCGATCTCCTGCAGCAGATCATGCAGGGGGGCATGGCAGGTGCGGGCGGTGCGGCCGCGCCTCAGAACACGCCCCCGCCTGACCCCTACGGACATAACCCCTTCGGCAAGATGCTGCAGGACATGCTCGGCGGCGCCGGCATGCCGCAGGGCCAGTCGTCCGCCGGCTCCTACGGCGCGGACAACCCGCTCGGCCGCATTTTCGAGCAGATGATGGGCGCGGGTCAACGAGGTTCGGATTCCGCTTCTTCCGCGCCGGATCCTGAGCAGCCGCCGGATCCGAGCGGCAAGCCGCAAAACCCCTATGACGACATCTTCGGCCAGATGTTCGACGCCGGATCGAAGATGCAGGAAGGCTATCAGAAGAATATGGAATCCGTTTTCGACCAGTACATGAAGGGCATGGACAAGTATCGCTAGCGCGCACGGCGAGAGCGGCCCTTCTTTACCAATCGCAAACGCTACCGAATGAAAATTCCGCCTTCTTTCCTCGGAGCGGGGCGGCAGTTACCCTTTCTTTGCAAGGTCTGGAACAGATTCCCCCCGCTTTCAGGGGGTTGGCATGCTCAGGCTTTTGCGCAGGTTCGTCGGCGACCGCGCCGGCAATTTTGCGATGACATTGGCGATCATCGCAATTCCTCTCATCGGCGCAGCCGGCTTCGGTCTCGATGCCGTTCGCGCCTACAACATGAAGAGCAGGCTGCAAAACGCCGCCGACGCCGCAGCCGTGGGTTCCATCGCCAAAAGTTCGCCGGGCGTTCTGGCTGCCACCAGCATGGGAGGCGATGGGGACATCGCGGAAGGCGATGCCGACGCGAAGAACCTTTTTCAGGCCAATCTCGACAGCCGCGATCTTGCTTCGGTCCAAAAATTCGTCGCCCAGGTCCAGAAGGACGGCAATCAGGTCAAATCCACCGTCACCTACGAAGCGACCATGCCGACCACCCTCATGCAGGTGCTCGGCCGAAAATTCGTCACGCTTTCAGGCACGGCGAGCGCTTCCAGCAACATGCCGCTTTTTGCCGATTTCTACCTGCTGCTCGATAACACCCCATCGATGGGAATCGGCGCGACGCCCCAAGATGTGGCCACAATGGTTGCGAACACGCCCGACCAATGCGGCTTCGCCTGTCACGAGACGCAAAACCCGAACAACTATTATAACCTGGCAAAGAAACTCGGCGTCACAATGCGGATCGACGTTGTCGGCCAGGCCACGAAGTCCCTTATGGATACGGCTAAAACCTATGTAGAGTTCCCCAACGAATTCCGCATGGGCATCTATACATTCGGCAAGTCGATCGACGACGCCCAACTCCAACAGATCACGGCTTTAACTTCCGATCTGGATCAGGCAAAAAGCGATGCTGACGACATCGACCTGATGACAATCACAAAACAAGGTGAGTTGGACGACATGGCGACGGATTTGAACGGCGCCATGAAAAAGCTCAACAATGACATTGACAATCCTGGCAGCGGCTATTCCGGAGCAAGCCGCGCGAAATACATCTTCCTGGTATCGGATGGCGTGAATGACCATGCCAACGCCAATTGCAGTCAGCCGATCGAGAATTCAGGCGACCATCGCTGTATCGAACCGATCGACCTGAAGGAATGCAGCAAGATCAAGAAACGCGGCATTCAGATTGCGGTCCTGTACACCACCTACCTCAATCTGCCGACCAACGCGTTCTGGACAAGCTGGGTGAAGCCATTCACGCCGAATATCGGTCCCTTGATGCAATCCTGCGCCTCGCCGGGCCTCTATTTCGAGGTCAGTCCGACACAGGGTATTTCGGACGCGATGACGGCGCTCTTCAAGAAGATCATTCTCGATCCGCGGCTGACGGGGTAGCTTCTCCTCCGGACGAAAAAGCCCGGCCGCTAAGGGGCCGGGCAGATGGCAGGCAGCCGGTGGGAGCCGGCGGGGAGTGGGATGCCTGCGGTAAGTCTTTGATAGAGGTGGTTCAGCAGACACGGCGCGCCGCGTCCTCCCCATCCCAGCGCTCGCGCGCCGTCGCGATCGATCCGAGCGAAATCGTCGGATCGACGCCGAAAGGCGACCGGAGCGCCACATGCAAATCCGTGCGCCGCAAGCCGATATCGGCGAGCTCCACATCGCTCATCGTTCCGAGGCGGTAAATCTCGCGACGATTTCGCATCGCGCGGAAGAAATTCTCTAAGGCATCTTTGACGCGCGCGATCGGCGCCACGCGCGGCGCTCCGGTGAGCGGCAAAGTGGCAGGATCGAGCGTCGTCATGAGACTTCTCCTTCATCGCTTGAGGTCACAGGCTCTCGCCCCCGCGTGGGAGGACGCGGGACGGCCGGACGGAATGCGTCACGCTTTTCGTGAACGACCGGAATCTCGCACAGCGCTATTGATCAGTCGAACGAATGTTTCTAATGTTATGCATCAACATTCATGATAGATGACATGGCCGCACCGCTCGACCTCGACCAGCTTCAGACTTTCATGGCAATCGCCGCGACCGGCAGTTTCACCAAGGCCGCCGACGAGGTCCACAGGACGCAATCGGCCGTGTCGATGCAGATGCGGCGACTGGAAGAGCGTCTTGGCAAGCCGCTTTTCGAGAAGGACGGCCGCTCCAACCGGCTGACCGATGAAGGCGAGCGGCTTCTCACCTATGCGCATCGCATGCTGCAATTGAATCGCGAGACGCTCGCCGCCTTCGACGATACCCAATTGCAGGGCTCGATCCGCATCGGCACGCCCGACGATTACGCCGATCGTTTCCTTCCCGAGATCATGGCCCGTTTTGCCCGTTCCAATCCGCGCGTCGAACTTTCCGTCGTCTGCGAGCCAAGCCCGAGCCTCGACAATCTGATCGCGCGCGGCGCGCTCGACCTGGCTCTTGTGACGCTGAGCGAGACGCGACGTCATGCCGAAATCGTGCGCCGCGAGCCGCTCCTGTGGGTGACGTCAGCGAATCATTCCGTGCACGAGGAGGAGGTTTTGCCGATGGCGTTCGGCCGCGCCGGCTGTGTATGGCGCGAGGCTGCGGTCAGCGCGCTTGGGCGTTCCGGCCGCAGCTATCGCGTTTTGGTGACGAGCTGGTCGGCAACGGCTGTCGCCGCCGCCGTCCTTTCCGGTCTCGCGGTTTCGATCCTGCCGGAATGCGCGCTTCGTCCGGGAATGCGCGTGCTTGGCGAGCAGGACGCCTTTGCGCGCCTGCCGGACGTCAAGATCGGGATATTGCGCGGCCATGCGACCCAACCGGACATCGTCGATGCCCTGGCGCGGCACATCACCGAAAGCCTCGACAATATTTCCGTCCCCGCGATTGGCGAGGATGGCGGCGGCTTCGATTTCGCCGCGATTGCCCAGGGTCGCCTGAAGCGCCACCGCCCGAGCCAGATCATGCCGGGCTGGTAGGCTGCGCTTCCAACTCTTGACGCGCGTCCCTTCATCTCGG
>JBQCEL010000351.1:0-3154 GCA_051960255.1 Rhizobiaceae bacterium
AGGTATCGCCCGTAATTATAGCACGGAACGACCACATCGAACGACGCGCCGAGGCTGGAATTTCTCGAAGGCATGGGCGGCTCCAGGCTACCGTTTGATTTGCGTCAGGCGGGTTCAGCGGATGGACGCGAACCCCGAGGGAACCTCGACAGGCGAACGCCTTCCGGTTCCGAGCGCTTCCAGAACGATCGATCCAGACCGTTCGGTCAGCTTTGCGTCAAAGTAGGCGATCGTCTTCGCAAGGCCCTCGCGCAGGGGCACTGTCGGGTGCCAGCCCAATTCCTCCTGAGCCTGCCGTATGTCGGGCTTCCGTCGCGTCGGGTCGTCCGCCGGCAGCGGTTTGGAGACGATGCGGGATCTCGATCCGATCATATCGATCACCATCTCGGCCAGTTCCCGCACCTGGAATTCTCCGGGATTGCCGAGATTGATCGGCCCGGTGAAACCGGGCGGCGCGGCCATTAGCTTCAGGAAACCTTCGATGAGATCATCGACATAGCAGAACGAACGGGTCTGAGAGCCGTCTCCGAAGATGGTGATCGGCTCGTTGCGCAAGGCCTGGACGATGAACTTCGAGACGACGCGGCCGTCATTGGGATGCATGCGCGGCCCGTAGGTGTTGAAAATCCGCGCGACGCGGATTTCGACGCCATATTGGCGATGGTAGTCGAAGAACAGGGTCTCCGCGCAGCGCTTGCCTTCGTCGTAGCAGGCCCGCGGCCCTATGGGGTTGACGCTGCCGCGGTACGTCTCGGGCTGGGGGTGGACGGACGGATCGCCGTAAACCTCGCTGGTCGACGCCTGGAATATCTTCGCCCTCGTGCGTTTGGCGAGACCCAGCATGTTGATGGCCCCGTGCACGTTGGTCTTCACCGTCTGAACCGGATCGAACTGATAATGGATGGGGGAGGCTGGGCAGGCGAGATTGTAGATCTCGTCCACTTCCACATAGAGCGGAAAGGTTACGTCGTGGCGAATGATCTCGAAATGAGGATCGTCGAGAAGATGCAGGACCGTGTCGCGTGAGCCGGTGTAGAAATTGTCCACGCAAAGGACATCATTATCTTCCCGGAGAAGTCTTTCGCACAGGAAAGACCCAAGGAATCCAGCCCCACCCGTTACCAATACGCGCTTTCGTCCATGCATGATCTGGTTCCCCTTTTTATGAGACGCGTCAGTAAGCTCCGCCGCGCTTGAAGACCGCCGGGACCGTGCTGGCGAGGATATGCCAGTCCAGCCACAGTGACCTGTTGTCGATGTAGAACTCGTCGAGTTGTTGCTGCAGGCCGATATCGGCGTCGCTCCGATCGGATATTTGCCACAGGCCGGTAAGGCCGGGCGTCACCGAATGCCGCTTGTCACGGAACCCTTTATCCATGGCCAGCAAGTGATAGGTGGGGAAGGGACGCGGTCCGACCAGTGTCATCTCTCCACTGATGATGTTGAATAATTGCGGAACCTCATCGAGGCTCGTCTTGCGAAGGAGATGGCCGATCACCGGCAAAATCCGGGGATCGCGGCGAAGCTTGAAGTGGGACGACCATTCCGCCGCCATACCGGGATTTTCGCGCAACAAGGTCTCGAGGCGTTGTTCGGCGTCCCTGTACATGGTTCTGAGCTTGAGGACGTGAAGCGGCCGGCCGGCCCGCCCCTCCCTGGCGTGCCAGAAGAAGACCGGCCCCGGATCGATGGCGTAGATCACGATGGCGGCGATCCCGATCAGCGGCGCGAGCAGAAGCATTGCCGGAAGGGCGATCGCGAGGTCGAGTGCGCGGCGAACGATAGCCGGGCCGGGCTTGCTGCGGAAAGCCAGTCGGACTCCGATCTGCCCGCCGATATCCGCGGGCCGCAGCCCGGTCAGTTTCAGCGTCGGAATGTCGGCAAGAAGGACGATTTCGGCGAAATGGCGGCGCGTAGCCGCCAGTTCTTCCAGCGGCGGCGCCAGGTCGCCAGCGATCAGCGCGATCCGCGGTGCTCTTCTGGATGCGTCTCCCCCTCCATGCGCCAAGGCGGGTTCCGGCAGGATTCCCAGCCGCCAGTGCCGCTTGAAGTGCTCCAACAGGACCGGCATGCGGTTGGGGCCGGCGACGATCGCCGCTCTTTCGCCCCAGATCCCGAGCCGCCGGCACAGACGCCGCGCAATGTCATGGATGACGGGCTGAATGATCAGCCCGGCGACCAGGAACGCCGTGACCGCGAATACCAGCCGCTTGCCTTCCGGGAGAAGCAATGTCCCTGATATGGCGAGCGCCGCGACGATCGCGGATATCGCCGCGCGGCGGCGCAACTGCTCGTGATCATGGATCCGATATCCCGGATAGAGCGATCGCGAAGCAGCCAAAACGATCGTCGCGAACATCGCCAATACAAGGATGCGATGGAGAGCGGCCCCCGCGGAATTGGCGGGCAGGAACGGCTCTATAAGAAGATATGCGAGCGCGTAGGCGCAGACATCCCCCGCAATCAGCAATGATAGCACTGCGAGCAGGGACAGCCGCTCCGTCCACGAGGCCGCCATTGCGAGAGGTTGGCGCGCCTCGGCCGCCGGAGTAGCTGATTGGGTGGATAGGAAAACACTATCCGTCGCGATCCGCATCGGCCCCGAACCCACTCTCGCTGTAGCGGATGAAGACATGGCTCTCTCTCATCGGCTCTTGGAGGAACTGGGTTCTGCAGGGACGGCAAACACCCTCCCGAAGGCTCTGGACCTGTTCCCCGGGTCCGCAACAGGACCGGCGGGCGGCGCCGATTGTTCGATCGGAAATTGCCGCAGCCCAAGCCGTTGCAGCAGCGTCAGCACGAGGAAGCTCGGCACCACGACCGCATAGCGGCGCCAGAGCCGGCGCGGTTCGCAGCAAAGCCGAAAGGCCCATTCGAAACCGCTTCGCTGGAGGATGCGGGGCGCCTGGCGCTTCAGGCCCGCGTGGAAATCGAAGGCTGCGCCAACGCCGACGAGGATCGGAGCGTCGAGACGCGCGCGCATGCGCGCCATCCATAGTTCCTGTTTCGGGCTGCCGATTCCCACCCAGACGATATCGGCGCGCGAGCGGTTTATCCTATCGGCTATCTCCTCTTCCTCCCGCGCCGACAGGTCGCGAAACGGCGGCGCCCAGGAGCCGGCTATGCGTAGGTCAGGAAACTTTTCGACGAGCCG
>JBQCEL010000352.1:0-2882 GCA_051960255.1 Rhizobiaceae bacterium
CACAGCCGGAGACGTCGAGAAAGCCTGCCGCCTTGCGGGACAGGCATGCGTGGCGCTGCGCGCCAGCGATCCCGCGGCGGCTCGTCGTTTCGACGTCCTGCTACATCGGCTGACGCCTAAACTGACCTGGTGAGGATCCAACCCAATCGCCTTGGGGACAGTGCGGACCGGCTGTATCGGGGCCCCTCTTGCGATGACGGCGACATTCCGCGCCTCACTTTCTTGACAAGCTTTTTCGCCCATTTGCTGTTTTGTTGCGCTGCAACAACGTTTTCGACCTGTGCCAGGCATAGAAGCAAAACGACGGCGAGGGCAGGACCGCTATCGCCGGATATGGAATCGGAAAGGCAATCATCATGAAATACAGAATCGCGATCGCGGCCGCCCTTGCGGTGGTGATGGGAGCGGGCGCCGCGCAGGCAGCCGACCATCAGATCCAGATGCTCAACAGGGGCGAGAAGGGACCAATGGCATTCCAGCCTGACTTCGTCGTCGCGCAACCCGGTGACACCGTCACCTTCGTGCCGACCGACAAGGGCCATGATGCGGCCAGCATCGCCGGGATGGTCCCGGACGGGGCTCAGCCCGTCACGGGCGAGATGGGCAAGCCGCTTACCGTGAAGCTCGACAAGGAAGGAGTCTATGGCTTCAAATGCGTGCCGCACTACGGCATGGGCATGGTGGCGCTGGTCGTCGTGGGCAAGCCCGTCAATCTGAGCCAGGCCGAAGCCGTCAAACAGCCGGGTCTGGCGGAGAAGAAATTCGCCGCTTTGTTTGCCGAGGTGCCTTCGGGCAAATAGTAAAATGACATAGGCGACGACGGGCGCGGCTTCGGGTTCAGCGCCCGCTCACCTGCGGCGGAGAAGGACAGACATGGCGGTACCACGGATCCGACCCGGCAACTATCCGGCGATCCTCTCCTACGGCTTCCGGCCGTTCTTCCTTCTCGGCGCGTTCTATGCGGGCGCCGCGATCCTGTTCTGGCTACCGCTGTTTTATGGAATCCTGAGGACGGCAAGTGCCTTCGCGCCGGTTGATTGGCATGTGCACGAGATGCTCTTCGGCTATCTCGCGGCCGTCATGACCGGCTTTCTGCTTACCGCAATCCCCAACTGGACAGGCCGTCTGCCGGTGCAGGGGCTGCCGCTTCTCGCACTCGTTCTCCTCTGGCTCGCGGGCAGGTTTGCCGTCTTCTTCTCGGCCGAGATCGGCTGGCTCGCCGCCTCCATCATCGATTGCACCTTTCTGCTGGCAGTCGCCGCGTCCGCGGCCGTCGAGATCATTGCGGGCCGCAACTGGCGCAATCTGAAGGTGCTCGCCCCGGTAAGCCTGCTTTTCGTGGCGAACGTCGTCTTCCATCTGGAATCGCATGCCTATGGCATCTCCGACATCGGCCGTCGCCTTGGTATTGCAGCGGCGATCACCCTTATCACGACCGTTGGTGGTCGCATCATTCCCAGCTTTACGCGAAACTGGCTGGTGCGCGAAAACCCTGGCCGTCTGCCGCGTCCGTTCGATTCTTTCGATACGATCGTCATCGCTGCCACCGCAATCGCATTAGCCGCCTGGACGTTCCGCCCCGAGGCGGCCTGGACTGGCGCCGTCCTCATCGCCGGTGCGATGCTGAACCTCGCCCGCGTCGGCCGCTGGGCCGGAGAGCGGACCTTGCGCGATCCGCTCGTCCTTGTCTTGCACGTCGCGTTTCTCTTCGTGCCTGCGGGGCTGCTGATGGCTGGCCTTGCCGCCCTTTTCCAGCAATCGATACCGCCAGCGGCCGCTGTCCATGCGTTTGGCGCGGGCGCGATCGGCGCAATGACGCTCGCGGTCATGACGCGCGCCACACTTGGCCATACCGGACGCGAATTGCACGCGAATGCCGGGACCTGTGGGATCTACGTCGCGGTGGGTCTCGCGGCCATCCTGCGCATTTTTGCTGCCTTCCGGCCGGAATGGTCGGTACTCATAGAAGCGTCGGCACTGCTATGGGCGGCGGCGTTCCTCGGCTACACGGGATTTTATGGCGGCATGCTGGCGCGGCCGCGCCTGCGCGCCCGTCAACCGAGCCAACCTTGAAGGACGTCCCACAGCAGCCGCATACGACCGGTAAGCGACAGCTTCTCCCGCACCAACCGGAAGCCGAGATTGTCGGGCGCGAGGCCGGCGGCGCAGCCGCCGCTTTTGCCGTCTCGGATGAAGGTCGACATGTAGCCGCGGTGGCGGCCGGCGACCACGCGCACGCCGCAATTTTCGGTGCTGTGCGCCACCTGCCCTTTGGCGGACATGGTGGCGCGTGTATAACAGGTGGCCGTCCATTCCCAGACATTGCCCGAGATGTCCGCCAACCCTTTGCTGTTGGTCCCGAACGAGCCGAGGGGTTTCGGCTGGGTATCGCGCTTGTTGGCGGCGGCCTCGGCGCGATACCGCGCCAGCCAACGGGCCGCCGGATTTCCCGCCTCCTGCGGCAGGCCGAGGCTGTCGTCGTGCAGGCGTTCAGCCGCCGCGAAGGACCATTCCTCGTCGGTGGGCAGGTGCCAGTTCTCTCCGGTCTTCGCCGACAGCCATGCGGCGTAGGCCATGGCGTCGCGATAGCTTACGCCCGTGACGGGGAGGGCAGGCGAGGCGATACCGTTTTTCGCCGGCTTGCAGGCGCCGTCGGCGACGCAGGCGGTATAGTCGGCGGCGCTTACTTCGTCCTTCATGATTTCGAAGCCGTGCCGGAAGGCCACCGTCCGCTCCGGCGCGTCCACGGGCCAGCCATCCTTCAGATATTCGCCCGGAAGTCTGAAGGCGAACGTTCCGGGTGTGACAACAACGGTCGGCAGGACTGGCGCGGTCCTGGTCTCCGAATGCCGCAGGACAGGTCCGAGGACGGCAGTCAGCGC
>JBQCEL010000353.1:0-7575 GCA_051960255.1 Rhizobiaceae bacterium
GCATATCCACCCGCACGCTGCGCTTCTACGAGGATGAAGGGCTGATCAAGCCCGTACGGCGCGGCAGGACGCGGCTGTTCCGCTCGTCCGATCGTCAGCTCGTACGCCAGATCCTGCGCGGCAAGAGGCTCGGCTTTTCCATCGCCGAGATCCGCGAAATCATCCAGATGTACAAGGAACCGCCCGGCGAGGCGGGGCAGCTCAGGCTGATGATCAAGCGCATCGAGGAGAAGCGCGAGGATCTACGCCAGAAGCGGCGCGACCTGGAAGAGACGCTGACGGAGCTTGATCTTGCGGAGGACGCCTGCGTCGAGCGCTTGGCGGAACTCGGCGTCAAAACCTGAAGCCTACAGCCAGCGGCGCACGCGCTGTTTGTAATCCCGGTAGCGCTTGCCGAAACGGATATCGAGGTGGCGTTCCTCGCCTTCGATCGCCGCTTTGCTCGTGGCGAAACCGGCGACGAGAGACAGGATAAGGAACCACAGGCTCCCGATGATCAGGCCGATGCCGATCATCAACAGGCTATTGCCGAGATAGATCGGATTGCGCGTGATAGCGAAGGGGCCGTCGGTGACGAGATGTTCGGAGGGACGGTCGGGGCGGATTGTCGTCTTGTTGCGTTTCAGCGCCCGTATCGCCGTCAATCCCATGGCGATCGCGGCAAGGACAAGCAGGATGCCGACGATAAAGAGCATGTCCGATAGCGGCTCGGTTATCCAGGGGAGCGGCAGGAGATAATCAAGGATGATCGCGATCGCGATCGCGGAAAGATAGATGATTGGCGGCCAAGGCAGGGTGCTCGGCCGCGCCTCGGCTCCCTTCATCTCCTTATCCTCCCGGTTTCGCTCCGCTTTCCGGCTTGCCTTTCCCCGGCGTGTTCCCTTCAAGGAGCATCCTGTTATCCGTCTCTTCGGTGCATTGGCGCGCAAGTCCCGTCAGCCATTGGCGCGTCTCCGGAGTTTCGCGCCTTGCAAAGAGGTCGTTCAGTTTGTGCTCACCTTCGATCTTGTGCAGCATGCAGGGACAATAGCTCACGCAGTACTCACTGTCGCGGCTCTTCTCGCATTCGACCTGGCAGGCCTGGAGGAATCGCACTTGGGGCGTCTCCATCTGCGCAGGAAAGAATTGCGCGAAGACGAAGACGCTGCCGAAGAGGATGGGCTGGTGCAGGAGATAGACGGCGAGGCTGTGCCGTCCGGCAAAACGCAGCGGCACGGCCCAGCTGCCGGCCCTTATTCCCGCGAGCCAGCGCAGCAGCCCCGTTGCATCGGCAAGCTTCACGACCGAAAGGCCAATGAGCACTGTGCCGAACCACGGAAAGAGCGGCACATAATCGTTGGAGCGGGGAACATAGGGAGAGAGACCCAAGACCCAGCCGGCGGGATTGTCGAACAACTCGCTCGAATAGAAATTGGGCAGAACGATAATGGCGATGGCCACCGCCAGAGTCAGCAGCGAGGGTAGCCGCAGGAACAGGAGGCCGATCAGGCTCGCCAGCGCGATCTCGTGCAATATGCCGAAATAGATGAACTCCTCGCGCATCATGAACCAGGTGACGACGGTGATCGCCACTGCGCCGGCGACAACCATGGCGAGGCGACGCCAGAAAGGCCGCCAGCGGATTTCCCGGCCATTGGCGAGATACAGGCTGACGCCGACAAGGATGAGGAAGGACGAGGCGATGGCGCGGGCGAACAGCTTCCAGCCGCCGGTTTCGGTCATGCCCGGCGTCGCATAGCCGAAATATTCGAGATCCCAGCTGAAATGATAGATCGCCATCGCGACAAGCGCGACGCCGCGCGCTATGTCGATCGTATCTATCCTGGGCAGGCGCGCTTTGAGCTCTGGCTTTTGCATCCGGCGGCATTCGCATTACGTCCTGCTCATTGCAGATGTTCGCCGATATGCGCAAGCGGCGCGGCGTAAAGTAAGAGGAGATCGGCATGAACAGCATCGACGCGAACGGCGCCCGCATCCCCGCCATCGGACTGGGCACGTGGACATTGAAAGGCCGTTCCTGCAGCGAATTGGTCGAGCATGCGCTCGCCGTCGGCTATCGTCACGTCGATACCGCCGCCGCCTATGGCAATGAGGAGGAGGTCGGCGCCGGCATCCGGGCATCGGGCATTCCCCGCAATGATCTTTTCCTGACGACCAAAGTCTGGCCCTCTGATCTCGCTCCAGGCGATTTCATGAAATCGGCGGAGGCGAGCCTGAAGCGGCTCGGCCTTGATCAAGTCGATCTCCTGCTCATCCATTGGCCGAACCCCGAAATTCCGCTGAAAGGAACAGTGGAAGCGCTGAACAAGGCGCGGCGGGAAGGCCTGACACGCCATGTCGGCGTGGCCAATTTCACCATCGGGCTGCTTGCGGAGGCGAGAGGGCTTTCGGAGGCGCCGCTCGTCTGCGATCAGGTGGAGTACCATCCCTATCTCGATCAGCGAAAGGTGCTGGACGCCTGCCGCGCGGCTGGCATGGCGATGGTCAGCTATTGTCCGCTTCATCGCGGCGGCGACCTGCTGGAGGAGGAGGTAGTGAAGGACGCCGCGGCAGCGCATGGCGTCACGCCAGGCCAGGTGGTCCTGCGCTGGCACGTGCAGCAGGACGGCGTCATAGCCATCCCGCGCACGTCAAAAATGGAGCGGCTCGCCGAGAATATCGGCATTTTCGGCTTCGCGCTGAGCGATGCTGAAATGCAAGCCGTCTCGGCGCTTTCTGGCAAAAACAGCCGGCTTTGCGATTTCGATTTTTCCCCGGAATGGGATCAGCCGTAGCAGAGGCTGGGTGGCGGACAATGACCGCTGAAAACCGCTTGATGCAAACGCCGCAATTTCGCCCCAGCCGGGAACGATTCTTCCCGCGAAGGGTAGGTCATTCAAGAGGTTTCCAAATGCGCAGAATGGTTGTGGCTTGTGCCGCTGTCGCGGCCATGGGCTTCTCTTCGCAGGCCCATGCAATCGGCTGTGTCTCCGGAGCGGTGGCGGGGGGCGTAGCCGGACACTACGCCCATCATCATGCCGTGCTTGGCGCGATCGGCGGCTGCATAGCCGGGCATCACATTGCGAAGAAGCGGAAGCTTGAAAGGGAGCGCCAGATGCAGCAGGCGAAAGCTCACCATTCGACGGCGCCCGCCGGGTCAACGCAATAAGCTGCCACGCCTCCGAAAAGAGCGATCAACAGAGCTCCGTGGCCAGCGCCATGGGGCCGTCGTTCATGATGTCAAAGCGGGACACGCCCATCCCGCTTTGAAACGCTTTCTCTCGCGAGAACGCGGCGCGATCCGGGGCGTTTATCGCCTGAACGCGATCGACATCCCGCTCAAATCCACGTTGATTTGAAGGCCGACTTGCTTGCCCGTGAGTTCCAGCACTGCGCCCTTGTCGTTGCTGAGCACGATTGTCTGCGCGCCAACGCCGAGCGCCCCGCCGCCGCCTGCCGCGCCATAGACGCCAACGACGTCGCGGGCCCTGCGGATGTGGCGGACGACGCCATGGAAATGCGTTTTGGAGGCGCCAAAGACGAGACCGGCGGAAATGCCGCCGATGGAAATCGGGTAGCGCCTGCCATGGAAACGGAAGGTTCCTTCGCCCCCCGATCCCCCGACGAAGAACCCGGCCTTGTAGATGACGAAGCTGATCGTGCCGCTGTCCGCCTTGGCGGCGGTGGAAAAGCCGATCACGGTCAATGCCGCCATTGCAACAAGGACGGCGCGAAACTTAAGCAGGTATTGCATGGTCCTCTCCCAATCCCGGACAGGTCCATCCACGATGATGGCCGCGCCGAGCGCTGCTATTCTATAGGCGCGAAATCTCGATAATCGAGCGGATTTTTTGACGGTCGGAAATGGTTTTATACGGGTGCACGCGTATGGCGAAACGCGCTATCCGGCGAATAAGCTGACCGTCACAGGAGCAGGGAGAAGGTAATGAAGAATGCTGGACTCCGGACCGTGGTCATCACCGGGGGCGCATCCGGGATAGGCTTGGCCACCGCGAGAAAAGCCGCGGCGGCGGGCTGGCGCCCATATCTCATCGATCTCAGCCGGGAAAGTCTTGACAGGGCCTGTTCCGAACTCGGCCATGCCGGGGCGTGCGGGACCGTCTGCGATGTCAGCAACGAGGATGCGATCGAAAATGCGATCCGCGAAGCTGCGGAAGGCAATGATCTGAAGGCCGTCGTCAACAGTGCCGGCATCGGCATGGACAAGCCCGCCGTCGAGACGGAAGTGAGCGAGTTCCGCCGCATCCTCGACATCAACCTCATAGGATCGTTTGTCGTCGCAGCGGCCGCCGCCCGCTACTGGCTCAACCACCACCGGACCGGCTCGATCGTAAACATTTCCTCGGTATCAGGGCTGTGCGGGAATAAGGGACGGGTCGCCTATGGCGCGTCCAAGGGTGGCGTGAACCTGATGACGCTCGTCATGGCGACGGAACTTGGCGGGAAGGGCATTCGCGTCAATGCGGTTGCGCCAGGCCCGATCGATACGCCGCTGGCGCGCGCGGTCCACACCGCGGACGTGCGCCGGCAATGGAACGCACGCGTCCCGCAAGGTCGCTACGGAACACCGGAAGAGGTCGCGGATGCTGTCTGTTTCCTCATTTCCGACGCTGCGAGCTACATCAACGGCCAAATCCTCGCGGTGGACGGCGGGTTCGCTAATGCAGGGTTGGCGGTTTGAGCCGTAAGACCGATTCTATCCCACTCTTTCCCACTTTCCGCTTTCGAAAGAGCGCGCCATGGCGTGAACTGCGCGCTCTATGGCGAGGCCATGATCGAAATCGATCAGCAGCGTGTCCTCGCCTTTGAGTTTCCCTAAAATTTGGCGGCACTCGATGATCTTCAATTCGTTGAAGCCTAGCCCATGGCCGGGCGCGGGGATGAATTTGTCATAGGGCGGATGCTGCGGGGCGGCGAAAATGGTACGAAAACCCTGCTCGCCCGCCTTGTCGTCGGCGAGGTAAAGCTGCATTTCGTTCAGCCGCTCCTGGTCGTAAAGGATGGAGCCTTTCGAGCCGTAGATCTGCAGCGCGATGCGCCCTTTGCGGCCCCAGGCGGCGCGGTTGACCTGCAACGTGCCTGAAATGCCGTCGCCGATGCGGAAGAGAACATTGGCGACGTCGTGATTCTCCACCGCTTTGCGGCCGCCTTTGCCGTCCGGACGCTCGGGATAAGGCCGCGCCATGTCGCACATGACCCGTGATGGATTGCCGAGAAGCGTCTGCAGCAGCGACAGCGGGTGGACGGCGAAATCGTCGAGTGCGCCATAGCCGGTCGTCTTCTCGTTGCGCCAGGAGTAAGGCGCCTCGCCATCGGCCATGAAATCCTCGTCCATCTCGATTCGGACATGGTTAACCGTGCCGATGCGGTCTTCTTTCAGAAGTTTCGCGATCTGGCGCATCATGGGGTTCTGGATGTAATTGTAGCCGAGCGCCGCCAGCCTGCCCGATCGGCGCGCCGCCTCCGCCATGCGCTCGGCGTCGGCAAGGGCGGGCGCCATCGGCTTTTCGCACCAGACATGCTTGCCGGCTTCAAGCGCTGTAATCGCCATTTCCGCGTGGAAGCGGTTTGGCGTCGTCGCGGAGACGATATCGACCTCCGGATCGGCAATGAGTTTCCTCCAGTCATCCGTCGCCTTTTCGAAACCGAAGGCGGATGCCTGGCGCTCGGCAAGCGCCTGGTCCGCCTCCGCCAAATGAACGAGACGCGGCGCCGGCACGTCGCCGAACACGGAACGAACGGCGTTCCACGCGAGCGCATGACACTTGCCCATATAGCCCGTACCGATGAGGCCGACTCCGATTCGATCCATGCAACTTCTCCTGGTGGGCTGGCGGAAGGATTTTCGCTCTGGGCGTTCGGCGAAACAGATAAACCAAAATTTCCATTGTTGGAATATTCATTCTATTTCGCATAGGATGCCAATAGTCCCGCGGACAGGATGGCGGAAGGACAGGAAAGATGGCGATGGGCGAGGCCGAGACGGATAGCGCAGCTCCGGCGGATTTCGACTCGCTGCGGGCGATGATCGTCGCCCGTCGCCAGTCGCTGCCGAAGAGGCTGGCGCAAGTCGCCGCCTATACACTTGAAAATCCGGACGATGTGGCTTTCGGCACGGCCGCCAGCGTCGCGGCGTCGGCGGATGTGCAGCCTTCGACCCTCGTCCGCTTCGCCCAATATTTTAATCTCGACGGCTTTTCTGGCCTGCAACAGATTTTCAGGGATCGGTTGAAGGAGCGAACCGCCTCCTACGAGGAACGCCTCGCCCAGCTCGACACCGAAACACAGGGCGATTCACATGAAGGGACGATACTGGAAGGATTCGTATCTGCCGCCAGTCGATCGATCGAGCGCATGTCGCGCAATGTCGACGCGAGGAATCTGGATCGAGCGGTAGAGATATTGGCCAAGGCCGAAATGATCTATCTCGTGGCGCGCCGCCGCTCCTATCCGATCTCGAGCTATATGGCCTATGCCTTCGGCAAGCTCAGGATACGCCATACGCTGGTCGGCTCGGCGCTCGGCACCGATCCGGAAAATCTCGATTTCGCCACGCCGCGTGACGCCGTTCTCGCCATTTCGTTCTCGCCCTATGCCAACGAGACGGCCACCTATGTGCGCAACCTGGCGGAGCGTGGCATTCCGGTCGTCTCAATAACCGACAGCGCTTTTTCTCCGCTTGCGGAATACGCGGCAGCGTGGTTTGAGGTGGTCGAGGCCGATTTCGCCGGTTTCCGGTCACTTTCCGCCACGATGGCGCTTGCCATGGCGCTGACCGTCGCGATCGCGGAACGGCGACAGAAGAAGCGGTAGCGGAATCCCGCAGAATTTTTGCCGTTATAAGGAATAAACATTCCATATTGACCGACCGTTGGAACTTATGTTTCATTTCGCGGCGCCCAATCGTCTACATCGCTCTTAACGGATCCGACCGCCGGAGGAAGATAATGGTAGAGCCAATGGAGGCTTCTCGATCCGCTGCGCTGGATGTCATCACCATCGGCCGCGCCTCCGTCGATCTCTACGGCCAGCAGATCGGCTCAAGGCTTGAGGACATTACGAGCTTCGCCAAGTCGGTGGGCGGCTGCCCGGCCAACATCGCCATCGGGACAGCCCGGCTCGGCCTGAAATCGGCGCTTTTGACTCGTGTCGGCAACGAGCAGTTCGGCGCTTATCTGCGCGAGCAATTGCAGCGCGAGGGTGTCTCTACCCAGGGCGTCGTCACCGATCCGGCGCGGCTTACCGCCCTCGCATTCGTCGCCGTCGAAAACGACAAATCCTTTCCGCTACTCTTCTATCGGGAGAATTGCGCCGACATGGCGCTCTGCGAAGACGACATTGACGAGACTTTTATTTTGTTGGCGCGTGCAATCGTGGTCACTGGTACGCATTTCTCCCGCCCAAACAGCGATGCGGCGCAGCGGAAGGCAATGCGCATCGCGCGTGAGAGCGGCCGCAGGATCGTACTCGACATCGATTACCGGCCCAATCTGTGGGGTCTTGCCGGCCTTGGAGCCGGCGACGAGCGCTATGTGAAATCCGCCCGCGTCTCCGAGCATATGAGGAGCATTCTGC
>JBQCEL010000354.1:0-10280 GCA_051960255.1 Rhizobiaceae bacterium
AGCCCTGCACGGCAGGCACCGGCGGCGGCGATAGAGCCTCGATTGCCGGGTTGAACGATGGTTTGGTCATGCGCGCCCCGCGATTTCAGGCGGTTCTGGGGAGTACCGCGAGGCGATAAGGCCTATCACTGGAAGACGCAAGGAAAACGCGCCTTTGCCGCCTATCGGAGTAAGCGCTGCCCTAGAATTGATTGAAGATGTCGTTGACGACATCTTCCGCGACCGCGAAACCGGTCCCCAGGCCGAGCCCGGTCGTGAGGTTTCCCAGAAAACCGCCGCCGGCGCCCCAGCCGCCGCCAGCACCCCAGCCGCGCGGCTGGACGCTCGGCGCCGGATGGGTGTCGAGTTCGTTTTCAAGCGTATGGATATACTGGCCCATCTGCTGCAGGAGCATCATGGCGGTTTGGTTCTGTTGCTGGATGCCCATCGCGATTTCGCGCAAATCCATCGCCCATTCGCGGCCGGTCGTCTCATCGGGCGCCTGGCTACGGAGTTTCTGCGCAAGCTCCTGCATTTTTCCGATCACCGCCTGGGATTGCTGCTGCGCTTGGGTGATCTGCTGCTCGGCTACGGAATAGTCCATGATAAGCCCTTTTTCATGCGCGCCCGCCGACGAGACGGGTCGGTTTCTTGAGCGGCCGCGCATGCGACCGCGTGTAGGGCTTTTGCTCAAAACGGGGCGAAAATTTGCAAACGCCCGTCCATCGGCAAGGACCTAATGCCGCAGGGCTTATGGTGATCCCGGCGCGATTCGAACGCGCGACCCTCAGATTAGGAATCTGATGCTCTATCCTGCTGAGCTACGGGACCACGGCTCACCTCATAACCGTTTCGCCGCCTTTCGCCAACCTCCTTGATGCGTCGGCGAAAGCATGACCCGAAAAGGGACGCCCGTTGTCCCGATCATGTTCCGGCAGAGCCGGGATATGGCGATCGGATCGCGTCATGCTCCCGGCGCGAGCGCCCTCTCCGCCAACCTGACCCAGTAGCTGACCCCAGCCGGAATGGCTTCGTCATTGAAGTCGTAGGCGGGGTGATGGAGGTTGGCGCTGTCGCCATTGCCGAGGAAGATGATCGCGCCCGGCCGGGATTCGAGCATGTAGGAGAAATCCTCGCCGCCCATCAGCGGATCGACATCGTCGTTCACATTGCGAGCGCCGGCGATTTCCCTGGCCGCATCCGCGGCGAACGCTGTCTGTTCGGCGTTGTTGAAGGTAACGGGATAGTTCGGATACCAGTCAAGTTCGACCGTCACGCCGAATGTCGCGCCGATCCCGGCGCAGATCTCGCGGAAGCGCTCTTCCGTCTTCGCCGCCACATCCTTGTCGAGCGTGCGCGTTGTGCCGGCAAGGGTAACGAGCTCCGGGATGACGTTGTAGGCGTCGCCGGCGTGGAATTTCGTCACCGAAACGACCACGGATTTCACCGGATCGACCGTGCGCGAGGCGATGGTCTGCAAGGCGAGCACGAGCTGGCTCGCGACGACGACGGGATCGAGGCTCTTGTGCGGCATGGCCGCATGGCCGCCCCTTCCCTTGATCCGGATGTCGAACTCCGAGGTCGCGGCCATGATCGGCCCCGGCCTGATGGCGAACTCGCCCAAGGGAATGCCCGGCATGTTGTGCATGCCGAAGACCCTCTTGATGCCGAAGCGCTCCATCATGCCGTCCTTCACCATCTCGTTTCCGCCGCCGCCGCCCTCTTCGGCCGGCTGGAAAATCACGGCGACCTGGCCCTTGAAATTCCGCGTCTCGGCGAGATATTTCGCCGCGCCGAGCAGCATCGCCGTATGCCCGTCATGGCCGCAGGCGTGCATCTTGTTCGGCACCGTCGAGGCGTAAGGCTTCCCGGTGATCTCGTTGATCGGCAGCGCGTCCATGTCGGCGCGCAGCCCGACCGTATCGCCGGCTCCGAGCCGGCCCTGGATGATCGCCACAACGCCCGTTTTGCCGATGCCGGACACGATTTCGTCCACGCCGAATTCCTTCAGCTTCTCCTCGACGAAAGCAGCGGTTTTCACCACGTCGAAGCCCAATTCGGGATTGGAATGGATGTGGCGTCGCCAGCCGGCGATTTCATCCTGCATCTCGGCGGCGCGGTTCAATATCGGCATTTTGGAGCTTCCCGTTGGTCGGATGGTCAGGTCTTGGTATCTGCGGCTCACAAACGTGATCGCCGTGACTTTGCCATTTTGGCGACACATGCGCTAGATAGCAGAGGCCGGGCCGCCGATAGCCACGGCCGCTGCAGACGCGATCTCGCTCGGATTTTAAGAGAGCTTCGGGGAAGAACGGCAAGAGGAACCGGATTGACTAGGCTGGGACGGCGCCTTCTCGGCGCGACACTTCTCCTTTTTTCATTGATGGCGTCCGTGGCTCATGCCGACGAGCCCTATATGCTTTTCGACGTCAATGATGGCCGGATCCTGCTTCAGAACGACGCCTTCGCGCGATGGTATCCGGCTTCACTGACCAAACTGATGACCACTTACGTGGCCTTCAGAGCCTTGCAGAAAGGCGAGGTGACGCTCCTCTCTCCTGTCAGGATCACCAGGAACGCGTCGCGCCAACCTCCAGCGAAGATCGGCCTGAAACCTGGCGCCGTCATAACGCTCGACGCGGCGCTCAAACTGATGCTGGTCAAATCCGCCAACGATATTGCGATGGCGGTGGGAGAAAATATCGGCGGCTCGGAAGAGGCGTTCGTCGCACGGATGAACGCGGAGGCCCAGAGACTCGGCATGACGGGCAGCCATTTCACCAATCCGAACGGGCTGTTCGATCCGGAAAATTACACCACAGCGCATGATCTGGCGATCCTGGTTTCCGCGCTTCGCCAGCAATTTCCGCAATATGAGAACTATTTCAGGATCGAGGCGGTCGGGCTCGGCAAGAAGGTCATCCCCAACATCAATGTCCTGATCGGGCGCTTCGACGGCGCCGACGGCATGAAGACAGGCTTCATTTGCGCCGCCGGCTTCAACTTCATCGGCACGGCGACCCGTGACGGCAAGACGCTGGGGGCGATCGTGCTTGGCGCATCCTCGCTCGCCGATCGCGCCGATAAGGTCGCGGCGCTGCTCCAGCGCGGCTTCGGCATGACGGAGAACAGCGCCATGCCGACGGTGGCCGCGCTCCAGCCCTACGGTCCGGGACAGGACCAGGCGACAGACATGAGCGACGCGATCTGCTCGAAGGAGGGAAGAAAGGAACGCGCGTCGCAACGCGGGGAGAACGGAAAACCGATCCTGAAATCCGCGTTCATCCACAAGATGGACCACGATCCGAATGTCGTCATGGTCAGCCTTGGCGGCGCCACGGGACCTGGCGGCCTGCCGCCTGAGCCAGTCTACGCCAATGTCCCCATCCCGACCCCGCGCCCTGATTATGTCCCCCCCGCCAAGGCGGCCGCCCGCGCGCAATCGGCCTCGGTGCAATAGCGAGGCAGCATGGAGCCGATCGCCGCGACCATTCTGACGGGCTTTCTCGGTTCGGGGAAAACGACGCTCCTGAACCGGTTGCTGAAAGAACCGGCGCTGGCGCACACCGCCGTCATCATCAATGAGTTCGGCGAGATTTCGATCGACCATCTCCTCGTCGAACGCTCGACCGACGGCGTCATCGAACTTTCAGACGGCTGTCTGTGCTGCACCGTCAGAGGCGATCTGATCGATACGTTGGCCGACCTCGTCGATCGCGTCCAGACCGGCCGGATTCCGCCGCTCAAGCGGGTGGTGATCGAGACGAGCGGCCTTGCCGATCCCATTCCCGTTCTCCAGTCCCTGATGGCGCATCCCGCACTCGTCCAGTCCTTCCGCCTCGACGGCGTGATCGCCACCGTCGACGCCGTCAACGGAGCGGCTGTGCTCGATCGCCACGAGGAAGCAGTGCGGCAGGTTGCGGTCGCCGACAGGATCGTCCTGACCAAGACGGATATTACCGAGGGTAAAGAAGGCCTCGACGAACTGAAGGACAGGATCGCCAGACTGAATCCGGCGGCCCCTCTCATTGAAAGCGCCGGCGGTCGTGTCGATCCCGCGCTCCTCTTCAATTGCGGCCTTTACGATCCCGACAGGAAGATCGCCGATGTGGGCCGTTGGCTCCGCGAGGAAGCGGCGCATAGCCATGACCATGATCACGACCCGCATCACGACCATGCCGCGCATCGGCACGATGGGCGTATCCGGACATTCTCGCTGGTGTATGATGGCCCTGTCCCGCGGTCGGCGATCGAGACCTTCGTCGATATTCTGGGTTCGACCGAGGGCGAGCATCTGCTGCGCATGAAGGGTATCGTCGAGACGGTGGAGGACCGGTCCCGTCCGCTTGTCATCCACGGCGTGCAGTCGCTCTTTCACCCGCCGGTGCGGCTCCCCGCCTGGCCGGACGACAAGCGCGGCGTGCGGCTCGTCCTCATCACCATGGACATGCCGGAAGATTATGTCCGGCGGCTCTTCGCGGCGATCACCAGCGCTCCCAGGATCGACACGCCCGATCGCGCGGCGATCGAGGCCAACCCGCTCGCCATCCCCGGATACAAGGGCTGACCTGGATTTATCCGCGTTCGACCAGGAAGCGGTGCCCGCCCTCCGTAGCGAAGCTCTCCACAAGGCGGTGGCCGCTTTCGCGGCAAAAGGCGGGTATATCGATGACGGCGAGGGGATCCGTCGTATCGAGCCAGAGAAGCGCGCCGCTCTCCATTCCTGCAAGGCGCTTTCGCGCCCGCAGCACGGGGAGCGGGCAGGTGAGGCCTTTCAAATCGTAGATTTCAGCCTCGTTCGCAGCCTTTTTCAATTCGCGATCTTACTGGCGAACAGCGCCAGCGCCTGCTGGTAGACCGTCGCTTTGTTCCAGGCGGTCAGAACGGCAAAGTTCGGCTGCCCGGGCTGATAGCCGGCGCCCGGTATCCAGCCATGGCCTTTCAGGAAATTGGCGGTCGAAGCCAGCACGTCGGCGCGCGAATGGATGAGGTCGCGGCGGCCGTCGCCATCGAAATCGACGGCATATTGCAGATATTTCGAGGCGAGCAACTGCGTCTGGCCGATTTCGCCGGCCCAGGCCCCACGCATCTCCGCCGCGGTCATATCGCCGCGCTGGATGATCTCCAGCGCCGAATAGAGTTCGTTGGTGAAAAACTCCGACCGGCGGCAATCATAGGCGAGCGTGGCGAGCGAGCGGATGGTGCTCAGATTGCCCATATAGGAGCCGAATCCGGTCTCCATGCCCCAGATCGCCACCAGGATTTCGGGCTGCACGCCGAACCGCTTCTGTATGCGCGACAGGAGGCGGGCGTTGGAAGCCATCTCCTCCTTGGCGCGCTTGACATAGTAGGGGGGCGCGCGCCGGGCCATGAATTCCTTGAGCGTCATCTTGAAGGAGTGCTGGTGCCTGTCATAGCCGATGACCTTCTTGTCATAGGTGACGCCGGCAAAAGCATTGTCGAGGACGCGCGAACTGATTCCCCGCTCCGCTGCTTCCGACTTGAATTCCTGCAGCCAGGCGGGAAATCCTGCCGGACCGTCGCCGCAGCGCGGCGCAGCCGACGCCGCCGTTGGAATGAGCGCCATCGCAGCGAATGCCACAGCGAGGAACTTGCCCGCCACCCGAAATGCCATTCTCTTCTCCCAGAGAGCCCTAACCGAATGCCGGGATCGCCTCGGATGGCATTCCGTTCATGAGAATGCGCCAGCCCGCGCCAACTCCAGCGGATTGCGTGTAGCAAACGGTTCGGGAACTGCGCAAGCCGCCGCCGTTTATTGGATGGATGGACGAACGCTCCGCCGGAAGTAAGAAGCTTTTCATTTCCCCGGACTATCAGGATAAGGCGCGTCCCGAATTTTGCCCTTTTGCACGATCACCAGCGAATGCTGAAGGAGTCGAAGACGGGAATCATGATGCAAGGCGGAAAGAAACGATGATCGAGCGCGAGGCTTTTCAGCACTACCGGGAGAGCGCCGGCCCGAAAACCACCGTGCCGCGCCTCCTCGCCGGCATCCTGGTCATCGTCATCTGCTGGCTGGCCGTGACCTTCGTCGTGCTGACGGCCGGCTTCTATCTCTATACCGGCTTCGGCGGCTATGCGCGGCTGATGGAAAGCTTCATCACCACACGGCCCGGAACGCTGGCTGTCTTCCTGACTTTCGCCGGCATCTGGCTTGGCGTCTGGATCGCCATGCGCTTCCTCCATAAAGAAAAGCTTTCTGTGCTGTTCGGCCCGACCAGCCGGCTTGCGATCGGAGCCTTCCTCAAGGGGCTCGCCGCCGTCCTTATCACCTCCCTGATATCGGAACTCGCGCTTTACGCCATCGCGCCGCAATTCGTCCGCACGCCGATTCCTCTCGGCGACTGGATTGTCTTCGTCGTTCCCGTCATGCTTTTTGCCTTTGTCCAGACATCGGCGGAGGAACTGCTTTTCCGCGGCTATCTCATGCGTGGTCTTGCCCATCGTTTCCGCAGCCCGCTGATATGGGCCGTCCTGCCGACGCTCGCCTTCACGCTGCTCCATTGGCATGGCGGCGTTCCGACGCTGATGACCATTTGCGTCCTCGTCACGATCGGCAGCTTCGCGGTGCTGCTTGCTTTCATCCTTTATCGGACGGGAAATCTGGGCGGCTGCATGGGCGCCCATTTCGGCAACAACATAATGGGCTTCCTGCTGATCTCGCACGAAAGCAGCTTCAGCGCCTTTTCGCTTTATGACGGCGCTCCGCTCCAGGCGCTCGACTGGACGGCCGGCACGACGGCGGCTGTAACCGCGGTCGGCATCGTCTCATGCGCCTTGACCGCCGTCCTGCTTTTCCATTCCCGCTCGCCGCTCAGGCTGACGCCCGACCGTGCGGCCGGATCGCCTACCCTCCCATATGGCTCGGCAGCAATATGAGAGAAATCAAGCGATAGCGGCTTCCTGCTGCCTAAGCGCCGCCCGTTTCGCCAGCGCCTCTTGGAAGGCGGCGAAAAGCTTGCGCATGGCCGGCTTCTTGTAGGGGAAGACATCTTCCGGATCCATGTCGTGGACGATCATCGCCACGTCCACCTCGAAGACAAGCAGCCGCCCATCGGGCATCTCGGCGCAATCGATGCCGAAATAATCGAGTCCGACACGTGAACAGAGCGCCGCGAAGGCCGCGGCGTGCCGAACGGCGAAATCGGCGTCGAAATTCTCCATCCAGCGCTGCTCTTCCGCGCGCCGCCAGGCATTCTCCGCCATGCCGGCGCTGAGATAATGGACGATCCAGTGTTCCGAGACGGCGTAGTGGCTGGCGAAAGCCTTGCCGTCGATGAACACGATGCGCTGCTTGCGATAGCGACCGTCCGGCCCCGAATAGTCGACGAAGGGGGCGACATGATATTTTTCGGCCGGCTGCCGCCTGAAATAGGGGAGAAGTTCAGACGGACGGCCGATGCGCTCCAACCCGCCGCCCGCGTGCGTCCCGGCCGGCCTGATCGTGATGGGGAAATCAAAACCGTCAGGCGATGTGCCCCGCTCCATGTCCGCCCCCTCTCCCGAACAATCGGCGCGCGACAGGATCGATGTCGGCGGGGCGAGAATGGCCGGCGCGTCGGCCAGAAGCGCGCCGACGCCCTCGCGCGTCAGACCCATCACCTTCACCGCATCGCCGTTCATGACAGTTTGCGCCTCGGGTCTTCCGGCAAGCAGCCTTTCGATTGTCTTCAGGACAGGCCGGTTCTCCTCCGATTCCCCGACCGCCATGAAGACGACGTCGAAAAAAGAGAGATCGGGAATCGAAAATGTGTCGGCATCGACATAGAGATAGGTGAGTTCGATTTCGGAGCCTTCGAGCAGAAAGTCGATCGGCGTGTTCGCCATCAGGTCGCCGGCCGTGACGAGTGCGGCCAGTTTCAATCCCCCGCCTTTCCCACAGATCCGCCGGAAGCTCTTTTGAAGGGCTATCGCGGCGTTTTGGGCTTCCAATCCCTCCGCCCGCCGCCCGCGCGCCTGCAGCAGCACGGAAAGGTCCATCAGCGCTTCGGCATCGTTCGCATTTGCGGCGACGCGTGCGGCAAGCCTATCCCATAAAGGCTTGATGTCCTCGCCGAGATAGATGCTGTGCATGATCGGGCTGACGCCGACGAGGCTTCCCGCCATTTTCCCACTCCGCCAAGTCGGACATGCCGATGATCATTGATTCGGAACGGCCATTATGACCGACAAAGGTGGAGCGAGGATGGAACCATTCACAACTTCGCCGGATTCGATGATAGTTTGTTCCCAAGGGACATCGGAAAAGAGAAGATGCATTCGCGCATGACCGGCCGTCTCGTTTCAATTGCCGCCCTCTTTCTCATTCTGGGGATACCCGTCGAGGCGCACGCCGGCGGCGCAAAGCGTTTCAGCGCCGATTATTCCGTCTCGCTGTTCGGCTTGACGCTCGCCCGGACGAGTTTCACCAGCACCGTCGACGGCCAGAATTTCAGCATCAAGGGGTCGATCGCGAGCGCCGGCGTCGCCCGTATCATCGACGACACCAAGGGCATGACGACGGTGAACGGCCGTCTGACGCCGGCCGGAGCGCAGCCGCAATCCTTCCTCGTCGCCTACACCTCGGGGAAAAAGAAGAAGCGCACCGCGATCGAATTTTCCGGCGATACCGTTTCGCACACGGAAAACATTCCGCCATTGAAAAAGCAGAAGAACTGGGTACCGCTCGGCCCGAACGATCTGAAGGCCGTCACCGATCCTCTGTCGCTGACGCTCGTCAAGGCGGCTGGTCCAAGCGATGTCTGCAACCATACGCTTAAGTACTATGACGGAGAATTGCGCGCCGACATCCGCCTTTCCTATGCCGGCACCGCGCCTTATTCGGTGCCGGGCTATAGCGGCAAAGCGACGGTCTGCGACGCTCATTTCGTGCCGGTCGCCGGCTACCGCAAGACCAACAGCGCGCTCAAATATCTCCGAGACAAGAGCAAGATGAAAATATCCTTTGTCCCGATGGGAACGACCGGGATCTATGCGCCGATCGCGGCGAGCATCGGCACCAAGATCGGAACGGTCGAGGTGCGCGCCGAGAAATTCACCTCCGAGTAAAGATCGCAGGCTTGCGGCTCAATCCGCTGCGAATTTGAGCGCCAGAGCGGCTGCGGCCGGCCCGACCACGGCAAAAAAAAGCGTCAGCGCGATCAATATGAGGAAGGGAAAGAGGAAGGGCTGCGGCGGATGCGTCGCGCCATAGCTCGCCGCGACGCCGAAAATCAGCACGGGAATGGCAAGCGGCAGGATCAGCACAGAGACGAGCAGTCCACCGCGCGGCAGCGCCACGGCCACCGCGGCGCCGACCGCGCCGATAAAGGCGATGGCCGGCGTGCCGACCAGAAGGGTCAACGTTGTCGCGCCGATCCCCTTTGCCTCCATGTTCATGAAAAGCCCGAGAAGCGGCGAGGCGACGACGAGCGGCAGCACGCTCGCCGTCCAGTGCGCCAGGCATTTCACCAGCACGACGAGCGCGGTCATGTGCCTGTCGTCCGCAAGCAGCAGAAGATCGAGCGACCCATCCTCGCGATCGGCCTGAAAGAGTCGTTCCAGCCCGAGCAGGCTCGCCAGAAGCGCGCCGATCCAGAGGATCGCCGGGCCGATGCGGGCGAGAAGCTTGAGGTCCGGCCCGACGCCGAAGGGGACGACCGCCACCACGGCGAGGAAGAACAGCACGCCCACCAGCGCCCCACCGCCGGCGCGAATGCCCAGGCGCAGATCGCGGAGGTAGAGGGCTAGCATCGGCGGCTCCCACCCTCCCCCTTGCGGGGAGGGTCGGCGCGTAGCGTCGGGGTGGGGGTCGTGCAAAATAGAGCATAACCATCGCCACCCCCACCCCGCCCCGCTTCGCGGGTCGACCTTCCCCGCAAGAGCGAGGGTGGGCGGCGTGCCCCGCCGGCAGGACAGAGGGGGGCGCGAAGGAACTCAGGCATTTCCGAGAACTCCCCCTTGCCCGCCGCCCATCCGCAATTCCTTTGCTCCCCCAATCCCCAGCGGCATATGCGTCGCAGCGACAACAATGCCCCCCTCGCCAAGATGCTCCCCCATCAACTCGCCGAACCGCCTCTCCGATGCCTTGTCCAACCCGGCGGTCGGCTCGTCGAGCAGCCAGACCGGCCGGTGATTGAGGAGCAGTTTCGCGATCGCCGCGCGCCGCCTTTGGCCGGTCGACAAATAGCCGAAAGGCAGATGGTCGATGCCAGGGAGACCCACCGCATCGAGAGCCTCGGCCAGACCGAGTTTCGGCTCGCCTGCGAAGCGCTGCCAAAACAGGAGATTTTCGCGCACCG
>JBQCEL010000355.1:0-17272 GCA_051960255.1 Rhizobiaceae bacterium
CCCGTCCGCCGGCAACGAGCGCGGTCATGCTTTCGATTTTCGATTGCAACGCCGTCAAATCGGGGCATTCGGCAAGAGCTTTTTCCGCCTGTACGAGCGCAATTGCCGCTTCCTCGCGGCTTTCCGCTATTCTCGCACGGGATTCCTCAAGCGCGCCGCGGCGGGCCGAGAGCGAGCCGGCGGCCTTTTCCGCCTCGGCGAGCGCATTGCGGGCAAGGCCGAGCAGCCTTTGCGCCTCGCGCCAATCCTCGCGCGCCTGCCTCTCGGCGGCAGTCGCTTCGCGAACGGCGGTTTCGGCCGCGGCAAGCGTTTCTTCGGCGGCGCGCGCCTTTCTGGTCGCCTCGATCGCTTCGCCGTCGAGTTCCGCCAGCCTGTTCTTCTGCGCCAGTCTCAGCGCCGCCGGCGTCGGCGCATCGGCGCTCGCCGTGTAGCCGTCCCACCGCCACAGCGCCCCGTCGCGGCTGACGAGGCGTTGACCGGGTTTCAAGAGCGGTTGGAGCCTCGCGCCATCCCCCTTTTCCACGACCCCGACCTGCGCCAAACGACGGTCAAGCTGGGCTGGCGCCTGCACCTTGTCTTTCAAAGGCAGAGCCCCATCGGGCAGCGCGGGATCGCCGGCATCGAAAATCGCTTCGCCCCAATGGACCGGCGCGCTTCTTTCGAGCGGCGCATCGAGATCCTCGCCCAAAGCCGCGCCGAGCGCCGTCTCAAAGCCACGCTCAACCTTCACCTGCTCCAGAACCGCCGGGAAAAGGTCGCCCGAAGCGGCGTTCAGCATCTTCGAGAGGGTGCGCGCCTCGGTTTCGATGCGGCTCAACTCGGCCCGCAATTCCTGCAAGGGCGGCCGGCATTCCGCCTCGCGCCGGCGCGACGTCTCGACCGTTTTTTCCGCCGCCAGCGCCGCCTGTTCCGCCAGGGCGACCGCCGCCTCTGTCGCTTCCAATTGCCGGCGCTTTTCCGCCGGGTCGGCAAGGCCGGCGATCTTCTGAGCTATTTCGGCGGCCTCGCGGCCGATCTCCGCCAATTGCCGGTCGAGGCGGTCGCGGCGGTCCGTCGTCTCGCGCAGCGTCCGTTCGATCTGGTGGCGGGAGGCCGCCACCTCGGCACGCTCGGCGGTCAGGGCCGAAAGCCGCGCCTCGCTTTCGGTAAGTTTGGCACTCGCCGCATCAAGCGCCGTCCGCAATTCCGTCTCGCGCGTGCCGACGGCGCCCTCTTCCGCCTTGAGGCTCTGTTCCTCCGCCGCAAGTTTTTCAAGGATGTCGCCATTATCGCTCAGCAATTGCTGTTCGCGGGCGATGTCGGCGTCGAATTGGGCGACGCGTTTTTCAAGCTCGCTCTGCCTGGCGCGGATGCGTTCCGCTTCCTCCTCCATCTGCGTGCGCGCGATGGTCAGGCGCTGCAGCGCGGCGGCGGCCTTGGTTTCCTCCTCGCGCAAGCCCGGCAAATGATGGGCGCCGACGGCCTGTGCCTTCGCGGCGTCCATCTGCTGGGCGGCGCGCTCGGCGACGAGCTTCGTCGCTGTGGAAAGCGCGGTTTGCGCCTCCGCTTCCTGCTCCTTCGCCAGCGTCCAGCGCAGATGAAGCAGCATCGCTTCCGCTTTCCTGATGTCCGCGGAAAGGTTCTTGAAGCGCGACGCCTGCCGCGCCTGCCGCTTCAGATTCTCGATCTGGCTTTCCAGTTCGCCGACAACGTCGTCCAGGCGCTCAAGGTTCTGTTCGGCGGCGCGAAGGCGAATCTCGGCTTCGTGGCGGCGCGTATGCAGGCCGGAAATGCCGGCGGCTTCCTCCAGAAGTGCGCGGCGGGCCTGCGGCTTCGCCTGGATCAGTTCGCCGATGCGCCCCTGCCCCACCATGGATGGCGAGCGGGCGCCGGTCGATTGATCGGCGAAGAGAAGCTGGACGTCCTTGGCGCGCGCCTCGCGGCCATTGATGCGATAGACCGAGCCCGCCTCGCGCTCGATCCGGCGCAGAACCTGCAATTCGTCGCTGTCGTTGAAGGCAGCGGGCGCGGTACGGTCGCTGTTGTCGAGGAAGAGCGCGACTTCAGCGGTATTACGCGCGGGCCTTGTGGAGGAACCGGAGAAAATCACGTCGTCCATGCCGGAGGCGCGCATGTTCTTGTATGAGCTTTCGCCCATCACCCAGCGCAGCGCCTCGACCAGGTTCGACTTGCCACAGCCATTTGGCCCGACGACGCCGGTCAGCCCGCGTTCGATGACGAATTCGGAAGGCTCGACGAAGGATTTGAAGCCGAGAAGGCGCAGCCGCGAGAACTTCATCGGCCTGTCCGTCGATTCTCACAACGCGAGAGGATCTGCAGGCGACTATCTTGCACGCTCCCCTCATCCGGCTCGACGCCTCGCGTCAAACCACCTTCTCCCCCAAGAGGAGAAGGAAAACTGTCAGACAAGCGGGTCGATGATCGCCGACATCTCGTCAATCGACATGGCTCCCGGATACTTCTTCCCGTTGATGAAGAAGGTCGGCGTCGCGTCGACCCCGAATTCCTTTTCGGCGCGATTCTTCACCGACCTGATCTGGTCCAGCAGCTTCTGGTTCGTCAAGCAGGCGGTGAAGGACTCCTGTGTAAAACCGGCGAGTTTCGACAGTTGAAGCAGCGCCGATTTCGCATCGTTCGCGGCGGCCCAATTGTCCTGCTGATGGAACAGGAGATCGACCATGGCGAAATATTTATCCTTCGAGCATCTGGCCAGCATGAAGCCGGCTTCGGCGCGGGGATCGAAGGGGAATTCGCGCAGGATGTAATAGATCTTGCCGGTATCGATATATTTCTTCTTGAAGGCGGGAAAGGTGACGACATCGAACTCGGCGCAGTGCGGGCAGGTCATCGAGGCATATTCGACGACGGTAACGGGCGCGGTCGATTTGCCCATCGACATGTCGGGCAGCGCTTCCGGCGCCATCAATTTCTTGACATCGACCGATCCCTCGGGCTTCGGCGCCTCGACTGCGGCCTTCTGGTCCTCGGCATAGGCAACCGACATCAGCGCGCCGGCAACCGGCAAGCCGGCCAGGGCTGCGAGAAGTTTTCTGCGGTCGAGGGAACGGATCATGCGAATCACCTGTCGGTTGCTGAGATTTGATACTGCGAAAGAACAAAAAGCGAGAGTCCGGGCGAATTAAGGCATCAACGGTATCAGTCCAAGATGGAAAACCGGACAGAGCGTTCACGAATACGCGATGCAGGCCATAAACTATTTCTTCTTCAATGCCATAATCGTCTTTCCGAGATTTGCGAGCGAAGTCCGTAACCCATCATCCTCGATCTTTTCGACGGTTCCAGAAATCCGGTTTTCCTCGCTGGGCGACAATGGGCGCAGAGCGGGCCTTTTCTTCGCGACACCGGAATTGACGGGCTTCTGGACGATCTTGATCCTGCCTATCGCTGCAAAGCCGAGGAAGGCGTTGATACGCTGGATGATCTCGCCGGTCTCGTGCTGCACGCGAAGCGCCGTCATGCCCTCGCAGGCGATCACCAGCGTCGCCGGCGCGAACGGATCGTCTTCATGCAGTCTTCGCGGCCAGAGAATGCGTTCCGGCCGAGTCGAAGCCGCCAGCCTTTCGCCGGCGATCTCCTCCCAGGACTGAACAAGGCCAACCGAAATGCCGGTCCGGCGGCGCAGAACCGGATCGAGGATTTCCGAGGCCACGTCGCTTAGCGGCTGGGCATAGGTCGTTTGCTTCTTCGGGGCCATCGTCCTACATCCGCCCGGCGTTTGTCGATCAGCGAGAAATACGCGTCACAGAATGGCATCCGAAGAACCATCGATCAACGGACAGGACAGCCGTAAAATCGCCGCCGCCCTGCTTTCCTGGTACGACCGCCACCACCGCGACCTGCCCTGGCGGACGCCGCCTGCTGCACTCCGCTCCGGAAAGCGGCCCGACCCTTACCATGTCTGGCTCTCGGAAATCATGCTGCAACAGACGACGGTTGAGGCGGTAAAGCCCTATTTCCGCAAATTCACAACGATGTGGCCAACGGTGGAGGCGCTGGTGGGCGCCGATCCGGACGACATCATGAAGGCCTGGGCCGGCCTCGGCTATTATTCGCGCGCCCGCAATCTCAGGAAATGCGCGGAAGAGGTCGTTTCGAAACATGGCGGGATATTTCCCTCGGACGAAGACGCATTGAAGAGCCTTCCGGGCATCGGGGACTATACGGCCGCCGCGGTCGCGGCGATCGCCTTCGATCGCCCGGCGACCGTGGTGGACGGCAATGTCGAGCGCGTCGTCGCGCGGCTGACGGCGCTGGAACGGCCCGTGCGCGAGGCGAAGCCGGAGATCAAGAGTTTCGTCCGACGCATCACGCCTGAGGATCGGCCGGGCGATTTCGCGCAGGCGATGATGGACCTCGGCGCGACGATCTGCACGCCGCGCAATCCCGCCTGCTTTCTCTGCCCGCTTACCGATGACTGCATCGCGCTCGAACGCGGCGAGGCGGATCGCTTTCCGCTGAAGTCGGTGAAGCCCGACAGGCCCAGGCGGCAAGGCTCGGCTTTCGTCGCCATCCGTGGCGACGGCGCCATCCTGTTGCGCAAGCGCGCGGAAAAAGGCCTGCTCGGCGGCATGAGCGAGGTTCCGACTAGCGCCTGGACCGCAAGGGTCGATGGAGCGATGGGTTCCGGCGCCGCGCCGTTTGCAGCCGACTGGCAGCCGGCCGGCAGTATCCGCCATGTCTTCACCCATTTCGAACTCGACCTATCCGTTTACCGGGCCGAGATTGGCGATATTGCGTTGCCGGATGGCTGCTGGTGGTCCCCATCGATCCATGAAGAGGCCTTGCCGACCGTCATGAAAAAGGCCATCGAGGCCGCCGTTTTGGGAATAACGAAGAAGCACAGGTAAGATGAACGAAATCCGCCATATCGTCTTCGACATCGGCAAGGTGCTGGTCCATTACGACCCGGAAATCCCGTTCCGCCGCTTCATCCCCGACCCCAGAGAGCGACGCTGGTTTTTCGAGAATGTCTGCACCCATGACTGGAATGTCGAGCAGGATCGCGGCCGCCGCTGGGCAGATGCCGAGGCTCTCCTGATCGCCGATTTCCCAAGCCATGCGGATAATATCCGCAACTTCCGCCTCCACTGGCACGAGATGGTGTCACATCCCTATGAGGACAGCGTCGCCATTCTGGAAGGACTGATCGACCAGGGCCACGACGTCACCATGCTGACCAATTTCGCCTCGGACACCTTCGCCGAAGCGCGCGAACGTTTCCCGTTTCTGCAGCGGCCGCGCGGCGTCACTGTGTCGGGCGATGTCGGGCTGATAAAGCCCGAGCGCGCCATTTACGAACATCACGCCAGAAGCTTCGGCCTCGGCCCGTCGGCGACGCTTTTTATCGACGACAGCATGGCGAATGTCGAAGGCGCCCGTGCCGCAGGGTGGCAGTCGGTGCAGTTCATCGATGCCGCGACGCTGAAATCCGATTTGACGCGCTACGGGTTTCCGCTCTGAGCCGAGTTTAGAAACCGATTCCGATTTTGCCGGTAATCGATTGAAAGGAGGATCGGTTATGCGCCGACGGCTTCCAATCGACTGCGTATTCTGGCGCGTAAATCGTCGATTGGCTTCAGTTCGCCGGCCTCTTCATAGTGCCAGAAGGTCCAGCCATTGCAGGCATCGAGCCCCTGCATGCGCGCGCCGAGACGGTGGATCGATCCGATCTCGTTGCCCGCCGCCAGGGTTCCGTCGGCGCGAACCGAAGCGACGAAGCGTTTGCGCACATCCGTTAGTACGGTTCCGGGCCGGACGAGACCGGCATCGAGCAGGCTGGCGAAGGCGACGCGCGGCTCGGCGCGTTTTCCCGTCATCGGCGAAAGATTGCCCGCCGGCAGCGGCTCCACGGCGGCGATCCGCGCCAAGGCGGCGTCGATATAGGCCTGTTCGCGCTCGACGCCGACGAAATGCCGGCCAAGGCGCTTGGCGACCGCGCCCGTCGTGCCCGAGCCGAAGAACGGATCGAGCACGACATCGCCGGGTTTGGTGGACGCCAGCATGACACGCGCCAAGAGCGCTTCCGGCTTCTGCGTCGGATGCACCTTGGCGCCCTTTTCATCCTTGAGCCGCTCGGTCCCGGTGCAGATCGGAAAGAGCCAGTCCGAGCGCATCTGGAGATCGTCGTTCGAGGCCTTCAGCGCCTCGTAATTGAAGGTATAGCCCTTCCCCTTCCGATCGCGAGAGGCCCAGATCAGCGTTTCATGCGCGTTCTGGAAGCGGCGGCCACGAAAATTCGGCATCGGATTGGTCTTGCGCCAGACGATGTCGTTCAGGATCCAGAAGCCGAGATCCTGCATGATCGCGCCGACGCGGAAGATGTTGTGATAGGAGCCGATGACCCAGATTGTGCCCGTCGGTTTCAAGACGCGGCGAACGGCGAGCAGCCAAGCGCGCGTGAAGGCGTCATAGGCGGCGAAACTCTCGAACTGGTCCCAATGGTCATCGACGGCATCGACGCGCGACTGGTCGGGGCGATGGAGTTCCCCCTCGAGTTGCAGATTATAGGGCGGGTCGGCGAAGACTATATCGACCGATTTTTCGGGAAGCTTCTCAAGCGCCGCGACGCAATCCCCCTTGAGGATGCGATCCAGCCATTGCTCCCTTTCGGAGGGAGCGGGAATTTCGGCCGCAAGACGCGATACAGACATGACAACCCATTTACGCTAGGACAATTTACCTGCCGTTATGGTTACTGCCTTGCGTAAAGATTTAATGAAGCGCCGCTGTTTGGCCGCATCCGGCGGATAAGGCTCCGGGCAACCGAACAAGATCCGGCTTCATTGCCAGCATTTCAGGGACGTTTAAAGCGTTCGCGACCTATCAGGATTCAGGAATGACCATTCCCAACCTCGTCATCTTCGACTGCGACGGCGTGCTCGTCGATTCCGAAATCATCGCGGCGCGCGTGGAGGCTCAGCTTCTTACCGCTTCCGGCTATGAGATAACGCCGGAAGAGATCGCCGAGCGCTTCGCGGGTCTGACTTTCACCGACATGCTGCTCAGGGTGGAAGCCGAATCGCGCATCCCCTTCCAGGCTTCCCTGATCGGCGAAAGCGAAGCGCTGGTCGATCGTCGCCTGGCATCTGAGGTCCGGCCTGTCGATGGCGCCCGCCAGGCCATCCTTTCCGTCGGCCCGAACCGCGCCATCTGCTCGAATTCCACACAGGAGCGTCTCGATCTGATGCTCACCCGGACGGGGTTGAAGCCGCTTTTCGAGGGCAGGATTTTTTCCGCCTCCGACACGCCGTTCAAGCGGCCGAAGCCGGCGCCGGACGTTTACCTCTATGCGGCCGAGAAACTCGACGCCGATCCGAGGCAGACATTCGTCATCGAGGATTCAGTGCACGGCGTCACCGCCGCGAAAGCGGCGGGAATGCGCGTCATCGGCTTTACCGGAGCCTCGCACACTTATCCCGGCCACGCCGACAGGCTAACGGAAGCCGGCGCGGAAACGGTCATCAGGCGCTGGGCCGACATCATGCCCGTGCTGGCCGCGCTGTCCGAATGGGCCGACGTGGACTGACGGTTCGTGCTAGCCAACGGACTCTATTTCTTTCTTTTCTTTTTGACGGCCGCCTTCTCCGGCCCGGCGTCGAAACCGACGAAGACAAGCGTGTCATGCGATTTCGGCGCGGCGAACGATACGTTCTGATTGGTATAGATGAACTGGGTGGCCGCCGCTGTGCTCGTTATATCGACCGGATAATGCGCGAGATTCGAATAGAGCACCTGATCGCCGCGCAGCACTGCGACGCGGATCGGCAGGCTGATCCGCCCGGCTTTCCCCTGCGGCCCGGTAACTACCTTGCCGGCGGCGGCGACCGTCATGGTCATCGTCCCGCCGACCGTCTTGCAGTTGCGCGTCACCTGCGAGATCGACGCCTGGTAAACGATATCGTCCGACTTGTCGCCTGTGTCGCTGGTTTTTCCGGTCGCGTCGGTTTCATCGCTGGACGGCTTCTTTTTCTTTGTACCCTTGGCGTAGACGTCATAGAAGGCCGTGCCGGAGCGCAGATTGACGGAGGGGCAATATGCCGCAAGGTCGTCGGCGGTTGGCGGTGGAGGCGCTTGCATCGCGCCTGCGTCCGCCACTTTCTTGGCGGAGTCGGACTGGCAGGCAGAGATCGCAACTGTCAGGCCGACCAGCAGCGCGCCGACGGCAACCCTCTTGTTTGTTATGCCAAATAGCATTGACTATACTTCCCTCTCGCAAAGCCGCTGTTCTATACCAATCGAATCGTCGAAATGCGACCGACGGAATGCGGTTTTTCCAAGACACATTCATGTCTGCCCACAGAACGGATTGTCATGCGTTATGTAAGCACCAGGGGCGAAGCGCCCGTTCTCGGTTTCCGCGATGCATTGCTGGGCGGGCTTGCCCGAGACGGCGGCCTCTATGTTCCGCTGGAATGGCCCCATTTCTCAGCCGACGAGATGCGCGGCATGCGTGCGCTTTCCTATCCGGACCTCGCCGTCAGGCTGCTTGCGCCTTTCGTCGGCGACGAGATAGAGCCGAACATCTTCCGCCAGATCGTCGCTGAGGCCTATTCGACCTTTTCGCACGAGGCCGTCTGCCCGATCGTGCAGGCGGGGCCGAACGAATTCGTCCTCGAACTTTTCCACGGCCCAACGCTCGCGTTCAAGGACGTGGCGATGCAGCTTCTGGCGCGGCTGATGGATCATGTTCTTACCGAACGTGGCCAGCGCGCCACGATCGCCGGCGCCACCTCGGGCGATACGGGCGGCGCGGCAATCGACGCCTTCGCCGGCCGCGACCGGGTCGACATCTTCATCCTGTTTCCGCAAGGGCGCGTGTCGCCCGTGCAGCAGCGTCAGATGACCACGAACCCGGCCGGAAACGTCCACGCTCTCGCGGTCGAAGGCACGTTCGACGATTGCCAGGCGCTGGTGAAGGACATGTTCAACGACCATGCCTTCCGTGACAGGACGGCGCTTTCCGGCGTCAACTCCATCAACTGGGCCCGCATCATGGCCCAGATCGTCTATTATTTTTATTCGGCCCTTTCGCTCGGCGCGCCGGACAGAGCCGTCTCCTTTACCGTGCCCACCGGCAATTTCGGCGACATCTTCGCCGCCTATGCGGCCAAGCGCATGGGCCTGCCGATCGAACGGCTGGTGATTGCGACCAACGAAAACGACATCCTCGTCAGGACGCTCGAAACCGGACGCTACGAGACAAGGCGCGTCGTCGCCACAACCTCGCCGTCCATGGATATCCAGATTTCGTCTAATTTCGAGCGGCTCCTGTTCGAGGAAGGCGGGCGCGAAGCGGCGAGCATTCGCACCGAGATGGAGAGCCTGAAACAGTCCGGCGCCTTCATGCTGAGCGATACGCAGCTCGATCGCATCCGCAACAGTTTCGACGCCGGTCGATCGACCGAAAGGGAGACGGCCGCGACGATCCGCTCCGTCATGGAAGGGAGCGGCTACCTGCTTGACCCGCACAGCGCGACCGCTCTCGCCGTGGCGCGGCAGCGCCCCCGGTCGGACGTGCCGATGGTGGTGCTCGCCACCGCCCATCCGGCGAAATTTCCCGCCGCGGTCGAAGCGGCCTGCGGGATCACCCCGGCTCTGCCGGCGAGACTGGCCGAGCTGATGCGGCGGGAAGAGCGGTTTACAGCGCTTCCCTCCGACATCAAAATGGTGGAAGATCATATCATCCGCCATTCAAGGGCGGCGCGTTAGCCGGCGAATGCATGGCATGAGTTGCAGGGAGAAGTACCTTTATGAGTGTTGAAGTGAGCCGTCTTGCGAACGGCCTGACGATTGCAACGGATACTCTCCCGCATGTCGATACGGTCGCCCTCGGGGTCTGGGTCAAGTCCGGTTCCCGCAACGAGTACGACAACGAGCACGGCATCGCCCATCTACTCGAGCACATGGCTTTCAAAGGGACCGGCAAACGCAGCGCTTGGACGATCGCGTCGGAAATCGAGGATGTCGGCGGCGAGATCAACGCGGCGACAAGCGTCGAGACGACTTCTTTCTACGCGCGCGTTCTTTCGGAAGACGTGCCGCTGGCGATCGATATCCTTGCCGATATCCTTACAGATTCCAAATTCGATCCTTCCGAACTCGAACGCGAGCAGCATGTCATCCTGCAGGAAATCGGCGCGGCGCATGATACGCCGGACGACATCGTCTTCGACCGCTTCACCGAAACGGCATTCCGGCACCAGACGATCGGCCGCTCCATCCTCGGCACGCCGGATACGGTCCAGTCCTTCACATCGGCTCAGCTTCATGCCTTCATGGAAAGGCAATATGGCGCCGATCGCATGGTCGTCGTCGCGGCGGGAAAGGTGAACCATGACGACTTCGTGCGTGAGGTCGAAGCGAGGCTCGGCGGCTTTCGCGCCAAGGCGGAAAGCCCCTCCCCGCAATATGCGCATTATGTCGGCGGCGACTTCCGCGAGAACCGCGAACTTATGGACGCCCAGTTCATCCTGGGCTTCGAGGGCCGGGCCTACCACGTGCGCGATTTCTATACGTCCCAGCTTCTGTCGATGATCCTCGGCGGCGGCATGTCCTCAAGGCTTTTCCAGGAGGTGAGGGAAAAGCGCGGCTTGTGCTATTCCGTCTATGCCTTCCACTGGGGCTTCTCCGACACCGGCATCTTCGGCATCCATGCAGCCACGGGCAAGCAGGACATCGGCCGGCTCGTTCCCGTCATCCTGGACGAATTGCAGAAGGCGGCCGACAAGATCCTTCCGGAGGAACTGAACCGGGCCCGCGCCCAGTATCGCGCGGGCCTCATCATGTCGCAGGAGAGCTCCGCGAGCCGCGCCTCGCAGATCGCGCGGCAATTGATGCTCTATGGCCGGCCGATCGGCATCGACGAACTGCTCGACCGGCTTTCGGCGATCACGACCGAACGGTTGCGCGATCTTGCCGGGCGACTCTTCTACACCAAGCCCACCGTCACCGCGATCGGTCCGGTCGGCTCGCTCGCGCCTTTCGAAACGATCAACGACATGATGTCCGGAACGGGACACACAACGCGGCGGATCGCTGTCTAGGCCGGTGAGAAGGAAGGCTCCGAGATGACCCGCCTGGGGTCTGCACCGATGCTGGCGCTGCCCTTCTTCCGACGCGAGACACCGGAGCTCAAAGGCGCCCGCGTGACGCTCAGGCTTCCCGAGCCCAGTGATTTTCACGAATGGTCGGCGCTCAGGCAGTCGAGCCGCAGCTTCCTCGAACCCTGGGAGCCGCGCTGGTCCCCCGACGAATTCGAGCGGCACGCCTGGCGTCAGCGTATCCAGCGATACCGCGAGGATTTCGCGCGCGGCCACGCCATCGCATTCTTCATCGTCGAAAATTCCAGCCGCAAGCTTGCCGGCGGTATTACCGTTGGAAACATTCGCCGCGGCGTGGCGCAGTCGGCCCAGATCGGCTATTGGGTGGGAGAGCGTTTCGCGGGGAAAGGGTTCATGGTCGAGGCTGTGAAGCTGGTGGTGCCATACGCCTTCAACGTATTGCGTTTGCACCGCATCGAGGCAGCCTGCATCCCTGGAAATACGCGGTCCATCCGCGTACTTGAAAAAGCCGGATTCGCGCGCGAAGGGCTGCTTCGATCCTACCTCAAGATCAATGGCAGCTGGCAGGATCACTATCTTTTTTCGCTTATCGAGGGTGATCGCCGCGGCGAGCCCGCCTGAAGGGAAGGCCGACGGCCAGTGAAAACATTCCAAGTTCCACGGCTGGCAGCCCTCCTTCTCGCACTTCTTGCTTTTTTCAGCGTTACATTGCCCGCCCTCGCGATCGAGCCGATCAAGATCTCGCGCGACGATGTCGCGCTCGACCTTTCCAAGGCTGTCCAGATCTACCGGAACAAGGGGAATAATTTCCAGATTTCAACCGCGCCCGGCGTCGATGGCGTGGTCCGCCGCATCGAGGTCGAGGCAAAAGGCCCCAAATCGAGCGGCGACTGGGCCGTCTTCGCGCTAGCGAACACCACCGATCAACAGCTCGACAGGCTGATTGTGGCGCCGCATTTCCGACTTGTCGGGTCCGGCATCATCTGGCCCGATCTCGGCTCCAAACGCATCACCGCCATCACGCCGAGCGAAGGCTTCGCGCTCGACCGCCAGGCCTCTCCCGATTCCGACGTTTTCCTGGTGACGCTCAACCCGAATTCCGTCGTCACCTTCGTTGCCGAACTCGCCTCGCCCAAACTGCCGCAAATCTATCTTTGGGAGCCCGGCGCCTACAAGGACACGGTTAACTCCTATACGCTCTATCACGGCATCGTCATTGGCATCGCCGGCCTGCTGGCGCTCTTTCTCACCATCCTTTTCGTCGTTAAGGGAACTTCGCTCTTCCCGGCGACGGCCGCGCTGGCATGGGCGGTTCTCTTCTACATCTGCATCGATTTCGGCTTCCTCTCGAAGATCATCGCCATTTCTCCCGGCAGCGAGCAGATATGGCGGGCCGGTTCGGAGGTGGCGCTCGCCGGCACGCTCCTCGTCTTCCTCTTCGCCTATCTCAACCTCAATCGCTGGCACGGCCATTTCAGCTATGGCGTCTTCGCCTGGATTGTGGGGCTGGCGGCGATCGCCGGACTTTCAGTCTATGATCCGGCCGTGGCGGCGGGATTGGCCCGCATCTCGCTCGCGGCTACGGCGGTGATCGGCATCGGGCTGATCGGCTTCTTCAGCTTCCGCGCCTATGACCGCGCCATCATGCTCATCCCGAGTTGGTTGATGGTGCTGGTCTGGCTGGTCGGCACATGGATGACGGTGGAAGGAAAGCTCAACAACGACATCGTCCAATCCGCGCTCGACGGAGGCCTGATCCTGATCGTGCTTCTCATCGGCTTCACGGTGATGCAGCACGCGCTCGCAGGAGGCGGCATGCATCAGGGCCTTTTGAGCGACCTCGAGCGCCAGGCCCTGGCGATTTCGGGATCGGGCGATCTCGTCTGGGACTGGGACGTGCTGCGCGACAGGATCGTCACCAAGCCCGACGTGGCGCTCTCGCTCGGCCTTGCCGTGAACAGCCTGCATGGCCCCGCGCGCACCTGGCTTCCGGCCCTGCATGTCGAAGACCGCGACGCGTTCCGCACGACGCTTGATGTCGTGCTGGAACATCGCCGAGGGAAGGTGGCGCAGGATTTCCGCCTGCGCGGCGCGGATGGCCACTATCACTGGTTCACGCTGAGGGCGAGGCCCGTGATCGGCTCCGACGGCGAGATCATCCGCTGCGTCGGCACGCTCGTCGACGTGACCGAGCAGAAGAAGGCGGAAGAGCGGCTGCTTCACGACGCCGTCCACGACAATCTGACCGGGCTGCCGAACCGCGAACTCTTCCTCAACCGGCTGGAAGCGATGATCGCTATCGCGAAGACCGAGGAAAACGTCCGCCCGACCGTCTTCGTCATCGACATCGACCGGTTCAAGCAGGTGAACGACGCGCTTGGCATGTCGGCGGGCGACACGATCCTGCTGACCGTCGCGCGCCGACTGCACAGGTTACTCAAGCCGCGCGATTCGCTCTCCCGCTTCACCGGCGACCAGTTCGCGCTGATGCTCCTTTCCGAACAGGATCCGGGCAGTATCGCCGGCGTCGCCGACGCTATCCGGCAGGCGGTGCGCACCCCGATCACCTTCGCCAAGCGCGAAATCGTCCTCACAGCATCGGTGGGGCTCATCAGCTGGACGGCCTCGCAATCGAACGCGGAGGACATGCTGAAGGATGCTGAACTCGCCATGCAGCAGGCAAAGCGCTTCGGCGGCGACAGGATCGAGCCCTTCCGGCCGGCCTTCCGCTCCGCCGGGTCGGACCGGCTGCAACTGGAATCCGATCTGAGGCGCGCAATCGAGCGTCAGGAGATCAAGCTCGTCTACCAGCCCATCGTCCGGCTGGAGGATCGCTCCGTCGCCGGGTTTGAGGCGCTTCTGCGGTGGGAGCATCCGCGGCGCGGAACCATCCCGCCCTCGGACTTCGTGCCCCTCTCCGAAAGCTGCGGCCTCATCGTGCCGCTCGGCTTGTTTGCGATGCAGCAGGCGGCGGACGATCTCAGCATATGGCAGAAGCAGGTGGGCGATATGCCGCTCTCCGTTTCCGTCAACCTCTCAAGCCGACAGCTAATCCGGCGCGACCTCGTCAACGACGTGCGCTCGGTGATTTCCCGATCGAACATCAAGCCGCGCTGCTTCCGCCTGGAACTGACCGAATCGCTCGTTATGGACAATCCGGAACAATCGGCGCGGGTTCTGAACAAGCTGAAGCATCTGGGGATCGGGCTTTCGCTCGACGATTTCGGAACCGGCTATTCCTCACTCGCCTACCTGACGCGCTTTCCCTTCGACACGATCAAGATCGACAAGAGCTTCATCGACGACGCCAGCACGAAGCGGGTTGTGCTTTTGCAGTCGATCGTCAACATGGCGCATGAACTTGGCCTCTCCGTCGTCGCCGAGGGCGTTTCGGACGAAGGCGACGCGCTTCAGCTCCGGCAAATGGGATGCGAATATGTGCAGAGCTTCATGTTCGGCGCCCCGATCACGAGCGATGCGATCCTGAAAATGCTCAAGGAGCAGTTCCCGGTGGCGCAGGCGTAGGATGGACGGCCACGAAGTGTCGTTCTGTATTACGCGTGGCCGGCGACGTTGCTCAAATGCGCGAGATCGACGCCGATCGAGGCGAGAATACGGTCATATTTGCGGTCGATATCGCCGTCGAAGAGAAGCTCGGGTTCGGCCGGACAGGTGAGCCAGCCATTCTCCGCGATTTCCTGTTCAAGTTGGCCGGCGCCCCAGCCTGAATAGCCGAGCGCCATCAGCGCCTGGCGCGGCCCGCGTCCGGAGGAGATGGCGCGCAATATGTCGACGGTCGCCGTCAGGCACACTTCCTCCGAGACGGGCATCGAGGAATCGACCGTATAATCATCCGAATGCAGAACGAAGCCGCGGCTGCGGTCGACCGGACCGCCATGCCGGACCACGAAATCGCGCGCACTCGGCGAAAGACGGATGGTTTCCTCTTCCTTCAGGATGCCGAGCTGGACGAGGAGATCGGGAAAGCGCATCTGTTGGGCCTGGTTGATGATGATGCCCATCGCGCCTTCTTCGCTGTGCGCGCAAATATAGATGACGGTCCGGGCGAACCGGTCGTCCTTCATGCCGGGCATAGCGATCAGGAACTGGTTGTCCAGGAAGCCTGACTTCTGCGATGCTTTTTTGAAGCTGCGCAAATTCATAGCGGGGAGGCTAACCTCTTTCCTCCCCACATGAAAGGTGGGCAGGGATCGAAAAAGACCTAGCGTGGCGGATTTGAAATTCAATGGATCGAAAAGAGGCGAGGGATGATTCCGAATCCGTATCGGCATCGCCCACGTGAGATGGTCCGGAGCCGAAATAACATGAATTTCGGGTTGCCGTAGCCGGCAGATGTCACGCAAAAATGAAGCCTCGACAGCGGGACTGTCTTGCAAAGAGCGGCATATGCGGGAAGTGTCCGCGCATGCGGAAATCCATTGCACTCGTCCTCCTCCTCTCCTCATCGGCGCTGTTCAGCCAGGCAGCGTTGGCCGCATCGTCATCATGGGCGGAAGGGACTGGAGTACGAGTGAGGCTCGTCACGACCGGCAACCCCAATGAAAAGGGACTGATCAAGGGAGCGCTCGACATCGACCTCACACCGGGCTGGAAGACCTATTGGCGGGACCCGGGAGATGCCGGCGTTCCGCCGCAGATCGATTTTTCGGGCAGCCGGAATGTTTCCGTCGTCGACATCGCTTATCCCGCACCCCATCGCTTCAGTGACGCGGGAGGCATCTGGGCCGGCTACAAGAAGCCGGTTCGCTTCGGCCTTGTGCTGAAGGCGGCTGATCCGTCGAAGGCAATGGAACTCGACGCGAAGATCTTCATCGGCGTCTGTGAGAGTATCTGCGTTCCCTTTCAGGCGCAGCTTTCTCTCGACCCGGCGAAAGAAGCCGACGATTTGATGGATGCAGCAGTCGTGGCGGAAACCTTCGCCGCGCTTCCCGCCACACCGAGCAAGGATTTCAATGCCGTCGAATTGCGGAAGACGCCGACCGACCTTGCAATCAGCGCCGCCCTTCCCCGGCCGAACGCCGCGGCGGAGCTTTTCGTGGCGGCGCCGGAAGGCTATTCCTTCGGCTCGCCCAAACAGCTCGAAAGCAAGGACGGCAAGGCGGTTTTCTCGGTTCCGATACGCGGGGGCGGAAGCGCTATCGGCAGCGGGTCCGTCAAAATCCCTTACACGCTTGTCCAGGGCGGCCAGGCTGTGGCGGGAGACTTATAGACCAGGGCGCCCACACGATAAGGCTGGACAAATGCCGGAGCCGTATTATCTCCGCGCCAGCCTTACCTTTCATCAATCCCAGCAGGAGAAAATCCCATGACCATTGCCGTCGGAGACAAGCTTCCAGACGCGACGTTGAAGACGATGACCGCGGACGGGGCGAAGAACATGACCACCGCCGAGATTTTCGCCGGCAAGAAAGTGGTGCTGTTCGGCGTGCCCGGCGCCTTCACCCCGACCTGCAGCAACAATCACCTGCCCGGCTATCTCGAGAATCATGACGCGATCAAGGCGAAGGGCGTCGACACGGTTGCAGTCGTCGCGGTGAACGATCATCACGTGATGGGCGCATGGCAGAAATTCACCGGCGGCGAAGGAAAGATCCTTTATCTGGCCGATGGCAACGGGGAATTCATCAAGGCGCTCGGCCTGGAAGCCGACCTCAGCGCTGCTGGCCTCGGCACGCGTTCCAAGCGCTTTTCGATGATCGTCGAGGACGGCAAGGTGACGTCGCTCAACATCGAGGATTCACCCGGCCAGGCGGTCGTTTCCGGCGCCGCCGCCATGCTGGAGAAACTGTAGCTCTGGTCACCCCGTTGCCGGCGCCGCCTTCCTGCCCTTCTTGAAAGGGGCCATGGCCTTGCGCGCCAGTTCATCGCCGCGCTCGTTCTCCGGGTGGCCGGCATGGCCCTTGACCCAGTGCCAGCGGACCTCGTGCTGCTTCAGCGCGGCGTCGAGGCGTTGCCATAGCTCGACGTTCTTCACCGGCTTCTTGTCGGCGGTGCGCCAGCCGTTGCGCTTCCAGCCGAAGATCCAGCCGGTGATACCCTGCCGGACATACTGGCTGTCGGTGTAGAGATCGACGGTGCACGGCCGCTTCAGCGCTTCGAGCGCGGAGATCGCCGCCATCAATTCCATCTGGTTGTTGGTGGTGTGCGGCTCGCCGCCGTTCAGCTCCTTT
>JBQCEL010000356.1:0-4240 GCA_051960255.1 Rhizobiaceae bacterium
CCCATGCCCCAGGAGGCGATGTAGAGGTAGGCGTAGCTATCGAAGCGGTCGTAGAGCAGCCCACCGACGAGCGGCCCCAGTGACATGCCAAGGCTGCCGGCCATGGCCGTGCCGCCGATGATCGTGCCCATCATACGGAGCGGAAAGTTTTCGCGCACGATCACGGCGTAAAGCGGCATGACGCCGGCATAGACGAAGCCGACCACCGCCGCCACGCCGTAGAACTCTCCGATCTGGCTGGCGAAGACATAGGCGAGCACGCCGAAGGCTTGCGCCAGCAGCCCCAGCACCAGCACGCGCTGCGCGCCGAAGCGGTCGCCCATGATGCCGAAGGCGAGCCGGCCGAACATGCCGGCAAAGCCCTCGACGCTGTAGATCGAGACGGCGGCGATTGTCGGAATGCCGCAGGTGATCGCATAGCTGACCGTGTGGAAAATCGGCCCGGAATGGGTGGCGCAGCAGAAGAAATTCGCCGCGACCAGCACGAGGAATTGCGGCGAGCGCACCGCGTCCCGCACCGTCATGTCGGGCCGCGGCCCGGTCTCGGCGAAAGCGCCCTCCCCGGCCTCAAGCTGCGGCGGCCGGCGCACCAGCAAGGCGGTCGGGATCATGATCAACGCCGCTATGCAGGCGATGATGAGCATCGAGGCGCGCCAGCCATGCGTGGTGATCAGCCAGGCCGCGAGCGGCGACATGGTCATCGGCGCCATGCCCATGCCGGCGGAAACGAGCGATATGGCAAGGCTGCGCTGCGTGTCGAACCAGCCGGTGACGGTCGCCACCATTGGCACCAGAACGGCGGTGGCCGCGCCGCCGACAAACAGGCCGAAGAGAAGCTGGAACTCAATCAGCGAACCCGCCCGGCTGGCGAGCGCTAGGGCGGCAGGCAGGATGATGGAGCCGGCCAGCACCACCGGGCGTGGCCCGAACCGGTCGGACAGGCCGCCCCAGATCATGCTGGCGAACGCCATGGCCAGGAAGCCGATCGTCATGGCGCCGGAAATGGCGGCCACGGACCAGCCGGTCTCCCGCGCCATCGTCAGCAGGAAGACGGGAAGCGAAAACATCGCCCCGACCGCGACGCAGCCAAGCACGCCGCCCGCCGCGACGATCACCCAACGATAGGAATGAGCCATAACCCTTCTCCGGATTGTCGATTATGAGGCGACGCGCCTGCAGGCCGCATCGCGCTCAATTCGTTCCGAGGACGTGCGAATGTCCGCAAGCCCGACAAGGCGAACGCATTTTCCCACGAATTTCTTGTAGGGGAAAAGATCGTAGATCAGGGGTAAGGGATCGGACCCATTCCGTAAGAAGCACGGTCAGCGATGTCGCTGTAAACCCTCAGTCCGCGTCGGCGACCAGTTGCGCGCCGCCGCTCCAACGCCACCAGTCGCTCTCGTCGCCGTTGAAGACGTTGAGATCGATCGGGCCGTCGACGCCGCGCGACTTGCCGGAGCCGGAATATTGCCACAACAGCCACTTGCGGTCCGGATAGACTCGGGCCGGGATGTCGGCCGTCGAGCGCAGCCAGAAGCCGTAGCCTCGGAAAGCGCCGCGCAGATTGTCATAGTAGAAGTCGGGCGTGGTGTAGATGACCGGCCGCTTGCCGTAATGCCGCTCCAGCCGGTCCATGAAGACCTGCATCTTCTCCAGCACTACATCGCGCGAGGGGTGGCGCTTGCAACTCGACATATGGTTCCATTCGACATCGATGACGGGCGGCAGCGCGTCGGGATCGTTCGGCACGTTGCGGATGAACCAGTCGGCCTGCTCGCTCGCGGGGCGACACCAATAGAAGAAATGATAGGCGCCGCGCTTGAGCCCCGCCTCCTCTGCGCCGCGCCAGTTCCGCATGAACATCGGATCGAGATGATCGCCGCCGTCGGTCGCCTTGATATAGGCGAAATTGGCGCCCTGGTCGCGCAACTGTCCCCAGTCGATATTGCCTTGCCAGCGCGACACGTCGACGCCATGGACCTCCAGCCGGCGCGGAGAATGACGGCCGAAATCGACGGGATCGGTGTCGCGGAACTTGGTCCGGTATATCCTGCCCTCAACGATCTTTTTCGGTCGGGAAAGACGGGGGCGCATGGTTGGAGTGGGCGGGATCATCAGCGCCATCGCCTCCTCCGACTCCGTCTGCTTCTGCTCGGCGAGCGCTATCGGCTTCTCGAATGAGGGCCGCCTCGGCGCGGCCGCTACGGAGACGATCGGAGCCAGCGGGATCGCGGGTTTCGAGATGGAGGCTGTCTTCTCATGCGAAGGCGGCGGAATGCTGAGCGCACCCGCAACATCCGGGGTGGAAGAGCAGCCCGTCATCAGCGCGGCCAGAAAAAGGAAGGAGACGATCCGGAACCGCATCGGCCGTACACAGAAAACAACAGAACCAGGGACGGACAACCGCCATAAGAAGGGAAAGGCTTAGCGAGGATTCATCAACAAAGTTTGAATCAAATCCTTTACGAGCCTCCGACGCGACGCATGCAATGGGCTGGCGCGATCCGAACTGCCTCATGCATGCCATCGCAAAAAAATTCTGAAACCCGCGGAACCTTTCATGGCCCCGCTGGTTATCGCGTCGGACGATGGCGACGGTTCCCCCAACCTTTCTTGCCCGCCCTGGCAAACCGCCATCGTCCCCTCCCTTCCAACCTTCTCAATCTGCTGGGGTCAACTGCGTTTGCGGAACGCTGGAAATGTGGTAGGAGCGGCGCCGATTTCCCTGGATCGCAGCATCGATGGCCGCAAGCGGCCATGATCCGTCCTGTTGTTCAAGCGTGACCTTGCCGAAAGGCGCTTCCTGCCGATCACGCGTCCGAAAGCGAGTGAGAATGCCAGCGCCGCGCGTCAGTTTCGTTAGCCTCGGATGTCCGAAGGCATTGGTGGATTCCGAACGGATCATCACCAGATTGCGTTCCGAGGGCTATGAGATCGCGCGCAAGCATGACGGCGCCGATCTAGTCGTCGTCAATACTTGCGGCTTCCTCGATTCCGCGCGCGACGAGTCGCTCGGCGCGATCGGCTCGGCGCTTTCGGAAAACGGCAAGGTGATCGTCACAGGGTGCCTCGGCGCCGAACCGGACGTGATCCGTGAAAAACACCCCAACGTGCTCGCGATCACCGGTCCGCAGGCTTATGAGAGCGTCATGGCGGCCGTGCACGAGGCCGCACCGCCGGCGCATGATCCTTATATCGACCTGATCCCGCCACAGGGCGTCAAACTGACGCCGCGCCACTATGCCTATCTGAAGATTTCCGAAGGCTGCAACAACCGCTGCTCCTTCTGCATCATCCCGGCGCTGCGCGGCGATCTCGTCTCGCGGCCCGTCGGCGATGTGCTGCGCGAGGCCGAGCGGCTGGTGAAGGCCGGCGTGAAGGAAATCCTCGTCATCTCGCAAGACACCAGCGCCTATGGCGTCGATCTGAAATACCGCGCCGATCTGTGGCAGGAGAAGGAGGTCAGGACGAAATTCCTCGACCTCGCACGCGAACTGGGCGAAATGGGCGTCTGGGTGCGGCTGCATTACGTCTATCCCTACCCGCATGTGGACGAGGTCATCCCGTTGATGGCGGAGGGGAAAATCCTGCCCTATCTCGACATTCCCTTCCAGCACGCCTCGCCTGCCGTCCTGAAGACCATGCGTCGGCCGGCGCATCAGGAAAAGACGCTCGACCGCATCAGGCGTTGGCGTGACATGTGCCCGGACCTCGCGGTGCGTTCGACTTTCATCGTCGGCTTTCCCGGCGAAACGGAAGAAGATTTCGAGACGCTGCTTTCCTGGCTCGACGAAGCGAAGATCGACCGGGCCGGCTGTTTCAAATATGAGCCCGTAAAGGGCGCCCGCGCCAACGGTCTTGGCCTCGACAGCGTACCGGAAGAAATCAAGACCTCACGCTGGAACCGCTTCATGGCGCGGCAGCAAAAAATATCCGCCGCGCAGTTGAAGAAGAAGGTCGGCAAGCGGCTGCCCGTCATCATCGACGAGGCCGATGGCTGGACGGCCAAGGGCCGGACGCGTTATGACGCACCGGAGATCGATGGTTCGGTTCACATCCATGCTAATCGCCCGCTCAGGACCGGTGAGATCATCACGGTGAAGATCGAAAGCTCCGACGCCTACGATCTGCACGGCATGGCGGTGTAGGCAGTTGTGGCTTTAGGAAAACCCCCTCCGGCCCTTCGGGCCACCTCCCCCTGGAAGGTGGAGGAAAGAGCCTGCGCCATCTTTCCCTCCCC
>JBQCEL010000357.1:0-18395 GCA_051960255.1 Rhizobiaceae bacterium
GCGAAGCGCGCAGGCATGCGTCGCGCAAGACGCGTTCCGCCCTCGCCTGCCCCATTAGCGCCCTGACCAGCGGCGCGCCCTGCAGGGCTTCGCCCAGCCGGACGAGGAGAAGGTGCCGACTATCCGCCGGAAGGCGCCTGTCGGAGAGCATCGCCTCGCGGATGCGCGCTGAATGGCCGTGCCTGTCCGCGATCCGGCGGAAGCTGAGGGAGGCGATGTCAGCCCCGTCATTCCTGAGGAGCGCGAGACATGCCGTACAGCACCCGACTTCCGCAATGGCTGCCGCAACGGGCATTGCAACCTGCGCCCGTTCGGCAATCGCGCGCTGGACATTGTCGTCGCCGCTGGCGACGCGGTCGATCAGTTCGTGATCGGAAAAGAGCGGCGAACGCGTCAGCACCAGCGCGGCGATTTCCGGCTGATCGCTGGCGAGCGCGCTGACGATCTGCGGTGGCGCCTTGTGGCTCAGCGAAAGCACTTCCGCCAGCGCCAGCCGCACCTTGGCGGACGGGTCGTCGAGAAGGAAGGTAAGCGCCGCTTCGGCGGCGCAGCGGTCCTCGAAGTCGAGTTCAGCTCCAATATAGACCCGCGCGAGCGCCTCCGCGGCGGCGCTCCTTTGCGAAACGCGCGCCGTATCGATCCATTTGAGAAGATGATTGACGACCATTTGCCGTTGAAACCCGAAAGACAAAAAGACGTTACAAAAAATTGGTTTACGAAGCGTTCATCATATTTGTTAACCGGCTTGGTTGCGTGTCTGCTTGCGGTTCCCTCCTGCTATGCCTATCAAGCCGGTGGATCTGGAGGAATGGCGATGGCCGGTCTGTTTCTGGAGGAATTTACGGTCGGGCAGGTGTTCAAGCATTCGCTGACGCGGAGCATCACCGAAAGCGACAATGTCCTCTTCTCCGTCATGACGCTCAACCCGCAACCGCTTCACATCGATTTCGATTTCGCGGCGAAGAGCGAATGGGGGCGGCCCCTGGTCAATTCGCTTTTCACGCTCGGCCTGATGATCGGCATTTCCGTCCATGACACGACGCTCGGGACCACGATCGGCAATCTCGGCATGACCGAAACCGTCTTTCCGCATCCGCTCTTCCATGGCGATACGGTGAGGGTCGAAACGGAGGTCAGGTCCGTCCGCGAATCGCGCTCCAAGCCTGATCGCGGCATCGTCGAATTCGAGCACCGCGCCTATAACCAGGACGGGGTTCTCGTGGCGAGATGCGTCCGCCAGGCGATGATGAAGAAGAAGGAAGCGTAAGCTATGCGGTCACTCCTCTTCGTCCCGGCGGATTCGGAAAAGAAGCTCGAAAAAGGGCTTGGCTCGGGCGCCGACATCCTCCTGATCGATCTCGAGGATTCGGTGGCGCTCGACCGCAAGACAACGGCGCGCGACATGGCCGCGGCGTTTATCACCGAGAAGAAAGCCGAGGCAAAGCCCGCGCTTTACGTGCGCGTCAACGACCTCACCACCGGCCTGACGGACGACGATCTCGGCATCGTCATGGCCGCCCGGCCGGACGGCATCCTCCTTCCCAAGGCGTCGAGCGCGACAAATGTCGAGCATCTCGCCGCCAAACTGAGGGTCTTCGAGGCCGAAAACGGCATCGAAGACGGCAGCACGCGCATCCTCGCGCTGATGACGGAAAACGCGGCGGGCGTTCTGTCGGCCGGCACTTACCGCGAACCACATCCGCGCCTTTCAGGCCTGACGTGGGGGGCGGAGGATCTATCCGCCGAGATCGGCGCGCGAACGCCGCGCGATGAAAGCGGCCGCTATACCGACGTCTTCCGTCTCGCCCGCGCCTTGACGCTGGTTGCCGCTTCGGCGGCGCAGGTGGCTGCGATCGACACCGTTTTCGTCAATTTCCGCGACGCCGACGCGCTTCGCGCGGAGTGCTGGGAAGCCGAACGGGACGGATTCACCGCCAAGATGGCGATCCACCCGGCCCAGGTTCCGATCATCAACGAGGTCTTCACGCCATCCGAGGAGGCGATCGCCCATTCGCGCGAAATCATCGACGCCTTCGCGCGCGCCGGAAATCCCGGTGTCGTCGCGATCGACGGGGAGATGTATGACCGGCCGCATCTCAAGCGAGCCGAACGTCTCCTGGCGCGGGCTGGGGCGGCGGGTGCAGGTCGGGCTTGAGCGTTGAGCATTGGCGAGCCTGTCATGTCTCATACAGGGGGTCCATCTTCGCCTCTGTTGGATGCATGACGGAAGGTCAGCGTCAGGGGGCGACGATGGCCTTCAGCGGATCGTGCGGGAGGCCATGTCCCTTCGCTGGTTCATAGAACATGCTGCTGCTTTTCCCACGGACCGGCATAATCGGCATAGAGCGTAGAACTGTCCGGCCGTGGCCTGTCCGGCGCCTCGCCCTCGAAAGTCCCGATATGAACGAAGCCGATCACGCGCTCATGCGGCGCAAGGCCAAGAATGAACCTGCCCTCCTCGTCGTCGGCATACCAGTTGGAGATCCAGTTCGTGCCATAGCCGAGCGCGTTCGCGGCAAGCACGAGGTTCATCGCCGCCGCGCCGCCGGAAAGAAACTGCTCCCATTCGGGAATTTTGCCATTGTCCTTTGGCGAGGAAACGACGCCGATCACGAGCGGCGCGCGCGAAAACCGCGTCAGTTCCTTTTCCCGGCGCGTCTCGTTCAGTGGTCCTTCCCGCCTTTCGGCGAGCGCGGCGAGCTTTTCGCCGATTTCCGCGCGGACCGGCCCGCGATAGAGGATGAAGCGCCACGGCGCCAGCCGGCCATGATCGGGAACACGGCAGGCGGCCTCGATCATGAGCGCGATCTCCTCATCCGAGGGGGCTGGCTCCGCCATAAGATGGATCGGCACGGAATTTCTCTTCAGAAGAAAGTCGATGATCGGCGAAGTCAACGATCGCGTTCCCTATTTCAGTTGTCTCGAAAAAGGTGCCGCCGAATGGCCGGGACAAGGGCCAGGCTCGCGGCGCGGCGGAAAATCAGTCTTGAAAATGCCACCGGTCTGGGCTTGATGGCAAGCCATGTCCAACGCTCTTTGCCGAATCTTCCTGTGCGGCTTTCTGCTGGCCCCGGCGACTGCATCGGCGCAGACGAGCTTCGGCGCGCCACCGGCGGCCACGCCGTCCATAAAAATGCCGGGACTGTCCGACTACACCAAACGGGACGAACGCATCAAGCCGCCGGCCAATATGGGCGAGGTGACGTTCGTGGCGGAACTCACCGACCATTCCCCCGAGATCAAGCGTGGCGTTTTCTGGCGGATATTCAAGCCCAAACCGGGCCCTGACGGGAAGCTTCCTCTGGTCGCCTCCGCACAGGGCGGCGCCAGCAGTTTTACCCTCGAACAGGGAAGCTATCTCGTCCACGCCGCCTTTGGCCGCGCCGGCGCGACAAAGCGTATAACCGTGGGCGCGACGCCGAAGCGTGAGGTGCTCGTTCTCGATGCAGGCGGCCTCGAACTCGATGGCATGACGCCGGGCGGCAGGCACATCCCTCCGGATTTGCTTCGTTTTTCGATCTACGAGGCGAAGCCCGGCGCGGATGGAGACCGGCCGCTTATCGTGCCCGATATCAAACCGGACACGATCGTCAGATTGAATGCCGGCACCTATCACGTGGTTTCCAAATATGGCGCGGTCAATTCCGTCATCCGCTCCGATATCCGCGTGGAAGCCGGCAAGCTGACGGAAGCGACTGTCGAGCATCGTGCCGCGCAGCTCACTATAAAGCTGGTGCGAGAACATGGCGGCGAGGCCTTGGCCGATACCTCTTGGTCGATCCTCACCGATGTCGGCGAAACCATCTACGACAATGTCGGGGCCTATGCCTCGCTGGTGCTGGCGGAGGGCGACTACGTGATCGTCGCGAAAAACCGTGGCCACGTTTACCAGCGCGCCCTGACTGTCGAAGCGGGACACAACCAGGACGTCGAGGTAATTGCCAACGAGAATTCGCAGAAGGAATTGCCGCTCGGCGATATTTCGGACTGATACGGGTTCATATTGCCGTCATTCGGCATCCCTTTATAGTCTTCTCCGGCGGGGACGGATTGGATGATCCCCGCGGATTGCCGCCAGGCTTGCACAACGCATGCAGGCCAGCGCTGCACCTCAAGAGGAGACTTCCGGACATGACCAAACCGAAAACGCCGCTGACGCAAAGGCTGATGGTGTCCGCTGCCGTGGCGGTACTGGCGGGCAGCATAGTCATCTCGGTTCCCGCGCGCGCCGAAGACGCCGCGAAAGTGCCGCAAAACGACCTGCTCAACGCGACGCTGTGGATGCAGCGCTCCGTCGAATACAAGGCGACGACGATCGGCATCTATGATCTCGCCAAGCTTCGCCTCAACGACGCACTGGCCGACAAGACATGGACGGCCGTTCCGGAGAAGCAGGGGGAGAATTTCGGCGACAAGCCGCCCGCCATTATTCTCGACGCGGACGAAACGATCCTCGACAACAATCCTTATGAAGCCTCGCTCGTCACGCGCGGGACCGACTTCAAGCCGAAGGAGTGGACGGCCTATGTCAAGGACGAGGTCACGAAAGCCATTCCGGGCGCCGTGGACTTCACCAAATACGCCGATTCCAAAGGCGTGAAGGTCTTCTACGTCTCGAACCGGACCAATGAAGAAAAGCCGGCAAGCGTCGAGAATATGAAGAAGCTCGGCTTCCCGATGGGGGGCAATGTCGATACTTTCCTTGCCGTCGGGCAGCAGCCCGACTGGAAATCAGCCAAGGGAAACCGCATCGCCTATGTCGCGAAGGACTATCGCGTGCTGCTTCTTTTCGGCGACAATCTCGGCGACTTCACCGATCAGTACAAAGGCGATCTCGACGAACGCGAGAAAGTGTTCGAGGCCAATATGAAGCACTGGGGGCATGACTGGATCGTCCTGCCCAACCCGGAATATGGCTCATGGGAATCGGCGGCCTTCGGCGGCAATTACAAGCTTTCACCCGACGAGCGCCGCAAGATGAAGATCGACGCGCTGCAGCCTTGGAAGCCGAAGGAGTGAAGGCAAACAGATTCGCCTTCTTAAAGACGGACAATCTCATGCAGTTTCACCCCCCTCCGCCCGCTTCGCGGGCACCTCCCCCTTGCAAGGGGAGGAAAGCTGTAACGGCGCCGTTTCCCTCCCCTTCCAGGGGAGGGCGCCTCTCGTGGCGAGGCGGGTGGGGTATGCCAGCAGGCCAATATGCGATTGCACTTCCCTCAAGGGAGGGATTCGTTGTCACCCGCCGCGCTTGCGCCTGATATCCGGCGGGGTCGCCTCGTCAACAAGCAGGCCGATCGCCTCTTGCAATCCAAAAGACTGCTGATCGCGCGATCCAAGGCGGCGCAGATTGACCGTCCCCTCCTCCGCCTCGCGCTTTCCGCAGACCAGAATGACGGGCACCTTGGCAAGGCTGTGTTCGCGAACCTTGTAGTTGATCTTCTCGTTGCGGAGGTCGATGTCCACCGACAGACCAGCCTCCTTGAGACGCTCCGCGACCTTCAGCGCATAGGCGTCCGCATCCGAGGTGATGGTCGCGACCACCACCTGCACCGGCGCGAACCAGAGCGGCAGGTGCCCGGCATAGTTTTCGAGCAGGATGCCGAGGAAACGCTCCATCGAGCCGCATATGGCGCGATGCACCATGACAGGCTGCTTCTTTTCCGAATCCCTGTCGATATAGAAGGCGCCGAACCGCTCCGGCAGGTTGAAATCCACCTGCGTTGTGCCGCATTGCCATTCGCGGCCGATGGCGTCCTTCAGGACATAGTCGAATTTCGGCCCGTAAAAGGCGCCATCGCCGGGATTGATCTCCGTCCTGATCCTGTTGTCGGATTGCTGGATCTTTTCCAGAACCCCGCCCATGATCGCCTCGGCGTGATCCCACAGCGCGTCGGACCCGACGCGCTTTTCCGGGCGGGTCGAAAACCGCACCCTGATCTCCTCGAAACCGAAATCGGCATAGGTCGACAGGATCAGCGCGTTGATCTTCAGGCACTCGGCGGCAAGCTGCTCCTCGGTGCAGAAAATATGCGCGTCGTCCTGCGTGAAGCCACGCACCCGCATCAGGCCATGCAAGGCGCCGGATGGCTCATAGCGATGGACGGCGCCGAATTCCGCAAAGCGCACCGGCAGATCGCGGTAGGATTTCAGGCCATGCTTGAAGATCTGGACATGGCCGGGACAATTCATCGGCTTCAGCGCGAAGACGCGGTCATCCTCGCTTTCCGCCTCCTCGCCGGCAACCGTGACCTTGAACATGCTCTCCTTGTACCAGCCCCAATGACCGGACGTTTCCCAAAGGCTCTTGTCCAGCACTTGCGGGGCGTTCACCTCCGAATAACCGTCATCCGCCAGCCGCCGGCGCATGTAGGACACGAGGTTCTGGAACATCTTCCAGCCCTTGGGATGCCAGAAGACGACGCCCGGCCCTTCCTCCTGGAAGTGGAAAAGGTCCATCTCGCGGCCGAGCCGGCGATGGTCGCGCTTCTCCGCCTCCTCCAGCATGTGGAGGTAATGGTCGAGCTGTTCCTTGTTGGCCCAGGCCGTGCCGTAGATGCGCGTCAGCATCGGATTGTTGGAATCGCCGCGCCAATAGGCGCCCGCGACCTTCATCAGCTTGAAGGCGTCACCGATCTGGCCCGTCGAAGCCATATGCGGCCCGCGGCAAAGATCGAACCAGTCGCCCTGCCCATAGATCTTTACGTCATCGCCCTCGGGAATGGCGTCGACGAGTTCGACCTTGTAGGCCTCGCCCCTGTCACGGAACACCTTTTTCGCCTTTTCGCGCGACCAGACCTCCTTGGTGAACGGCTTGTTGCGCTGGATGATTTCCCGCATCTTCTTCTCGATGGCGGGAAAATCCTCCGGCGTGAAAGGCTCGTTGCGGGCGAAATCGTAGTAGAAGCCGTTCTCGATCACCGGCCCGATCGTCACCTGCGTTCCCGGCCAGAGTTCCTGCACCGCTTCGGCAAGCACATGCGCCGCATCGTGACGAATAAGTTCTAGGGCGCGCGGGTCGTCGCGGGTGACGATCTCAAGCTCTCCCGAGCCGCCGAGCGGGTCGGAGAGGTCGCGCAGCCTGCCATCCATCGCATAGGCGACGGCTTTCTTGGCAAGCGATTTCGAGATCGATTCGGCGACATCGCGGCCGGTCGCCGCCGCGTCGTAGTCGCGGACGGACCCGTCGGGGAAGGTCAGGTTTATTTTTTTCGGGGAATCGGGGCTGCGCAGAGCTGCGTCGGACATGTTTTCATTCTCCTATCCAGTCCCGCAAACGAGCGCGGGTGGTCACGGTCGATCCGCATTTTGCGGATGCGGCCTTTTAGATCGGTCTGCCGCTCCAGGTAAAGAGGCGAGGTGAAATTTGAAAGATGGCGGCAATCAGCTTTTTGGATGTCTTCCGGCCTGCCAATAGCGCCAAGGTAGATACCAGTGGTAGCGCGGCGCAAATTCGGCCGGCACGGGATCGAGGCCATGCGTGCCGCCCGGCCCGCAGCGAGCGACGCGGAAAAGCGCCAGCCAGCCGCCGATCCAGAGCCCATGCCGCGCTACGGCCTCATACGCATATTCGGAGCAGGTCGGTAGATGCCGGCAGGTATTGCCGACGAAACCCGAAAGCGTCAGCTGGTAGAGGCGGATAAGTCCCGTGCCAAGGAGACGGTCGGGCGTTTTCGGCCATGGGCCGGAGAAGTTGCGGGAAAAGCCGGTATTACGAGCCATCGATTGCTGAGTGCGCCTGCCGCACGAAGATCGGAACGGAGACTGTTGCCGCTTCCCACAAGAGACCAAGATCCAATGCATCATATCCATGAGCCAAGCGATTTCGCATCGCGTATGCCTTGGCTAGCTCAAAATCCGGATGAAGATCCGAAAAATCGGGGCGTAATTGCCTGATGCGCCCGGCAGCTTCGCCTATGCAGACCATGCACCAGCAGCAGGCATCGCAGATCAGCTCCTCGGCCAGAAAACGGGCTTCATCTAGTCCCTGCAAATGCCGGGCCAGCCGATTGCCCCAAAACACGATATCACGAAGTAGCGCTGCCGTTTCCTCATCGGGGCGATAGGTCATAGCGCTTTCATATCGCGTGCCGCCGAAGCTGCTGCGTGTGGCTTCAGTTTCGTAAAAACTTCAACCTTACAGCCGAACAGGCTTGCAAGCTCATCCTCCAGTTGGAACAGATCGAAGTAGCTCATTGGGCCGATCCTCTCGACGAGGATATCGATGTCGCTGCGATCCGTGTCCTCGCCACGCGCTACCGATCCGAAAATCCGGGGATTCGCTACAGGGTAGCGCGCGATGAGTTCGCGAGCCTGCTCCCGTCTCCCCTCAAGCGCCTCCGATGGTCGCATCGCCGCCTCCTCAGGCCGCCTCGCCGGCGCGCTTGCGTTCGATCTGGTCAATCGCGTCGACGACAGCGTCGAAAGTCAGCATGGTCGAGGCGTGGCGCGCCTTGTAGTCGCGCACCGGCTCCAGGTATTTCAAATCGGCGAACCGCCCTTCCGGCGCCGGGCCGTTCTCTTTCAGCATCTTGCGCATCGCCTCGCGCACGGCGCGGAGTTCGTCCGCGGTCGCACCGACGATGTTGCGCGCCATGACCGACGACGAGGCCTGCCCCAGCGCGCAAGCCTTCACGTCATGGGCGAAATCCGTCACGTGACCGCCCTCCATCTTGAGATCGACGGTCACGGTCGATCCGCACAGCTTGGAATGCGCCCGCGCCGAAGCATCGGGATCGTCGAGACGGCCGATCCGCGGGATATTGCCGGCGAATTCGAGAATTTTCGCGTTATAGACATCATCAATCATGGAATTCTATCCAGCCACCTTGTCGCAACAATCTGTTTCAAAAAGGCTCTCTTCCATTCATCCCGCGACATCTTATATAGTGGCTGATGCTCGAAAACCGCAAGGAAGGTGCGACCGATGGCGTTTTTCGATGCACAGCACGCCGCTTCCGGGAATTCACCAAAGCCCAGAAAAGGTTGTGATCCGTTCAACTCGTCCCTTCGTCGAAAGGGACTACGGGAGACGCCTTCATGGACGCCATAATCAAGAATTTCCATACTAAGTCCGACGCCGCCAAGGTGCGCGTGTCCGACCTGAGCGGCCGTCCGTCGCAGGCGGAGGTCGAAGCAGCGGTCCGCACATTGATCCGCTGGACCGGCGACAATCCGGATCGTGAAGGGTTGCAGGACACACCGGCGCGCGTCGCGAAGGCCTATCGCGAGATGTTCTCCGGCTATGATCGCGACCCGGCGGATGAACTCGGCCGGACCTTCGAAGAGGTGGCCGGCTATGACGATCTCGTTCTGGTGAAGGACATCACGTTCCATTCGCATTGCGAACACCACATGGTGCCGATCATTGGCAAAGCGCATGTCGGCTATCTGCCGGATGGAAGGGTGGTCGGGCTCTCCAAGATCGCGCGTGTCGTCGATATTTTCGCCCGCCGCCTGCAGACGCAGGAAGCGATGACGGCCGAGATCGCCAATAGCATCCAAGATGCGCTTAGTCCGCGCGGCGTCGCGGTCGTGCTGGAAGCCGAACATATGTGCATGGCGATGCGCGGTATCCGTAAGCAGGGCTCGACGACCTTGACCTCCACCTTTACAGGCGTCTTCAGGAATAATCCTGAGGAGCAGGTTCGGTTCATGACGATGCTGAGGGGCGTGAGCGGATCCTGATCCGCCACTGCTTTGCCGACGGTCAGTTTTTCCAATGGAATTTCCAGGCGCCTCCCGGGACAAGAGCGAAGTTGAGGAGGGGCGTGCATTCACGCCGCGCTTCGGCCAGGATGGCCTCGTCACGGCCATTGTGACCGACGCTCGCGATGGCATGTTGCTCATGGTCGCGCACATGAATGCCGAGGCGCTCTCGCTCACGCTCGATACAGGCATCGCGCATTATTGGTCCCGTTCGCGCGGCGAGCTCTGGAAAAAGGGCGAGGTTTCCGGCAATTTGCAGCGTGTTGTGGAAATCCGCACGGATTGCGACCAGGACGCTGTCTGGCTCCGCGTCGAAGTAGCCGGCCATGACGCCACCTGCCATACCGGACGACGTTCCTGCTTCTACAGGACTGTGGAAGTCAAGGAGGGGCAAGCCTATCTTAAGTTGGATGGCAGCGTGCCGAAATTTGACACAAAGGCAACCTATGGTCGCTCTGGATGAGGAGCGGGGGCGCAACGAATTTCCCGTTCATGAATTTGATAGGAGAGCGGTTCATCCTAAGGGCCGTGGGACATGGAGACTGTGATGCTCGACTGGGCGTCTATCAGGGGAAAAGGGGAAGGACGCCAGAAGGCCGATCCGCCTGAGCTTGCTTCGCCCCAGCCGGAACCCAGGAAATCAGGCATCGCGTTGGCGCTTGGCGGCGGCGCGGCCCGCGGCTGGGCGCATATAGGCGTCCTGCGCGCCCTTGATGAGGCCGGAATTGAAATCAACATGATTGCCGGAACCTCGATCGGCGCGCTGGTCGGCGGCTGCTATCTTGCTGGCAAGCTGGACGAACTGGAGGAATTCGCCCGCAGCCTTACCCGCAGGCGCTTCTTCGGGCTTCTGGACTTTCAGTTTCGCGGCAGTGGTCTTTTCGGCGGCATGCGTCTCAACGCCCGCCTGCAGCAACACCTCGCCGGCGTCACCTTTGCCGATCTCAGCAGGCCTTTTGTCTGCGTCGCTACTGAAATCCGTACGGGACACGAGGTCTTGCTGACAAGCGGTTCGCTGATAGCCGCCATGCGGGCGTCCTATGCTCTGCCCGGCGTGTTCGAACCCGTCTTGTGCAACAACCGGCTGCTCGTCGATGGCGCACTCGTCAACCCGGTGCCCGTCTCGGTATGCCGAGCCTACGAGCAACTTCTGGTGGTGGCGGTCAACCTGAACTACGACCATTTCGGCCGCGCGGCGGTGATCAAGCACGATGCCGGCCCGGCCGACGCCTCGCTCGGGCTTTTACCGGCCGGCGAGGTGGACGAAATCGCCGGAGCCGACAGCCGTATACCCGAATCGCGCATCGGCATCACGGGCGTGATGGTCGAAGCATTCAACATCATCCAGGACCGTATTTCCCGCGCCCGGCTGGCGGGCGATCCGCCGGACCTTTCCTTGCAGCCGAAGCTCAGCCATATCGGCTTGACGGAATTTCACAGGGCGGACGAAGCGATCCGGCTCGGCTATGAGGCGACGAAGATCAATCTTCCCCAGCTTCAGCGCTTGCAAACGGTTCTCGCCTGACAACCCTAGGACGCCGCGGCATCGCTGACGCGGAACTGCAGGGACCGGGACCCGTTCCACCAGTTTCCCGACACGGTTCCCGCCACATGGATGGCATTTCCCCGGTTCTTTTCGAGGAATTGCGCAAGTTCCGTCCCCTCCGCGCGAAACGCCATTGCCTGGACACGCCCTCCCATTTCGGATTGGAGGCCAATACGCAAATGGCCGTTTCCGACCGCGCGCAAATCGGCGAGGCGGTGACGCGGCAGAACGAGCGTGGGCGCCGAGTGCCCTGCCCCGTAAGGCCCCGCCCGCTCCAGCACATCGAGGAGATCGAGTTTCGCCCCCTCGGCGGTGAGCGCGCCGTCGATCTTCAGCGTTTCTTCCTCGCGCAGGCGAAACACCTCCGCCGCCGCGAATTCCTCGAAGAAAGCGCGCAACTCGCCTAACCGCGATCTCTCGACGGTTATCCCGGCGGCCATGGCGTGACCGCCGCCCTTCACGAGAAGCCCGGCTTCAACCGCGGCGCGCACCATCCTGCCGAGATCGAAGCCGCCGATCGAACGTCCCGACCCCGCCCCGACGCCGTCGCCGTTGAAGGCGACGGCAAAGGCAGGCCGTCTTGCATGATCCTTCAACCGCGATGCGATCAGCCCGACGATGCCCGGGTGCCAGTTCTCGCTTGCCGTTACCAGCACGGCCGGCCCGCGATCGGCGGCGGTTTCCGCGTCCGCCTCGGCCCTTGCCTCTTCCAGCATGGCTCTTTCCATCGCCTGCCGTTCCCGGTTGAGGTCTTCGAGAGTGGCGGCGATCTTCTCCGCTTCCGCCGGATCGTCCGTGGCGAGCAGTTTCGCGCCGAGCGCCGCGTCGCCGATGCGGCCGCCGGCATTGATGCGCGGGCCGATGAGGAAGGAAAAATGGAAGCTGTTCAGCGGCTCGCCGATGCGGGCGGCCCGCGCCAGCGCCGCAAGGCCGGGATTGCCGAGATGCCGCGCTACGGCAAGTCCTTTGACCACGAAAGCGCGGTTGACGCCGGAAAGCGGCACCACATCGCACACCGTCGCCAGCGCGACGAGATCGAGGAAACCGAGCAGATCAGGCGCCTCACTTTGAAAACCTCTCGCCCGCAATTCCTTCGCCGTCTGCACGAGCGCCAGAAAGGTGACGCCGGCTGCGCAGAGATGCCCTTGCCCCGAAAGATCGTCCTCGCGGTTGGGATTGACCACCGCCACCGCCGCCGGAATGGCGCCGCCGACCTGGTGGTGGTCGAGAACGACAACGTCCGCACCAGCCGCATTCGCCGCGTCGATCGACGGGGCGCTGTTGGCGCCGCAATCGACCGTGACGATCAGCGAAGCGCCCCTTGCCCTGAGTTCCCGCATTGCCTCGGGATTGGGACCGTAACCCTCGAAGATGCGGTCGGGAATATAGATTTCCACATCGAGCCCGTAATGGGCAAGGAAGCGCTTCAACAGCGCCGAGGATGCAGCGCCGTCGACGTCGTAATCGCCGAAGATGGCCACCTTTTCCTTGGCCGTGATCGCCGCGGCGATCCGCGCCGCGGCCGGGCTCATATCGGTCAGCGACGCGGGATCCGGCAAGAGCGAACGGATCGTCGGGTCGAGAAAGGCGGGTGCTTCATCCAGCCCGACGCCGCGCCCCGCGAGCACTCTGGCGACAATTTCGGGAATACCGTGGGTCTGGGAAACGGCAAGCGCGATGTTCTCCTGGCGCGCATCGAGCCTGTGCTCCCAGGCCAGGCCGGTCGCCGACTTCCTCACATCCAGAAAAAAGCGTTTCTCGCCGCCCATCGATTCCGTCCTGCTCCACCGGAGAATAAAGGAGGAGCGGATGAAGGTAAAACGAAGCCGTTCAGGCCTCGGCCTAAGGTGTGGACAGATTGTTCTTTGAAAATGTGGGCTTCGAAAACCAAACTGATCGGGTTGCGTCTATTTAGCCACCGAGCCGGCGCTTCGTCTCGTCGATCATCTGATTGGCGATCTGCATGCGGACCATCGCCCGCTCCCGCCATTGTGGTCTGACGCGATCCGGGTGGTTGTGGAAAGCAAAGCTGCGGCGCAAGTGGTGAAGCGATTTGAGGTCCTTCACGCCGTCGAGCCCGAGTTCCCGCGCAATGGCGGCAGGGTTGGTCTCAGGAGCGGAAATCTCGGCAAGCAGTTCTTCCTTGAGCGCCCTGTAGGCGGCGGCTGCCGGGCCGGCGGCGTCTGATACGCCGTCGGGAACCGCGTCTCCAAGAAAGGCGAATGGCACCGAAGGCGGAGCCGTAATCCGCGCCCGCCCTTCTTCCGCTTCCGATTCTACCAGCAGATCCTCGAGGAAGGATGCGAAATCGCGCGCCATTTCCGTATTTACGCCCTGTCCCTGTCTCCCTGTGCCGCCGACCATAGACATGGCGGGTTAACGGCTTCTTCCCGCAGGAGTTCCAATCCCGTCAATTACGATACATCTTACGATACATCTTGACTCCACAATCAAGCGCTGCCAATTAAGATATATCGTAAGACACAACGAAAGGCAGGACAATGCATTATCATTCACATCGTGGTCATCGGGGCGGGCATTGGGACCGCGAATGCGGGTCTCCCGCCAAACTCATGGAAATGATGGCGCGCAAATTCGGCGGCGGCCGGCACGGTTTCGGACCGTTCGGGAAAGGCTTCGGCGGCGGGGGCGGCGGCATTTTTCGCGCCGGGCGCATGCTGGCCGATGGCGATCTCAGGCTGATCGCGCTTGCCCTTCTCGCGGAAAGCCCGCGGCATGGCTACGACATCATCAAGGCGCTGGAAGAACGATCGAGCGGCATCTATAGCCCGAGCCCCGGCGTGGTTTATCCGACGCTCACCTTCCTGGAGGAAGCAGGCTACGCTTCATCGGCGACCGAGGGCAACAAGAAGGTCTTTTCCATCACAGATGCCGGCAAGACCTATCTGGAAGAGAACCGCGCGATCGTCGACGGAGTCCTCGAGCAGATCGAGCGCTTCGGCCGCAAAATGGCGGCCGCCCGCGAGTGGTTCGACTGGTCCGACGACGAACCGCGCCAGCGCGGCAGCCGTGGCGACTGGCATGGACGGCACGGCCTTCGGCGCGACTTCCACGAGGTGCGCCGCCGCATCCGAATGGCGCTGGCCGAACTGATGCACGCATCGGCGGAAAGGCAGCAAGAAGCGATCGAAATCCTGAACCGGGCCGCCGACGAGCTCGGCAAGCTGGCCCGCGACGATCATGACGACTCCGATAATTTGTGAGAGCAGAACATGAAAAGGGACGTGAAAACCATCCTTTATCACTCGACGGCCATCGTCGTAACGGAAATGGCGAGCCGCTATCTACAGCAGCTTTGCAAGCATTTCGGCCATAAGTTGCCCGTCAACTTCACGCCGCATCGTGGCGCGATCGTTTTCGATTTCGGCATGTGCGCGCTCGCCGCCAAGGACGATATGCTGAACCTGACGGTGACGGCGGAGGACGAGGTCAGCCTTTCGCGGCTGAAGCATGTCGTGGCCAGCCATCTCGAGCGCTTCGCCTTCCGCGAAAACCCCGAAATCGCCTGGAACTGACGGACCGCGCGACGGGAGAGCTGGCTTCCCGCCGGCTCCCGTCCGAAGGCGGAGAAGCGCCGTGTGCCAGAAAGTCATGGCACGCTGACCACTTGACAGCCTGCCTCGGGCGGTATTCGGCTGCGCTGAGAAGCCGGTGCGCCCTGCGGCGCACTGGAATCGACATCGGCTGATCGATATGGACCTCGCGCGCTCCCTATGGAGCCGCGAAAACGGCTGGACAGAACAGGCGGAAGTCATGCCCAAGACCGACATCGCGAGGCGGGTTTACAACCACACCTGGAAGCTCGACCCGATCATCCGCAGCCTGCTCGACACCGATTTCTACAAGCTCCTGATGCTGCAGATGATCTGGGGGCTCTACCCCACCGTCAACGCGACCTTTTCCCTGATCAACCGTACAAAATCGGTTCGCCTGGCTGACGAGATCGACGAAGGGGAATTGCGGGCGCAACTCGACCATGTCCGCTCGATCCGCTTCTCCAAGAAGGAGATGATCTGGCTGGCGGGCAACACCTTTTACGGCCGCAAGCAGATATTCGACCCCGATTTCCTGTCCTGGCTGACGAGCTTCCGGCTGCCCGAATATGAACTCAGGCGGCGCGAGGGGCAGTACGAACTGCATTTCCATGGCGCCTGGCACGAGACGACGATGTGGGAAATCCCCGCCCTCGCCATCATCAACGAATTGCGCTCACGCGCGGCGATGAAGTCGATGGGGCCGTTTGCGCTCGACGTTCTCTACGCCCGCGCCAAGGCCAAGATGTGGGCCAAGGTCGAGCGCCTGAAGAAATATCCTGAGCTCCAGATATCGGATTTCGGCACCCGCCGCCGCCACAGCTTCCTTTGGCAGCGCTGGTGCGTGGAAGCTCTGAAGGAAGGCATCGGGCCGGCCTTCACAGGCACAAGTAATGTGCTTCTCGCCATGGACAGCGATCTGGAAGCCCTTGGCACCAATGCGCATGAATTGCCGATGGTGCTCGCAGCATTGGCCAACAATGACGAGGAATTGCGCGCCGCGCCGTACAAGGTGATGAAGGATTGGCAAAGCTATTACGGCGGCAATCTGCTGATCGTCCTGCCCGACGCTTTCGGCACGGCGTCCTTCCTCAAGAACGCGCCGGACTGGGTGGCGGACTGGACGGGTTTCCGGCCCGACAGCGCGCCGCCGATCGAAAGCGGCGAAAGGATCATCGATTGGTGGCGCAAGAAGGGGAAGGATCCGAAAAAGAAACTTCTGATCTTCTCCGATGCGCTCGATGTCGACACGATGGAGGAAACGTTCCTCCATTTCCGCGGCAAGGTGAGGATGGGTTTCGGCTGGGGAACGAACCTCACCAACGATTTCGTCGATTGCGCGCCGGAGCGAAACGACCAGCTGCGCGCCATATCGCTCGTTTGCAAGGTCAGCGACGCCAATGGCCGACCGGCGGTGAAGCTTTCCGACAATCCGCTGAAGGCGACGGGCGATCCGGCGGAAGTCCAGCGCTATCTGAAAGTGTTCGGCGGCAAGGACCGGGTGCGGCAAGCCGTGAAGGTGTAGCGGATGGCGCCTTGGAGATTGGCCTTATACCAAAGGTTCCAGGCTTCGCCTCTTCTGTGCCGCCGAAGGGGCAATTATAATGACCCGGGGTATCAATGTCCTGACTTCCGGTTTCCGCTCGACGCGCCGATGCCGAAGGAGATGTCGCCCCATGTCCGGACCTCCCACTGTCCGAGCTTAAAGGTGTTGTCATCACTGGACCCGATTTGATCGTCGCGCCGGTTGGGATCGGTCGTCACGATATGATACCCGCCCTTCACGCCGGGCAGGCTGCTGTCCTGCCCTGACCAGCTATCCGGATGGCCTGTCGTGCTCTGAGCGAAGGAAAGCGGCACGAACACGAACAGCGATGCGATCAGCGCAATCGACCTGACCAGCAGTCCCACCGATAACGCGCGCATTGCTCGTGCTCCTGCCAGTTCGACGCCTCGAACAATAGTGCGCCGAAATCCGAAAGGCAAAAAGACCGCGTGAAGGTCAGATATGGAGCGCATGACCGAGCGTGCGCAGCGTCGCCTCGTGGAAGGCCTCGCTCTGCGTCGGATGCGCATGGATGCTGCCGGCAATGTCTTCCAGCCTCGCCCCCATCTCGATCGCCAGGCTGAACGCGGCGGAGAGTTCCGACACCCCCTGCCCGACTGCCTGGATCCCGAGCACCAGATGGTTGTCGGCGCGCGCGACGACGCGGACGAAGCCGTCCTCGGCCTCCATCGTCATGGCGCGGCCATTGGCGCTGAAAGGAAACTGGCCGATTTTGATCTCGCGCCCGGTGGCGCGCGCCTCCTCCGGCGATAGGCCAGCTGTCACCACCTCCGGATCGGTGAAGCAGACGGCCGGAATAGAGCGCTTGTCCCAGCTTCTTTTATGCCCGGCGACGATCTCGGCGACCATCTCGCCCTGCGCCATCGCCCGATGCGCCAGCATCGGCTCGCCCGTCACGTCGCCAATCGCGTAGACGCCGCGCATCGAGGTGCGGCACTGGTCATCGATGCGGATGAACCGGCCGTCGCGGTCGAGAACGAGCTCTTCAATTCCCCAGCCTTCCACCAGCGGCTTGCGACCGACGGTAACGAGGATCTTGTCCACCGCAAGTTGCTTTTCCTCGCCGCCGGTTTCGACGACGAGCGCCTCGCCTTTCTTGGTGAGGCCCTTCGCCTTTGCCTCGGTGAAAATTTCAATGCCGAGATGGTCGAGCCGCTTTATGACAGGCCGCGTCAGTTCAGCGTCATATTGCGGCAGGATGCGCGGCAGCGCCTCGACCACCGTCACCTTCACGCCAAGCTTGGCATAGGCCGTGCCGAGTTCGAGGCCGATATAGCCGCCCCCGACGACCACCAGCTTTTTCGGCACTTCGGCGAGCGAGAGAGCCTCCGTCGAGGAGATGACATTGCCGCCGAAGGGAAGCGACGGCAATTCCACCGGCACGGAACCGGTGGCGATGACGATCGCCTCCGCGCGGATGATCTGCGGCCCGGTTTCGGTCTCGACCTCGACCGTCTTGCCGTCATGGAATTTCGCCCAGCCGCCGACCATCTTGACGCCGGCCTTCTTCAGCAGGCCGGAGACGCCGAGATTGAGCCGCCCGACGATGCGATCCTTCCAGGCGATCGTTTTCCGGAAATCCAGTTCGGGCCATGAGGTCCCGATCCCGAGATGGCTGCGGCCGGCGGCGGTTTCGCAGAACTTGTAATATTCCTCGGCGGCGTGGATCAGCGCCTTGGAGGGAATGCAGCCGACGTTGAGGCAGGTTCCGCCCGGCTTGCCGGCATCGACGATAACCGTATCGACGCCAAGCTGTCCGGCGCGGATGGCGCAGACATAGCCGCCCGGACCGGCGCCGATGACAAGAAGCCTGCAGGAGATTTCTTTCATGGGTGGTCTCCCGTACTCGCCGATTCCGGTGCTCTACGTTGCCCCCCTCTGTCCTGCCGGACATCTCCCCCACAAGGGGGGAGATCGGCCTTCATTGGCACCCCAGTCTCTCTCCACCGTTGCAAGATAAAATCCGGCAAAAGCGGCCGGCGTAAACTCCCCCCTTGTGGGGGAGATGTCCGGCAGGACAGAG
>JBQCEL010000358.1:0-3340 GCA_051960255.1 Rhizobiaceae bacterium
ACGTCCCCGCGGAGAAGGACACTTCATGAAAAGCCCTGTCGAAACCTACATGAACCTCGTGCCGATGGTGGTCGAACAGACCAATCGCGGCGAACGGGCTTATGACATCTTCTCGCGCCTCCTGAAAGAGCGCATCATCTTCATCACCGGGCCGATCGAGGACGGCATGGCGACGCTTGTCTGCGCGCAGCTGCTCTTCCTCGAAGCGGAGAACCCGAAGAAGGAAATCAATCTCTACATCAACTCGCCGGGCGGCGTCGTCACGTCGGGGCTCGCCATCTACGACACGATGCAGTTCATCAAGCCGGCGGTTTCAACGCTTTGCATCGGACAGGCGGCTTCGATGGGGTCGTTGCTTCTTTGCGTGGGCCACAAGGACATGCGCTTCGCCACGCCGAATGCGCGCATAATGGTGCATCAGCCGTCGGGCGGCTTTCAGGGGCAAGCCTCCGATATCGAGCGCCACGCGCAGGACATCATCAAGTTGAAGCGGCGACTGAACGAGATCTACGTCTCCCATACCGGACAGGACTATGACACCATCGAAAAGACGCTTGACCGCGACCATTTCATGACTGCGGCCGAAGCGTTGGAGTTCGGTATTGTCGACAAGGTCATTTCATCGCGCGAGGCGGTCGAAACGGCGATCGTCACCTGACGCTGCGGCAAGCGGAGAATGGCGGAATTTCGAGGAAATTGCGTCTTTTCGGTCACAAAAGAGCTGTTTCCGCGGGACGTCCGGCAAACGATGTTAAACCTATATTGATTTTCCACGGCATAAGTTTAGCCGGGGAAATTGCTCGTTGCCGAGTTTTTCGATTCGTGCTTGGTACGAAAGCGAAATTCATGACTTCGACGCGCTGGCATGGCGCATTGTGGCTCGTCCGCCGCGTTTTCGTCGAAGTGTTTTGTGCCCTATGGCACAGTCTGCCTGAAGGGTATGGAAGACTGTTGGCACATGCCAACCGGGACAATAAGATCGTCTCGTCGGGCGCCGGTAGGATGGTCGGAAGCGCTGAAAAGGGAAGTTGAGATATGAGCAAGGTCAGCAGCGGCGGCGGTGATTCCAAGAACACCCTCTACTGCTCGTTCTGCGGCAAGAGCCAGCATGAGGTCCGCAAGCTCATCGCAGGTCCGACGGTGTTCATCTGCGACGAATGCGTCGAGCTTTGCATGGATATCATCCGGGAGGAGAACAAGACCTCCATGGTGAAGTCGCGGGAAGGCGTTCCGACCCCGCAGGAAATTCTCAAGGTCCTCGACGATTACGTCATTGGCCAGCCTTACGCCAAGCGGGTGCTGTCGGTGGCGGTACACAACCATTACAAGCGGCTTGCCCACGCCACCAAGAACAACGATGTCGAACTTGCGAAGTCCAACATCCTCCTGATCGGCCCGACCGGCTGCGGCAAGACGCTTCTGGCGCAGACACTGGCGCGCATCATCGATGTGCCGTTCACCATGGCCGACGCCACAACGCTGACGGAAGCCGGCTATGTCGGCGAGGATGTCGAGAACATCATCCTGAAGCTCTTGCAGGCGGCGGATTATAATGTCGAGCGGGCGCAGCGCGGCATCGTCTATATCGACGAGATCGACAAGATTTCCCGCAAGTCCGACAATCCCTCGATCACCCGTGACGTATCGGGCGAGGGCGTGCAGCAGGCGCTCCTGAAGATCATGGAAGGCACGGTGGCTTCGGTGCCGCCGCAGGGCGGCCGCAAGCACCCGCAGCAGGAGTTCCTCCAGGTCGATACGGCGAACATCCTCTTCATCTGCGGCGGCGCCTTTGCGGGCCTCGACAAGATCATCTCCGACCGCGGCCGGAAAACCTCGATCGGGTTCGGCGCGACCGTGGCGGCGCTGGAAGACAGGCGCACGGGCGAACTGCTTCGCCAGGTCGAGCCGGAAGATTTGCTTAAATTCGGCCTTATCCCGGAATTTGTCGGCCGCCTCCCGGTGCTTGCCACGCTGGAAGATCTTGACGAGGCGGCGCTTATCCAGATCCTGACCGAGCCGAAAAACGCGCTGGTGAAGCAGTATCAGCGCCTTTTCGAGATGGAAAACGTCGATCTTTCCTTCCACGAGAATGCGCTTTCCGCGATCGCCAAGAAGGCGATCGAGCGCAAGACCGGCGCCCGCGGATTGCGCTCGATCATGGAGGCGATCCTGCTCGACACCATGTTCGAGCTTCCGGCGCTGGAGGGCGTGCGCGAAGTCGTTATTTCCGAGGAAGTCGTTTCCGGAAATGCCCGGCCGCTCTACATCTATTCCGAGCCGAAGAAGGAAAAGGGGTCGGCTTCAGCGTGAGGGGCTTCCGCTGTCCTGGAGAAGGCTCGGCGAATGTTGGCCGAAGCTATGCGTTTTTGCCGGACATTCGCGGCAGCCAGCCCCTGAAGGCCACTTGATCTTGGCCTTACGTGACGCCACTTAACCCCGTGAGGTCGAGGGGACCTTCCGTGCTAAAGAGCATCGTCCCAATCGGTGGCAGGCGGAATGGCCCTTGGCCGTTAACAAAGTTTCGCGGTCGGCTCGTGAGCGGCCGCGAAGGAAAGGCAAGAAAATGAGCAAACCCTCCCGTTCCACGGGCGCCGCAAAGAGCGGCGGCATCTTTCCAGTCCTGCCGCTGCGCGACATCGTCGTCTTCCCCCATATGATCGTGCCGCTTTTCGTCGGCCGCGAGAAGTCGATCAAGGCGCTCGAGGAGGTCATGGGCGCCGACAAGCAGATCCTGCTGGCCACCCAAATCAATGCCGCTGATGACGATCCGGCCACCGACGCCATTTACGATGTCGGCACGCTCGCCAATGTGCTGCAGCTCTTGAAACTGCCGGACGGCACCGTGAAGGTGCTGGTCGAGGGAACGTCGCGCGCGAAGGTCAAGTCGTTCTCCGAGCGCGCCGATTTCCATGAGGCGACAGCGGAAATCCTCTCTGAGCCGGAAGAGCAGGAAGTCGAGATCGAGGCGCTTGCGCGTTCCGTGGTTTCGGATTTCGAAAACTACGTGAAGCTCAACAAAAAGATTTCGCCGGAAGTGGTCGGCGCTGCCAGCCAGATCGACGATTATTCCAAACTCGCCGATACGGTCGCCTCGCATCTCGCGATCAAGATTCCCGAGAAGCAGGAAATGCTGGCGACGCTTTCCGTGAGGGAGCGGCTGGAGAAGGCGATGGGCTTTATGGAAGCCGAAATCTCCGTCCTGCAGGTCGAGAAGCGCATCCGCAGCCGCGTCAAGCGCCAGATGGAGAAGACGCAGCGCGAATATTACCTCAACGAGCAGATGAAGGCGATCCAGAAGGAGCTCGGCGAGGGCGAAGACGGCCGCGACGAGACGGCCGAA
>JBQCEL010000359.1:0-14804 GCA_051960255.1 Rhizobiaceae bacterium
ATTTCACTTACTTTTCGCGCCTTTCTCCCCCACCCGCCGGGGTGCGCGTGGCGCCCGCCGTGGAGGGGAGGGAAAAGGGGCGCCGCATGTTGCCTCCACGTGTGCGGGGGTGGGGGCCGGAGGGCCGGCGGGGGTGTTCGATTTTCATCGAGCGCCAATAAGTTCGACTCCAATGTATCACTTCGTCCCGTACATGCGGTCGCCGGCGTCGCCGAGGCCGGGCACGATGTAGCCTTTTTCGTTCAGGCGTTCGTCGATGGCGGCGGTATAGACCGGGACGTCGGGATGAGCTTTCCTGAACCTCTCGATCCCCTCTGGCGCGGCAAGCAGGCAGAGATAGCGCAGATTGGTCGCGCCGCGGCCTTTCAGCTTTTCCACCGCGGCAATGGCCGAAGTGGCCGTCGCCAGCATCGGATCGACGACGATGACCAGCCGGTCGCCCAGATCGCTCGGCGCCTTGAAGAAATATTCGATCGCCTGCAGCGTCTCATGGTCGCGGTAGAGCCCGATATGCGCCACGCGCGCCGCCGGGACGAGATCGAGGAGGCCTTCCAATAGCCCGTTTCCCGCCCGCAGCACCGAGGCGAAGACCAGTTTCTTGCCTTCCAGCGTCGGCGCCTGCATTTCGGTCAGAGGCGTCTCGATCGTCTTCGTCGTCAGTTCGAGATCGCGCGTCACCTCATAGCCGAGCAGAAGCGAGATCTCGCGCAGCAGGCGGCGGAAACCGGCCGTGGATGTCTCTTTGTCGCGCATAATGGTCAGCTTGTGCTGGACCAAGGGGTGGTCGACGACGGTAACGCCCTGCATGCTGCTGTTCTCCTGCGCGTTTTCCGGATAGTAACGTCTCCTGACCAGCGGACAACGGGAACCGTCCGGCGAACCACAAATTTATGTCTTGGCGCGTGCTCCTTCATCGCCGGGGCAGTGATGGCGCCTCGCGTTCCGATCGTTTATGGTCCGCGCCGCTTCGAACAGGTGAAAAAGCATGAAAGACCATCGCACCACCGCGGCAGGCGGAATGGAAACCTCCTACGGCTTCGCTTCCGTGGGCGAGGAAGAGAAGCAGGGGCTGGTCAACACCGTCTTCCACAAGGTCGCCAAACGCTATGACCTGATGAACGACATCATGTCGGGCGGCATGCATCGTTTGTGGAAGGACGGCCTCGTCAACTGGCTGAACCCGCCGCGCCGGGCGGGCTGGCGCGTGCTCGATGTCGCGGGCGGCACGGGCGACATCGCGTTTCGCATCGTCAAGGCCTCGGGCGGCAACACGCAGGCGACGGTTCTCGACATCAACGGCTCCATGCTCGCGGTCGGCCGCGAGCGCGCGGAGAAAATGCATCTGGAAGGAAATATCGAGTTCGTCGAGGCAAATGCGGAAGAACTTCCCTTCCCCGACATGACGTTCGACGCCTACACGATCGCCTTCGGCATCCGCAACGTGCCGCATATCGACAAGGCTCTGGCGGAGGCTTTCCGGGTGCTGAAGCCGGGCGGGCGGTTCCTCTGCCTGGAATTCTCGGAAGTCGAAATGCCTCTCCTCGACCGCGCCTATGACGCATGGTCGTTCAACGCCATCCCGCAGATCGGGCGCGCGGTCGCGGGCGACGGCGAACCCTATCGCTATCTCGTCGAATCGATCCGCAAATTCCCCAACCAGGAGAATTTCGCCGGAATGATGCGGACGGCCGGTTTCGGACGCGTCACCTTCCGAAACTATTCGGGCGGCATCGCCGCGCTCCATTCCGGCTGGAAGATCTGAGGAGCGGCCGGCATCGATGAGCAGACCCGCGGCTTATTTCCGCCTGGTGCGGGCTGGCTGGATCCTGACGCGCGAAGGCGTCGTCGCCGCCATGCCGGGCGACCAGCTTTCCGGCCTGCCCAAGCTCGGCTGGCGCATCGGCTCGCTGCTCGCCCGCCGCCGATCCGAAGAGCGCCAGCGCTCGGAGCGGTTGGCGCGCGCGATTGAACGTCTCGGTCCTTCATACATTAAGCTCGGCCAGTTTCTCGCGACGCGGCCCGACGTGGTCGGCCACGATCTGGCTGCCGATCTCGCAAGCCTGCAGGACAGCGTCGATACCTTTCCGCGGGCGGAGGCGATCATGGCGATCGAAGGTTCGCTCGGCCGGCCGATTGCGAATCTTTACACCAGTTTCGGCGAGCCGGTCGCGGCGGCGTCCATCGCGCAGGTGCACCCCGCCCATGTCGCGGATGCGCGAGGCGAGAAGAAGGTCGCGGTCAAGGTCATCCGGCCGGGCGTGCGGCGGCGCTTCCAGAACGACCTCGAAAGCTATTTCCTCGCGGCGCATCTGCAGGAGCGCTACATCCGTTCGAGCCGCCGACTGAAGCCGGTGCAGGTGACTGAGACCCTGGCGCAGACGACCAGGATGGAGATGGACCTGCGCCTCGAGGCGGCAGCCCTTTCGGAATTGGCGGAAAACACCAGTGACGATCCCGGCTTCCGCGTGCCTGCCGTCGATTGGGAGCGGACCGGCAGGGACGTTCTGACGCTCGAATGGATCGACGGAATAAAGATGTCGAACATTCCGGCGCTGGCAGCAGCGGGCTACGATTTGCATAAGCTGGCCGCGACGCTGATCCAGTCCTTTCTGCGCCATACGCTGCGCGACGGCTTCTTCCATGCCGACATGCATCCGGGCAACCTCTTCGTTACGCCGGACGGCACGATCGTTGCCGTCGATCTCGGCATCACCGGACGGCTCGGCAAGAAGGAACGCCGCTATCTCGCTGAAATCCTCTACGGCTTCATCACGCGCGACTATGTGCGCGTGGCGGAGGTGCATTTCGAGGCGGGCTATGTTCCACACAAGCATGACGTGGCGGCGTTCGCGCAGGCAATCCGCGCGATCGGCGAGCCGATCCACGGACAGTCGGCGGACACGATCTCGATGGCGCGGCTGTTGACGCTGCTCTTCGAAATCACCGAACTTTTCGACATGGAGACGCGGCCGGAACTGCTTTTGCTGCAGAAGACGATGGTCGTCGTCGAGGGCGTCGCACGATCGCTCGATCCCGCCTTCAACATGTGGAAGGCGTCGGAACCCGTCGTCTCGCAATGGATCGCCTCCAATCTCGGGCCGCGCGGCATGATCACGGATGCCAAGGATGGGCTCCACGTGCTGCTCTCGCTCGCGCGTCAATTGCCGGATCTCGCGAAGCGGGCGGACAGGTTGGCGCGGGAAATTGAAACAATCGCCCAGGACGGCTTGCGGCTTGATGAAGAGACGACGAAAGCCGTCGGCAAGGCGCACCGTACCTTTTCGCGCTGGGGCCATGTCGCGCTTTGGATCATTGCGCTGGCCTTGCTCTTTGCCTGCTGGCGGGCATTTTGACTGGATCGCCGCCATTTCGTAAATTGCATGGACAAGAAACCGGCGAGGCCGGAGCAGCATGACCCTTTCCGGCAAACGCATCCTCCTGATCATCGGCGGCGGCATCGCGGCCTATAAGAGCCTCGATCTCATCCGGCGGCTGAGGGAACGCGGCGCGTCCGTGCGGGTCGTGATGACGCGGGCGGCGCAGCAATTCGTGACGCCGCTCGCAGCCGGCGCGCTAGCGGGTTCGGAGGTGTTTACAGACCTGTTCGACCGAAAGGCCGAGCACGACATCGGCCATATCAGCTTGGCGCGCGAAGCCGCCCTCATCCTTGTCGCGCCGGCAACGGCCGATCTGATGGCGAAGATGGCGGCGGGCATCGCCGACGACCTTGCCACCGCCATTCTTCTCGCGACCGACAAGAGCGTGCTTATCGCGCCGGCCATGAACCCGAAAATGTGGGGTCATCCGGCAACCAAGCGCAATCGCGCCATGCTTCTCAAGGATGGCATCCGTTTCGTCGGACCCGAAAAGGGAGAAATGGCGGAAAGCGGCGAAGCGGGCGAAGGCCGGATGGCCGAGCCGCTTCAGATCATTGCGGCCGTCGAGGCGCTTCTCGACGACAGTCCGAAGCCACTTGGCGGCCGCCGCATCATCATCACGTCCGGACCGACGCATGAGCCGATCGATCCCGTCCGGTATATCGCGAACCGCTCTTCGGGCAAGCAGGGCCACGCGATCGCCGCGGCGCTGGCGCGGCTCGGAGCGGATGTCAGGCTGATATCGGGACCCGTCTCCATTGCCGATCCCAAGGGAGTCACGGTGATCCATGTCGAAAGCGCCCGGCAGATGCGTGATGCGGTGATGGGTGAGTTGCCAGCCGACGCGGCGGTCATGGTGGCCGCCGTGGCCGACTGGCGCGTGGCGGAAGCGTCGGGAGAGAAAATCAAGAAGGAGGCGGGTTCGGCGCCCCCTTCCCTTCAGATGAGTGAAAACCCGGACATTCTCGCCGAGATCGGTCATTCCAGCCAGCGTCCCTATCTGGTCGTCGGCTTCGCCGCCGAAACGCAGAAGTTGGTCGAGAACGCCTCCGCCAAGCTCAGAAAAAAGGGCGCTGACCTCATTGTCGCCAATGACGTTTCGGAGGGGACGGGCGTTATGGGCGGCGAGAGGAACCGGGTGAAAATCGTCTCCAAAGCCGGCGTCGAGGAGTGGCCGGAAATGGGAAAGGAAGAGGTTGCCCGACGCCTCGCATTGCTTGTCGCCGACCGCCTGAAGACGATCTCGGTTTAGCTTTCCCTCCGGTTCCTCAATCGGGCATGCGGGCGACGATCCAGGCTCCCCAGAAAAGGCTGGAGAAAAAGCGGAGGGGCTGGCCGAAACCCGCATCGGCAAGCAATGCCGCCACCGCTTCCTCGGAATGCGGCGGATCGGCGCCTTGCAGGATGCGGGCCAGCTTTGCGTCGACCTCATCAGGCGTCGCGCCATGCATGCGCCAGCGTTCGCCCCACGCCGCAAGCAGAAGCGGCTCACTCGCATAGGCATAGCGGTTGCCGGCGAGAATGAGCGGCGCTCCAGGCTTCATGCGATCAGCCAAGGCCCTCAGCATGCCTAGCTTCGCACCATCTCCCGGCAGATGGTGCAGAACGCCGATGAGTGTCGCGGCATCGAAACGCTCCATCTCCGGCAGGTCCTCGACATAGCCGAGATGCGATCGGACCCTATCTGAAAGGCCCTTCTCCTTCACCCGCGCCAGAGCGAGGTCGAGCATCGGCTCTGACGGATCGACCGCCATGAAGCGCCATCGCGGCTCGAGCCGGGCGGCGATGATGATTTCGTTTGCCGTGCCGCCCGCGCCGGCAATGAGAATATCGGCCTCGCTTCCCGTTCCGAGCTTCGCGGCAAGGATGCAGGCGGCAAGTTCGTGGCAAGCATCGTATCCGGCGAGCGCGATCCGGCTCTGCTCCTCATACTCCGCCGCGCGGCCAGGGTCGAATTTGCTTGCGGCTTCCGAGTTCCCGGCCACTGTTCCGGTCCCTGTCGTTCAGCTACCCGATCAATCCCGCCTTCACGGCGGCTTCCCTGAGGTTCTCGCGCGGGCGCGGCCCGATCTGCTGGATGACGAGACCGGCCGCCAATGAACCAAGCTTGCCGCAGGTTTCGAGAGTGCGGCCTGATGTATAGCCATGCAGGAAACCAGCGGCGTAGAGATCGCCCGCGCCCGTGGTATCGACCAGCTTTTCGATCGCGATCGCCTCGATCGGAACCGTCTCGTTTCCGCGCAGGATAACGGAGCCGTCGGCCGAACGCGTCACCGCGGCGACGCGGCAATCCTCGCGGATCGCTTCCAGGGCCGTATCGAAATCGGCTGTCTGGTAGAGCGACAGCAATTCGTGCTCATTGGCAAAGACGATATCGGCCGTGCCGGAACGCATCAGGTCGAGGAATTCGTCGCGGTAACGGTCGACACAAAAGGGGTCGGAAAGCGTCATCGCGACCTCGCCTCCCGCCTCATGGGTCAATCTCGCCGCTTGGCGTATAGCGTCCTTGGCGCGCGGCGGGTCCCATAGATAGCCCTCGAAATAAGTCACTTTGGCTTCGGTCTTTTGCGGTTCGACATCGTCCGGTCCAAGTTCCACGCAGGCACCGAGATAGGTGTTCATGGAACGCTCGCCGTCCGGCGTGACGAAGATCATCGATCGCGCTGTCGGCGGGTTGCCGGGAAGCGGTTTTGTGTCGAAAGCGACGCCCTTGGCGCGGATGTCGCGCGTATAGAGGTTGCCGAGATGATCCGAGGACACCTTGCCGAAAAAGGCGGCCTTGCTGCCGAAGCTCGCAAGGCCCGCCGCCGTGTTCCCGGCGCTGCCGCCCGAGGCTTCCGTCGCCGGCCCCATGCGCGCATAGAGCAATTCCGCCCTTTCCGCGTCGATCAGATTCATCGCGCCCTTGATGATCCCGTTTTCGTATATGAAATCGTCTTCGGCCGGGGCGATGATGTCGACGATGGCGTTGCCGATGCAAAGCACGTCATATCGGCTCATGAAATTCTCCGTTTCGAGCAGTTCGGGGAAAGCCGCGCAGGCGAGAGGCTCCGGTGTAACGCGACGCCGCCGATTTGCAAGACTTGCGGCGCTTTTCCGGCCTTCCTATCTGCGGAAAGCCGGGCCATGGCGGTCATCTGGAAGCGCCATGCCCCTTCGGAGAGTGCCGGATGCTGTTTGACGCCACGCGCGCCGCCTTGATGGAACTTTTTTCGCCCGCCTTCAGGGCCGCGTTCATGAAGTCGCTCGGATTGACCATCGCGGCCTTGATGATCCTGTGGCTCCTGCTGCACGGGCTTTTCGACGCTTTTGCCCTTCCCTGGATGGCGTCGCTCTGGCCGGGGCTTCCCGCATGGGCGGACTGGCTCGGATTGGCGGCGGCGATTATCGCCGGCCTCGGTCTTGCAATCGGCCTCGCCTTCCTCATCGGCCCCGTCGCGGCGATCATCGCCGGCTTTTTCATCGACGATGTCGCCGAAGCGGTCGAACGCAAGGACTATCCGGCGGACCCGCCCGGCCAGGCCATGCCGCTTATCCCATCCGTCATCCTGTCGATCAAATTCTTCGGCGTGATGGTGGCCGGCAATCTCGTCGCGCTCCTGCTGCTGCTCGTGCCGGGCGTCAATCTCGTCGCCTTCTTTGCCGTGAACGGTTATCTGCTCGGGCGGCAGTTCTTCGAGTTCGCCGCGATGCGATTCCTTTCCGAGGCGGAGGCCAAAACGCTGCGACGGCAAAACGCGCTTCGCGTCTTCGTCGCCGGGCTGATCATCGCGGCGTTCTTGGCTGTCCCGCTCCTCAACCTCCTGACGCCTCTCTTTGCCGCGGCGCTCATGGTGCACGTCTATAAGGGCGTAGCCATACGCGAAGGCAACCGATCGAACCCCGCACGCTCCTTCGCCTCATAAAAAGACCCGCCGGCGGTCTGGCGGGTCGTAATTGCTTCGGCGCTTACAAGCTATTCGGCCGCGCGCAGATTGACATTGGTCTCGGCGAGGCTCGAAAGCTTCTCGTCGGTCGCCTTTTCCTCCTCCAACGTCTTCTCGAGAAGAGAGACGCAATCGCTGCGGCCGAGTTCCCGCGCCCATGCGATCAGCGTACCGTAACGGGTAATCTCATAGTGCTCCACGGCTTGAGCCGCCGCGATCAGCGCCGCGTCGAGCACCCGTTTGTCGGCGACTTCGCCGGAAACATCATCTGCTTCCTCAATGATGCCGTCGATCGCAGGGCAATCGACGCCTTCGGGCGTCAAATCCTGCATCTCAAAGACCTGTTCCAGCCTGGCGACATGCGTTCTCGTTTGCTCAAGATGCTGGGAAAAGCCGTCCCGCAATTCAGAACTCGACGCCTTGTCGATCATCTTTGGCAGCGCTTTCACGATCTGGTTCTCGGCATAATAAATGTCGCGCAGCTGGTGCTCGAAAAGGTCGTTCATCGACTTGATGTCTTTGGAAAAGAGGCCCATCGTCGTCACCTTCCTCTTGTTGTTCGTTAGCTTCGTCAAGCTCGGAGCCGGGACTCCCGGCCTGCCTTACCTGCCCATCCTCCGAACAAGAGGCGCTGCGCGATGTTCCCGTCTTTCAGCGAGAGACGACGTCATTGACCTTCCTACTGTCCGGCGGGGCTTCCTCGCGCCGGTCCATGCCGTAGTCGCGGACGACCTCGGCGATGCGCAGCCTGTAACCGGCAAAGATACCGCCACGGCCGGCTTTCTGCGCCGCCCTGTGCTCGGGCGTGTTGCGCCAGGCCGCCACCGCCTCTTCGTCGCGCCAGAAGGAAAGCGACACGATTCTTTTTGGATCGGTGATGCTCTGGAAGCGCTCCACCGAGATGAAGCCGTCCATTTGTTCAAGCAGCGGCTTCAGCCTGGCGGCAAAATCAAGATAGGCGTCGAAACGGCCGTCCGCCGGCTCGACCTCGAATATGACTGCGATCATCGATGTTCTCCCAATGAATTTTTCCCGAAACCGTTCAGCGGTTTCGGGACAGCGACATGCGCAAATCAGAAACCCGCATCGACGCGCCGGAGGAAGATGCGATCCTCTCTCCGGATGAATTTTCCGCGCTTGGCGAGAGCATAGTTTTCCTGCCCGAGCGGATCGGCGAGCAGGCGCCCGCGATAGGCCTCATAGTCGGCGAGGCTGGCGATGTTGTAAACGCCGTAAGCCGTCGTCGCCGAGCCTTCATGCGGAGCAAAATAGCCGGTCAGATCGGCGCCGCAGCGCGGAATGACCTTCCCCCAATTCCGCGCATATTGCGCGAATTCCTCCGTCGCATACGGTTCGATCTCATAGCGAATAAAGCACGTGATGGCCATTTCCGGTTCTCCAGCAGGCGTCGTGGATCCGGTTTGGGCGACGGCGCGCCCCATTCACGCCTTGAAAATGCGTCACAAGGGCGCTTCCGTCCGCATGGACCAGATCCGATGCGGCGGAGAATAAAACTTGCGCCGCATCAATGCTTCGATTACGGTCGAACCATGAAGAACGGACCTGACATTGCGAGGGTGGCGAGCCTCGTCGGTGATCCGGCGCGCGCCAACATGCTGAGCGCCCTGATGGGCGGCAGCGCCTTGACGGCGAGCGAACTGGCGCTCGAAGCGGGCGTCACGCTGCAGACCGCGAGTTCGCATCTCGCCCGGCTGACCGAAGGCAAGCTCCTGGCCCTAACCTCGCAGGGTCGGCATCGCTATTACGGCCTTTCCGGACCGGACGTGGCGACGATGCTGGAAGCGATCATGGGTGTCGCCGCGACCGGGCCGAAGCGCTCCCGGCCCGGCCCGAGGGATGTAAGGATGCGCGAGGCGCGGATCTGCTACGATCATCTCGCCGGTGACGCCGGCGTGGCGCTGCTCGACAGCCTCCTGTGCCAGCGGGTGGTCACGCGGCAGGACGACACGCTGAAGCTCGGCCCGGGCGCGAAAATGTTCTGCGAGGTGCACGACATCAATCTCGAAGCGTTGACAAGGCAGCGCCGCGCCATCTGCCGGGCCTGCCTCGACTGGAGCGTCAGGCGCTCCCATCTTGCCGGCGCTCTCGGCGCCGCCATCCTCGCGCAGGTTTTCAGGGAAAAATGGGCCTATCGCGATCCGAAAAGCCGCGCCATCCTGTTCACGCCGAAGGGGCGGGCATCGTTCGCCTCCTCGCTGCTGGCGTAGGCCGGTTCGGGGTGGACCGCCATTGGCTCCAGCGTCGGCCAGTTCGCGTGATTCGCCCTGCCCTGCCTGATCCTTAATACCCCGTTCACGGCTCATTCACGCTTCTACGCTAGGGTTGGCGGATCGGAAGGGACTTCCCGATGGGAAAGGGAGACGGGAAATGCGTTTGTGGACACAAATGGCGGGTTGCGCCATCGTTGTTCGCGAATTCCTGGTTCCGAGCTATCGACCCGAACGGCACTACATGCGTGGACCGGGACCGGCCTGCGCCCGCCGTACGGGCTTCATGATTCGGGGACAGGCGATCACCCACTGAAAGCGGCGGGGGGCTCTTTCCGCAGCTAAAAGGCCATCCTTTCTCTAACGAACCGTCTTTTCAGCGGACAAGGAATCCGCGTCCCAGCACGTCATCCTCTTCCAGCGTGAATTCCGCTTTCCCCGTATAGTGCGCCTTCCCGGCAACGCGGGCGATTATGGCGTCGTGGACACCTGCCCTTTCCCGGCGGACGACCGAGCCGCGGAATTGCGAGCCGACGATACTCTCGAAAACCCGTTCCTGCCCGAGATCGATCAATCCTTTCGCGTGCATGGCGGCAAGGCGGGCGGTGACGCCGGAGCCGGTCGGCGAACGATCGACCTCCGCATCGGCGAAAACGCAGACATTGCGGGTCGGGCGCTCGGACCACGCTTCTTCGCCGTCTGTCAGAATGGCGCCGTAAAGGAACGCGAGATCGGAATGATCCGGATGCGAAAGCGGAAAATCCTTCTTCAGCCTCTCGGTAAGCGTGGTCGCAGCCGCCACGAAGGCCGAGGCGCGGTCCCTGCCGAATTCAAGCCCGAACTGGCGGCAATCGGCCAGCGCGTAAAAAGCGCCGCCATAGGCGATGTCAAAGGTGACGCGTCCGTAAGACGATAAATGGATGGTCTCATCGCGCGCGAAGAGGAAAGCCGGCACGCTTTCGAAGGAGACCGCGCCGCTCTTGCCGTTCTCGACTTCGACGGAAGCCCGAACCAAGCCGCAAGGACATTCTATGTTGACCTCGGTGATCGGCTCGACTGCCTGCACAAGGCCATGATCGACCGCATAACGGCCGAGCGCGATCACGGCATGGCCGCACATGGTCGAATAGCCCTCATTATGCATGAAGAGTACCGCGAGGTCGGCTCCCGGCAAATAAGGCTCGACCAGAAGCGCGCCATACATGTCGTAATGGCCGCGCGGCTCGAAGATCAGCAAGCGCCTCAGATGATCGAGCTTATCGCGCACATAAGCGCGCTTTTCCAGGATCGCGCCCTTCGGGAGCGGCGGATAGCCGGCGGTGACGATCCGGAGCGGCTCGCCGCCGGTGTGCATGTCGACGACATCCAGAGCATTTCTATCTTTCAATCGAAATGCTCCTTCTTCTGCTTGTGCGCAATTCCGGACGCAAAACCGCTACACACTTTTGCTGGAATTGCTCCAGCGGGATCATTTCGCGGCGTCGTGCGAAAAGAAGGCCTGCAGCGAACCAAGTTGCATCGTTTCACGCGCGAAGGTGAAAGTGCCGTGCTCGAGCATTTCCCGGCACGCCTTCTCCAGACCGGCGAAGGCGTGGTTGGTCAGGCGCGAGCCGAGCGAGACGCGGCGAACCCCAGCTGCCGAGAGCTCGCGCAGACTGAGTTGGTGGACGGCAAGCACATTGACCGGCTTTGATACGGAAGAGCAAATGGCGCGCACCATGTCTATGTCGGTCAGGCCGGGCGCGTAAAGCACATCCGCACCGACCTTCTCATAGGCCTGCAGCCGCTTGATCGTGTCGTCGAGGTCGTTTTTCCCCCAGAGGAAATTCTCGCAACGCGCCGTGAAAACGAAATCGCGGTTCAATGCGCGCGCCGCATCGGCCGCCGCCGCGACGCGCTCCACCGCGAGACTGAAATCATAGATCGGCCTGCCCTGATCGCCCGTGGAATCCTCGATCGAACAGCCAGCGAGCCCCGCAGCTTCCGCCGCGAAGATCGTTTCCGCGGCGCTGTCGGGGGTGTCGCCCTTGCCCTTTTCGAGGTCGGCGGAGACGGGCAGGCTCGTCGCCCCGACGATCTCCCGGCAATGCGCCATCCTCTGCTCGAAGGGAATGGCGCCGTCAGGCAAGCCACGCGAAAAAGCAAAGCCGGCGCTCGTCGTCGCCAATGCCTTGAAACCGAGCGCCGCGAGCACTTTCGCCGTGCCGATGTCCCATGGATTTGGAATCAGGAAGGCTCCCGGTCCCTCATGCAGCTTGCGAAATTCACTGTTCGTCTTTGACGCCATCTCCATCCTCCGCGCCGGACCGCCGCGCAACTATAGGCCGGCGGGGTTCGGCTGCGAAGACCGATCTTGTCAGGAGAAACGACAGGCGTCCGGAGCGGCGGCTATTCGGCGGCGACGCCGTGTGACTGCCCACCCGAAAGCGCCTCAATGATCGCGCCCGAAAAGGACTCGAGATCGCCCGGATTGCGGGCGGTGATAAGATTGCCGTCAATGACGGTCTTGGAATCCTCCCATTTGCCGCCGGCGTTTTTGACGTCCGTGACGATCGATTTGTAGGACGTCACCCGGCGGCCGTTGATGATTCCTGCCTCGATCAGCAGCCAGGGCGCGTGGCAAACGGCCGCAAGCGTCTTGCCGCTGTCGTGGAAAGACCGCACGAAATCGACCGCCTTCTTTTCGACGCGGAGGAGATCGGGATTGATCTGGCCGCCCGGCAGAACGAGCGCGTCATACTGGTCGACCGAAACCTCGTCGAGCGTCCGGTCGACCTTCACCGGACGGCCCCAATCCTTCTTGTCCCAACCCTTTATCTCGCCCTCTTCCAGCGAGACGATCTCGACTTCTGCCCCGGCTTCCCTCAACCTGTCGCGCGGGACCTCAAGCTCTGACTGTTCGAAGCCGTTGGTGGCGAGGATCGCGACTTTCTTCGAGCCGATATCAGGCATGTTCCGTCTCCTTCTGTTGAAAGGACAGAACCCGCTGCTCCGCGGATTGTTCGTTCAAAAGGAATGTGAAGAGAACCGGCGTCGGGAGCTAACGCAGTCCCGTCGATCCGAACCCGCCCTCTCCCCGCGCCGTGGTTCCCGCGAGGCTGCGGATCTCGATGGCCGCCCGGCTGACGGGCGCGATGACAAGCTGCGCGATGCGCATGCCGCGCGTCACTGCAAAATCCTCGTCTCCCAGATTGACCAGCAGCACCTTGACCTCGCCGCGATAGTCGCTGTCGATCGTGCCGGGCGTGTTGAGGCATGTGATGCCATGCTTCAGGGCGAGACCGGAACGCGGCCTCACCTGCCCCTCGAAGCCCGACGGGAGTTCAAGGACAAGGCCGGTCGGCGCCAGCACGCGCCGGCCGGGCAGAAGGATGAGCGGCCGGTCTTCCGGTACGGCGGCGCGCAGATCCATGCCGGCGGCTCCCTCGCTCTCATAGGCGGGAAGCTCCAAACCTTCCGCGTGTGGGAGGCGGACGATACCGAGGACGGGAACATTGGTCATAAAGTCATTCCTATCGTCGCCGGGGATGCCGGCGTCAACCGGCGCGGAGCTTCATCAAGGCGAATATCCCGGCATATCCGACAGAAAGCCGCTCAGGCGGCGTCCGCCTTTTCTCCGGCAATATCGTCGAGGATTGGGCAGTCCGGCCTTTCGTCGCCATGACAAGCCTGGATCAGCCGCTGCAAGGTGGCCCGCATCGACTGCAATTCGCGCAGTTTCGCATCGATAGCTTCGACATGGGCGTTCGCAATGCGTTTCACCTCCTGGCTGGCGCGGCTGCGATCCTCATAAAGAGCCATGAGATGGCGGCAGTCTTCAATGGAGAAGCCCAGCCCCCTGGCGCGCCGAAGGAAGGCGAGGCGATGAATGTCGCCGCCGCTATAGTTGCGGTAGCCGTTTTCGGATCGCGAGGGATGGATCAATCCGATCTCCTCGTAATAGCGGATTGTCTTGGCCGGAAGGCCGGACCGTTCCGCCGCATCGCCGACATTCATCGCGCACGCTCCCCAAAATCCGGTCTGGCAATCACGCTTTCGTGAATTGCTGTGACACAATTGCAATAACGGCCGGATGAACTGCACCCGCTGCCGTACCCAAAGGATTTAGGCGCTTGGCAAGCAAACACAACCGCACCTATGAAAGTTGACGAAAAAGGGGCTCGAATCGGGCGGAATTTCGCGCGAGAGTTGATGGAATCGGGGATGACTGCAAAGACTTATCTCACTTTGGCGGTGCTGGCATGCGCCGCCCTGCTTACGGGCTGCATGAGCAGCGGCACGCTCAATGCGATGTTCACAAACGCCTACGGCGCCGAGGCCGATGGCGGCTATGTGATTCCCGCCGTTCCAATCTCGGAGGTGCCGGTCAAGTACCGTCGCCAGGAGGTCGATTATCCCACCGACGAAAAGCCGGGAACCATCATCGTCGATACGAAGGACAAGTTCCTCTATTACATTATGGGCGATGACAAGGCGATGCGTTACGGCATCGGCGTCGGGCGCGAGGGTTTCTCGTGGAAGGGCACGACCCATATCGCCATGAAGCGTGAATGGCCGCACTGGACGCCGCCCGCCGCCATGATCAAGCGGCAGCCGGAACTTGCGAAATATCGCGACGGCATGGATCCGGGCCTGATGAACCCACTCGGCGCGCGCGCGCTTTATCTCTTCACCAAGGGTCACGACACCGGCTATCGCCTGCATGGCTCGCCGGAATGGAATTCCATCGGGCACGCGGTCTCTTCCGGCTGCATCCGGCTGATGAACCAGGACATCATCGACCTCTACAACCGCGCCCAGGTCGGCGACAAGGTGATCGTGATGTAGGTCGCGAAGCGACTGGCAAGACATTGACGCGGACCGTCTCGGCAACAGACGTCCAGAATGAAGAAACCGGGCCAAAAGCCCGGTTTCTTTATTTCTGAACCCTTGCGGGATGGGACAAGTCAGAACCGCCCGCTACACCGTCTGCTCTACATGCTCCACTTCAGGGATGAAATGGTGCAGCAGGTTCTGGATACCGTGCTTCAACGTGGCGGTGGAGGACGGGCAGCCCGAACAGGCGCCCTTCATATTGAGGAAGACCGTTCCGTTCTCATAACCGCGGAAGGTGATGTCGCCGCCATCCTGGGCGACCGCCGGACGAACCCGCGTATCGAGCAGTTCCTTGATAGTCAGCACGATCTCCTCGTCCGCCTTGTCATAGAACTCGCCCTGAGCCGAGTCCCGATGCGCCTCGGCGGTATCGGCCATCACCGGCTGGTCCGTCATGA
>JBQCEL010000360.1:0-4554 GCA_051960255.1 Rhizobiaceae bacterium
TATGTTGTATCGCTCGACGGACCGCCGCTGTCGTCGTGGCGCTCCCATGGTGAACCTGGCCCATAGCGCATCCTTTGATTCGGGTGACAAGGATGCTCCATTAAAGCCCGGGATCAAACACATCTAGGCGCGCTGTGGCTTCGCATGGTGAGACGCGCGGACGCCAGTCATCCGAAGGATGAGCTTCCAAGACATATCGCAAAGGCGCTCCGGCTCGCGAAAGGGCGATGTCAGCTGCCCGGTTTCTCCACCATCGCCGCGCCGATGATCGGCCCCGGCAGCCCGTTTTTCGTGGCTTGCAGCAACACGGCGCAGCCGCCGGCGCCCTCGCGTTTCATTACGCTTTCGGGCAATTCGAAACGGGCGGCCCTGCCGTGCCACATGCCGGCCGTCTGGGTGGCGATAACGGCGTTGCGGTAGGTGATCGTCTGGCCGCTGTTTTCGCCGCGCACGATCTTCACCTGCCGCGCCGGATCGAAAAAGACGAAAACGACGTTCGCTTCTTTTTCCGCCCCCTTGGCGTCGCCGGTCTGGACGACGACGCGGTCGCCCTCATAGGTGGCGGAGACGTCGACCGTCAGTCCCTCGCCTTTCGCTTTCAGCTTGTCCAATTCGGCCGTGACCGCATTTCCCTTGGCGCCATTGACGTCCGTGCGTCCGTTGAGCACGGCCTGCGGCGTATAGACGGAAGGAGCGCCGAACGCCTTGGCGTAATCATATTGGCGATCGGTGTTGTTGCGCGTCGCCAACGTGTCCTTCCAGCCGAGATAGTCCCAATAATCGACGTGGTAGGAGAGGGCGATCACGTCGCCTTTCGCCGCGAACCGGTTAAGGACCGCGTCGGCGGGGGGGCAGGAATTGCAGCCCTGGCTCGTAAAGAGTTCGACGACGCCCAGCGGCTTGGCCACCGCGCCATAGCATGCCGTTCCTGCGACAAGGATCAGGGCTGTGCGAACGAGAAGGGTGCGAAAGTTCATGATCGGTGTTTTCCTCACCGGCGGGATGGAACCACATCCGGCGCCGGATGACGAGGACAATAAGCGCAGCGCAATTTCAAGAGGAAGTCACGTTGCAGTGAGACTTTCCCTGCCTGAAATCCGCTGACCGGCGTCCAACAGGACGGATATCACGGAAAACAGACGCCGCCCGGAGATGATGGATCCGGACGGCGCGTTTGATTGATCTGGAATGGCTGCTTATGCCGCGAGGTCGCGCAGCACATATTGCAGAATGCCGCCATTCTTGAAGTAGGCGAGTTCGTCCACAGTATCGATCCGGCAGAGGATTGGCACCTCCTTCGCCTTACCGTCGGCAAAAGTGATCTTCGCCACCATCTTCTGCCGCGGACGGATGTTCTCCAGCCCGTCTATCTCGACCGTTTCGTCGCCGGTCAAATTGAGCGATTTCCAGCTCGTGCCCTCTTCGAGCACAAAGGGGATGACGCCCATGCCGACCAGGTTGGAGCGGTGGATACGCTCGAAAGACTGCGCGATCACCGCCCGCACGCCGAGCAGGTTGGTGCCTTTCGCGGCCCAGTCGCGCGAGGAACCGTTGCCATATTCGATGCCGGCGAAGATGACGAGCGGCACGCCTTCCTTCTTGTATTCCATCGCGGCGTCATAGATCGACATCTCTTCCTTCGAGGGATAGTGGATCGTGTAGCCGCCCTCCTTACCGTTCTCGCCCAGCATGTGGTTCCTGATGCGGATATTGGCGAAGGTGCCGCGCATCATCACCTCGTGATTGCCGCGCCGCGTGCCATACTGGTTGAAGTCCGCGATGCCGACGCCGTGCTCGGTCAGGTACTCGCCCGCCGGAGAAGCCGCCTTGATCGAGCCGGCCGGCGAAATGTGATCGGTGGTGATCTTGTCGCCGAAGAGGCCGAGGATGCGGGCGCCCTTGATGTCGCCGATATGGCCGGCCTTCTTGCCCATGCCCTCGAAATAGGGCGGGTCCTGCACATAGGTCGACTGATCGTCCCAGGCGTAGGTCTGGCCGCTCGGCGCCTGGACATTGCGCCAGTTCTCGTCGCCCTTGAAGACGTCGGCATATTTGCGGGCGAAGAGATCGCGCGTGACGTTTTTGGCGATGAACTCCTGGATCTCGGTCGAAGTCGGCCAGATGTCCTTGAGGAAGACAGGCTTGCCGTCCTTGTCCTCCCCAAGCGGCTCCTTAGTGAGGTCCCTCGTCACCGTGCCGGCGAGCGCATAAGCGACCACCAGCGGCGGCGAGGCGAGATAGTTCGCCTGCACGTCGGGCGAGACGCGGCCTTCGAAATTGCGGTTGCCCGAAAGCACGGCCGCGCCGATCAGGCCCTTGTCGTTGATCGTCTTGGAAATCGGACCCGGCAGCGGGCCGGAATTGCCGATGCAGGTCGTGCAGCCGAAGCCGACGAGGTTGAAGCCGATCTGGTCGAGTTCCCTCTGCAGGCCGGATTTGTCCAAATATTCCGCCACGACCTGGCTGCCCGGCGCGAGCGATGTCTTGACCCAGGGCTTCTGCTTGAGGCCAAGGCGATTGGCGTTGCGGGCGAGCAGCCCGGCGCTGATCAGAACACTCGGGTTGGAGGTGTTGGTGCAGGACGTTATCGCGGCGATCACCACGTCGCCATGGCCGAGATCGTAGTCGGCGCCCTCGACGGCATAACGTTTGCCGAGTTCGCCGACCTTCTTGTACTCGCTCTCCATCGCTTCGGCGAAGCCGGCGGGGATGTTTTCGAGCGAGATACGCCCCTCCGGACGCTTCGGACCGGCCATGGAGGGGACGACGGAGCCGAGATCGAGCTCGAGCGTGTCGGTGAAGACCGGGTCTTCCGTACCGTCATTCCGCCACAGGCCCTGCGCTTCGCAATAGGCCTTTACCAGGGCGACGCGCTCCTCGGAACGGCTCGTCATGGTGAGATATTTGACGGTCTCGGAATCCACGGGGAAGAAGCCGCAGGTCGCGCCATATTCCGGCGACATGTTGCCGATCGTGGCGCGGTCGGCGAGCGCCATGGAGGAGAGGCCGGGGCCGAAGAACTCGACGAACTTGCCGACGACGCCCTTCTTCCTGAGCATCTGCGTGACGGTCAGCACCAGATCGGTGGCGGTGACGCCTTCCTTGAGCTTGCCGGTCAGGCGAAAGCCGATGACCTCCGGGAGAAGCATGGAGACCGGCTGGCCGAGCATGGCGGCTTCAGCCTCGATGCCGCCGACGCCCCAACCGAGCACGCCGAGGCCGTTGACCATGGTGGTGTGCGAGTCCGTCCCGACGCAGGTATCGGGATAGGCGACGCTTTCGCCGTCGATCTCCGCCGTCCAGACCGTCTGGGCGAGATATTCGAGATTGACCTGATGGCAGATGCCGGTGCCGGGCGGCACGACGCGGAAATTACGGAAGGCCTGCTGGCCCCATTTCAGGAAGCGGTAGCGTTCGCCATTGCGCTGATATTCCAACTCGACATTGCGCGCGAAGGCTTTTGGGGAACCGAATTCATCGACGATGACCGAATGGTCGATGACGAGATCGACGGGTACGAGCGGATTGATCTTCTGCGGGTCGCCGCCGAGCGAAACCATGGCGTCACGCATGGCCGCCAGATCGACCACAGCCGGAACGCCGGTAAAATCCTGCATCAGTACGCGCGCCGGCCGGTAGGCGATTTCATAGCCGGCCGAGCCCTTGTCGTTCAACCAGGCCGCCACCGCCTTGATGTCGTCGGCCTTGACCGAGCGGCCGTCCTCGTTGCGGAGCAGGTTTTCAAGCAGCACCTTCATCGAGAAGGGAAGCCGGGAGATGCCGGCAAGACCGTTCTTTTCGGCTTCAGCGAGGCTGTAATAGATATATTCCTTGTCGCCCACCTTGAGCGATTTGCGCGATTTGAAACTGTCGGGTGATTTTGTCACGAGCGATCCCTTAACATCCTGATGGCCGATGAGGGACGGACGCCTGTTGCATGCTCACACGCGCAAGGTGCGGGTACGGTCATTTCCGCTGTCCGTTCCTCGGCGTCCGGGCCGGTCAAGGCGGCTCGCGCGCTGGTTCGGCGCAATTTGCTGTCCACGCCGACCGCTGGCGTGTTGCGGGTTCTATAGTGAATTTCGTATGAGAGTGCCAGTACGACAAGGGGCAAAATTGCTGCGTTGCAATTCGTTCGACGCAAGGGCTGGCAAGGTGGGGACGAATGCGGCTCATTGCCGAAAACATCAGTGGCGAACGGGGTGGGGAAATCCTTTTTTCCGGTATCGATTTCGCCGTTGAGAGCGGCCAAGGCCTCGTCGTCACCGGGCCGAACGGGACGGGGAAATCGACGCTTCTGAGGATCATAGCCGGACTTCTTCCGCCGGCTGAAGGGACTGTTCGCCTGGAGGGCGGCGAAGAGAATGGAAGCGTCGGCGCCGCCTGCCACTTTCTCGGCCATCTGAACGGGATGAAGACGGCGCTGACGGTGCGCGAAAATCTCCTGTTTTGGCAGCGCTTCGCAGGCGAGCCGAAACTCGGTCTGGCCGAGGCTCTCGATGCGGTGGGTCTCCCTGGCATCGACCATCTGCCTTTCGGCTATTTGTCGACCGG
>JBQCEL010000361.1:0-7734 GCA_051960255.1 Rhizobiaceae bacterium
GAGAAACTGCATCCCAGCATCGATAACGGACTGCCGAGGGAGAGCGCGTTCTTCGAGGGGGGAACGCTGGTCTGCGCCTGCACCAGCAAGCCGGTAAAGGTGAAGATCAAGGGGCAGATCGCGCACAACCATGCCTGCGGCTGCACCAAATGCTGGAAGCCGCAAGGCGCGATCTTGTCGATGGTTGCCGTGACGCCGCATGAGAACGTCACGGTGATCGAGAATGGCGATAAGCTCAAGGTCGTCGATCCGAGCGCGCTCATTCAGCGCCATGCCTGCACCGTTTGCGGCGTGCATATGTATGGCCCGGTCGAGCGCGACCATCCGTTCAAGGGGCTCGACTTCATCCATCCCGAGCGTTTCGAGGAAGATGGCTGGGCGCCTCCCGGCTTCGCGGCCTTCATCTCCTCGGTAATCGAGGCCGGCGTCGATCCAAGCCGGATGGACGGCATTCGCGGTCGCCTGAAGGAGGTCGGGCTCGAGCCATATGATTGTCTTTCGCCCGGCTTGATGGATTACATCGCGACGTGGACGGCGAAGAAATCGGGCGCGCTGAAGGGTTGAGGCCGACGCCCCGGGTTTGAAGTTGCGAGAGCTTGCCGGGCGTGCCTGCAAGACGGGTCAAAGGCACTCTCGCACGATCCCAGGCGATCTCACTCCACCCATGTGTCGGCCCAGTTGGATACTGCCCAGCGCGGATTGTTCGCGATGTTGTGCACAATGTTTCGAGCCACGCTGGTGAAAGTCCAATCGACGACGTTGATGAGAGGAAGGTCCTCCGCCACCATCTTCTGGAACTCCTCGTAGAGTTCCGCTCGCTTGCCTTCGTCGAGCGTGGTCGCGGCCTTGCCGATCAGCGCGTCGAGCTTGGGATTGTCGTAACCGCCCTGATTTGAGAAGGGCACCCCATCGGGGATGCCGCCCTCGACCAGAATGGTGGTCGAGATGGCCGGATCGCCGCGGAAAACGGCTGGCGTGACGGCGAGGTCGAAGGTGTGGTCCATATAGACCGCCTTCAAATGCGCGGCTGTATCGTGGTTGACGATCTTGGCGTCGATGCCGATCGCGGCAAGCGCCCGGCTGAGATAGGCGCCGAAAGCGCGGGTCTCGTTGAAATAAGGCGCTGGAAGAAGCTTCAGGCTGAAACGCATGCCGTTCCCGCCGCGTTTGTAGCCGGCCTTGTCGAGGAGACGATTTGCTTCGGCGACGTCGAAAATATAGTCCGTCACGTCGGGCGTATAAAATTCCTCGGCTTTTTTCGGGATCGGGCCTGTTGCGGCCACGGCATAGCCGCAAAAGATGGTGTTGACGACGAACTCCTTGTCGATCGCATGGGCGATCGCCTTGCGCACGGCCAGATCGGCCAATTCGTCGCGGCGGTGATTGATCTCGACAATGAGCTGGTATGTCGACGCCTCACAGCCCTTGGTGATGACGACGAGACCGTTTTCCCCGGTGATCTGTTTTAGATCGGCGAGGGGGACCGCGGAAAAGGCGGCGAGGTCGATCTCGCCGGCTTTGAGCATGGCCGCGGCAGCGTTCCGGTCCGGCAAGACCCGGTAGACGATTTCCTGGAGATAGGGCAGCGGCTTGTCCCAATACGAGTTGTTGCGGACAAGACGGTAATATTCACCCTTGCGGTGTTCCGCGAACTGGAACGGCCCGGTTCCGATCAACCGGTTGTTGATAGGGTTCTGCGCGATATCAGTACCGTCGAAAGCATGCTTGGGGACGACGCTGGTGAGAGAGGGGAGAGCATGCCGGATCAGTTGCAGGGGCATCGGTTCTGAAAAGCGCAGGATTGCGACATGGTCCTCCGGCGTATCGACCGTCTTCAGGTCCTTGAAGACGACGCTTCCCAGATTCTGCAGCTTCCGCCAGATCTCCATCGCGGAAAAGGCGACGTCGGCCGAGGTAAAGGGCTGGCCGTCATGCCAAGTGACGCCGTCGCGCAAACGGAAGGCAATGCTGAGCCCGTTATCCGCCGCTTCCCAATGGGTGGCAAGCCGCGGGGCAAGCCCGTGCCTTTCGGTGTAGGACGCTTCCGCCAGCGGCTCGACGATCTTGCTGGCGACGAAGAACACGCCATTCGATGCGATGATGGCGGGGTTGAGGTTGCTCGGCTCCGAATTGGCGGCAACCGTCAGGCGGCCCCCTTTATGGGGCGCCTCGGCGCGAAGCGCGCCAGGCAGGATCGATGCGGCTGCCGACGCCCCCGCGGTGGCGAGCAAACTTCGCCGGGAAATCCTGAAACTCCGCAAGCCCGTTCCCCGCCGCCCATGCGGCCTTCTTTCGTGGATATCATTCCTTCCGCTTAAGCGAGCCCGAATCGTTCAGAAACGCTTAACGAAGAATGACCGCCGCCACGGGCCATTCGACAGCGCCTTTGCGGCGTAATTTAGCTGATGCGCACCGTGCGCATGGGCTGCCCCGGGTCTGCCGCCGCCTCCTTGTCATCATGATGAGAGGCGCTGGCGCTCAGATATTGCCGCGGCGGCATGCCGGCGACGCGCTTGAACATCGTGGTGAAGGCGGCGGCGCTTTCATAGCCGAGGTCGTAGGCGATGGCGCTGACCTTCTCGCCGGCGACGAGGCGGGGCAGGGCGGCAAGCAGGCAGGCCTGCTGGCGCCATTCCACGACGGAAAGGCCAGTTTCCCGGCGGAAGGCGCGCGTGAAGGCGCTGCGGCTCATGGCCATCGCGTTCGCCCAGCTGTCGATGGTCTCATGCGCCGAGGGAGCGGAAAGGAATTTCCGGCAAAGCGCCGCCAGGCGCGGCTCGCGCGGCAGCGGCAGGCTGAGGGGCATGTCCGGCAGGAGCGGCAATTCGGCCATGATCAGCGCCATGATGAGGCCCGCCCGGCTCTGCGGATCATATTCGGGCGGTTGTCGGACGGCCTCGAGAATCAAGCTCTTCATCAGTTCGGTCATGCGCACCACATGGCTGCGGGCAGGCCGCGCCAAAAGCGCTTCCGGTTCGACATAGATCGAGCCCGTCGTCAGATGCTCGATCGCTTCGACGGAATGCCGCGTGCCGGCGGGGATCCACAAGGCATGGTCGGGCGGGATCAGCCAGCGATTGTGCTCGGCGGAGACGATCGCCACGCCGGAGAGGGCGCATAGAAGCTGCGAGCGACGATGCTCATGCGGCAGGATGACATCGCCGGCCGGGTATTCGCCGCGCCGCGCCACGATTGGCCGCGGAACGGCTTCGAGCAGGCTGATGTCCACATAGCTCATTTTCTGACCCATTCGCGAAGAAAGATGATCTATCCACGAAAGCAGGTCATGCGGCAAGGCGCTATATAGCGCTCTGGGGAATGGCCGAGACCCAAGCCGCGCCGTTTCCAAAGCCTGTGGATGGAGTTCGTTTTGTCTCAGAACGCGACGATGGCGGACAAAACCGCCGCGGACCAGACGGTCTTTGCCGTGCTTTCGGCCCTGGCTTTCTGCCACTTCCTCAACGACGTGATGCAGTCGCTGCTTCCGGCGATCTATCCGATGCTGAAGACGAATTATGCGCTGAGCTTCGCACAGATCGGCATCCTGACGTTGACCTTCCAAGGCACGGCGTCGCTTCTGCAGCCGGTCGTCGGCATCGTCACGGACAAGCGGCCGCAGCCCTACGCGCTCTTCTGCGGCATGGGATTCACGCTTGTCGGTCTTCTTCTCCTGGCTTCGGCCTCGCATTATTGGATCCTCCTCATTGGCGCGTCCATGGTCGGCATCGGATCGTCGATCTTTCATCCGGATGCGTCGCGCGTCGCGCGCATGGCCTCCGGCGGCCGGCACGGCCTCGCGCAATCCGTATTCCAGGTCGGGGGCAATGTGGGGAGCTCGATCGGGCCGCTGCTCGCCGCCTTCATCGTCTTGCCGCACGGCCAGATCAGCCTTGCCTGGTTTTCGGTCGCCGCGCTCCTCGGCATGTTCGTGCTGTGGAATGTCGGCGGCTGGTACAAGCGCAATCACGCCAACGTCACTAAGGCCTCGAAGGCGAGAACCGCCCAGGTCGAACTGCCGCAGGCGCGTGTGATCGCGACGCTCGTCGTGCTCGCCCTGCTGGTTTTTTCGAAATATATCTACCTCGCCAGCATCACCAGCTACTACATCTTCTACACGGTCCATAAATTCCATGTCTCCGTGCAGACCGGTCAGATCCTGCTCTTTGTCTTTCTGGCGGCGGTGGCGGCGGGAACGATCATCGGCGGACCGCTCGGCGACCGTTTCGGTCGCAAATATGTGATTTGGGCGTCGATCCTCGGCGTCCTGCCGTTCACGCTGGCGCTGCCTTATTGCGGCCTCGCCGGCACGGTGGTCCTGACAATCATCATCGGCGTCATTCTGGCATCGGCCTTTCCGGCAATCATCGTCTATGCGCAGGAATTGCTGCCGGGACGCGTCGGGATGATCGCAGGCATCTTCTTCGGCTTCGCCTTCGGCATGGGCGGCATCGGCGCGGCGGGTCTCGGCATGCTCGCCGATATGAAAGGCATCGATTTCGTCTATTCGATGTGCTCCTACCTGCCGGCGATCGGGTTGCTTACCGTGTTCCTGCCGAACATAGAGGGACCGCGGCAACGCCTGCGCAAAGCGGTCGTCTGAACAGGAATTCAGCTCAAACGGGCGATGACGAGGCTGTCCATGATGGCGCCGAGGTGCAGGACGACGCCCATGAGCACGAAGGCGTGCCATAGCGCCGTGCTGAAGCGGATCTGCGGGCGCAGATAGAAGATGACGCCCGCCGAATAGACGATGCCGCCGGCAAGGATCATCCAGAGCGCGGTTTCCGGCAGGCTCGCGGCAAGGTTGGGGATAATGGCGAGGCCGCACCAGCCGAGCGCCAGATAGAAACCGACCGCCAGCTTGTCGAAACGTCCTGGCAGGAACAATTTCAGCGCCATGCCGAACCCCGCCGCGCTCCAGACAGCCAGCAACATGGTCCGGGCCAGCGAACGATCCGCTATCTGCGACAGGAAAGCCGTGTAGGTGCCCGCGATCAGAAGATAGATCGCGGCATGGTCGAAACGCCGCAGCAGCCGCTTCGCCCGCGACAGCGGCAGCATATTGTAGGCGCAGGAGAGCGACAGAGCCGTCAGCAGCGAAGCCACATAGAAGATGGTCGCAAGATATTCGTGACCCGCCGCGTGAAAGCCCGCATAGGCGAGCAAAACCGAACTTGCGGCGGCCGCAAGGACCAGCCCGACGGCATGGACGATGCCGTCGGCGATCAGTTCTTCGCGCGTGCACAGATAGCGCGAAACAAAGGAGCTGGCTGAAACCGGTTTGACAAGTTCTTCCGTCATGGCTGCTACAGATGGACGTAGAACGCGACAGCCGTTTGACAATCGCACAATGTCGTGACGATCCGCCGCATTCGGGCTCATAATGAGGAGGGCGGCGAACCCTCGCCGTTTCACCCAATGCAAAAAATGAGCATGAGAGCCGGCGTCTATTGGATATAGACGGTGACGCTCGCGGCGCGGCCCGCCGCGTCGATGACGGTGAGCGTTGAGGAGCCGCCGCCGTCCGGGGTCCAATCCGTCACCCGCTTGCGCGAGAGGCCGGCAAGCGGCTTGCCGTTGGCCAGCCAGCGGAATGGGGCGCGGCCGCCCTGGAGTTTCAGCACCAGCGGCTGGTGCGCGTCGCCGTCGGCTTCGAGATCGACCCTCGCGCCATTCGGCGGAAAGATGATGCGCGGCGGCGGCTCGGTCATGGCGTGAACCGAAGGAAGTTCGCCCGGCGCGGTGAAGCGCTGGAGCGTAATGGGAAGATCGGCGCGGGCCTGCCGCAAAGCGCCGGCGGGAGCCTGCGGCAAGGGCACGATCGGCAGGCCAGAACGCGTGAAGGCCTGGAAGAGGATCGGCGCCGCCGAGACATAGCCGGCGAGGCCCGGAACGGGGCCGCCATCCGGCCGCCCGATCCAGACGCCGAGCACATGGCGGCCGTCGAAGCCGACCGACCAGGCGTCGCGATAGCCGTAGCTGGTGCCGGTCTTGTAAGCGATGCCAATGCGCGGCGCCTCGAGCGGCGGCATGACGCCGGCAAGAATATCGCCCACCTGCCATGCGGCGACAGGATCAATCAGCCTTCTCGCCTGCGCATTCCCGGCAGCGAGCGGCTTGTCGTGCAGGGGTGAGACCTCGCCATGGTTAGCAAGCGCGGTATAGAGCTGGACGAGGTCCCGCAGGCTGATGCCGATGCCGCCGAGGCCGATGGCGAGGCCCGGTGCTTCATCCTTCGGCAGGACCGCCTGGATACCGGCCTGCCTGAAGCGGGCAAGCAGCCGAAACGGGCCGACGGCGTCGAGGATGCGGATCGCCGGCACGTTGAGGGACATCTGCAGGGCCTGCCGGATCGACACGTCGCCCTGGTAGCCCATGTCGAAATTCCGCGGGCGGTAGCCGTCGAAATCGGCGGGTTTGTCGGCGATGATCGTCTGCTGGGCGATCAGCCCTTCCTCGAAGGCGAGGCCGTAGATGAAGGGTTTCAGCGTCGAGCCGGGCGAGCGGATGGCGCGCGTCATGTCGATCCAGCCGGAGCGCGCGGCGTCGAAGAAATCGGCCGAGCCTACCTCGCCCAAAATCTCGCCGGTTTTCGCGTCGGCCATCACCATCGCGACGGAGAGTTTCGGACCCGTGCGGATAGCCGCCTTGCGCGCCACGTTTTCAAGCCCTTCCTGCACGCTGCGGCTGATGGTCAGCTCGATCCGATGCGCCGAAGGTTTGGCGCGCATGGCTTCCGCCGCAGTCTGGGCGGCAAGCGCCGGCAGCTCGTGGCGCGTTGCGGGTACAGGTTCGGCTTCGGCGCGCGCGACCTCACGGAAGTCGAAAAGGCCGGCCGCCGCGACGCGCTGAAGGACCCGGTTGCGGGCGGCGAGCGCATCAGCATGGTTGCGGTCGGGGCGGCGCTTTTCCGGCAGTTGCGGCAACGCGACGAGGAGCGCGGCCTGGGCGACGCTGAGGCGTTTCGGCTCCTTGCCGAACCAGGCGAGCGAGGCGGCGCGAACGCCTTCCAGATTGCCGCCATAAGGGGCAAGTGTCAGATAGGCTTCCAGTATCTGCTTCTTCGTCAATCGCCGCTCGATCTGGAGCGCCCGCAGGATCTGCCGGAGCTTGGCTGTAATGGTCCGTTCGCTACGCGGCTCGATCAGCCGCGCCAGCTGCATGGTGAGCGTCGAGCCGCCGGAGACGATGTGGCCGCTTCTGATCCATTGCGCCGCGGCGCGGAAAAGCGCCGGCACATCGACGCCGTGATGGGTGTAGAAATGCTTGTCTTCATAAGCGATCAGCATGCGGACGAGCTTCGGATCGACCTCGTCGAGCGAGACTTTCAGTCGCCATCGTCCTTCCGGCGTGGCGAAGGCGCGGAGCAATTCGCCGTCGCGGCCGACGACTTCCGTCGAGACGGAAGTCAGTTCCTTGAGCGGCGGCGGGTAGGCGCGGTCGAGGGCGTCGAGACCGATGGCGGCGCCCACGCAGAAAAGGATGGCGCAGAGAACAGCGATGCCGATGATGCGCCAGCGGGTCATCGCAATGTGCCGAATTGGCGGGGGCTTGTCTTAGAGATTCGCGCTCTACGTCGCCCCCCTCTGTCCTGCCGGACATCTCCCCCACAAGGGGGTAGATTACGCCGGCCGCTTTTGCCGGCCCTGTTTCTGCGGTGTTCTATATCGGCGGCGCAGGCACAGAACGCTGTTCTACCCCATGGGGGGGGAGATGTCCGGCAGGACCGAGGGG
>JBQCEL010000362.1:0-2108 GCA_051960255.1 Rhizobiaceae bacterium
GAAGATCTTCGACACCGAATCGTTGATTTCCTTGCTCGATTCGAGATCGTGCCCGAGCGGCTTCTCGATGACCACGCGGGCGTCGCGACGGTAGTATTTCTGCTTGGCGATATATTCGCAGGTCGGCCCGAAGAGGTCGGGCGCGATGGCGAGATAGAAGGCGCGCACGATATCGGGATCATCGCGCAGCTTCTTGGAGAGATCGCCCCATTTGGCCGGGTCGGTCACATCGTTCGGCACATAGGAGAAGATCGAAGCGAAGCGGTCGATCGTCTTCTTGTCCTGATATTCCTTTTCGACGAACTCGCCGATCGAATCGCGCGCCACTTTCTGGAAATCGGCATCGCTCCAGGGCGTGCGCGACACGCCGATAATGCGGCTCTCCTCGTCGAACTGGCCGTCCTTGAAGCGGTGGTAAAGGGCGGGGATCAGCTTGCGCTTGGTCAGGTCGCCAGTGGCGCCGAAGACCACATAGTCGAAGGGCGGGACCGGAATGATGCGGCTGGACACGCTATGCTGTCTCCTGTCGAGATAATTCATTGTGCCCCGAAATTCTGCTTTGCCAGGATGATCGCCCCGTGCAACGGCTCGTGCCGTGCCGGAACCATGAAGTCGCCATAGCGCTCGACAAGCAGCGGGTAAAGCCTTTCGCCGAGGCCGCCGACCGTCGCCAGGCGCGTGACGCCGCGTGCCTTGAACCATTTGACGTAAGCGTCGACGTAACCGAGCTCGATTTCCATCATGTGGCGGGCGACGGAATCGCCTTTCTCAAAATACTCGAAGAAGAGCGGCATCAAGGCGCCGTAGTCCGCCGGCCGCCGGTCGCTGAACGACCAGTCCATCACCGCGTCGAGCGAGCCGCCCAGCTTGTCGATCACCGCGTCGCAAAGCGGCGATCCCGCGCAGAGGTCGTCCCTCGCCTCGACCGCGTAGCGCACCAGCTCGCGCCCGAGTATCGCGCCGGACATCTGGTCGCCGATGTGAAAGCCCCAGCCGCCGCACTGGAAGCGCTTCCCGTCGACCAGCGCCAGCGCCGCCGAGCCGGTGCCGATGATCACCGCGCCGCCATCCTCGCCGCCCAGCGCGCCGGCGCGCGCGATGTCGATATCGTCATAGACGCGCACCCTGGCGAACGGCCAGTCGCGCTGCTCGAACGCCTCGCGGGCCGAGGGCAGCCGGCCGCCGGCCATGCCGAAGCAGGCGTAAGTATTTGCCGTTTCGGCATAATCTATGCCGGCCTGAGCGAAGACCGCGCGCGTCCCCTCCATGATCGACTTGTACGCCGGCGCGCCGTTCTCGATCTGCAGGTTCGAGCGGCCGCCATGGGCTTCGCCGAGCGTCTTGAGATCGGCGTCGCTGAGCCGGACACGGCAATTCGTGCCACCGCCGTCGACGCCGAGATAATAGATTGCCACGTCCTGCGCTCCCAAGCCTTCCCCGACCGCGCCGCAAGGTTGCGCGGACCATAATGGCAAAGCCTATACGACGAAAGTAGAATAAACGCGCTTTCGAGAAGGCCGGCCGACCTCGGCAGCTAACCCTGGGGGCAACCGAACGGCATCGCCGGCATTTCTGCCGACGCCGGCCGTGCTATGACATGCGACCGTTGCGGCGGGTTCGGCCACGGCCGGCCGCAAAGCAATTCCCTTCGGGCGGAGCGGGAATCGATGAGCAGCAGGCATGTATTGGTTTTGGGTGGGGCGCGATCTGGCAAGACAGGGTTTGCCGAACGCCTCGCGATGGGCGCCGGCATTTCGCCGGCCTATCTGGCGACGGCCGAAGCCCTAGACAGCGAGATGCGCGAGCGCGTCGAATCGCACCGGCGGCAACGCGAGGGGCGCTTCGAAACCCTCGAGGAGCCATTGGCGCTGGCGGCGGCGATCGGCAGGGCCGCGGCACGCCACGACCTCATCCTCGTCGACTGCCTGACGCTATGGATCACAAACCTCTTGGGCGCCGGCCGCGACGTGGCCGAAGCCGTCGACGAGCTCTCGGCAACGCTCGCCGCGCTCGAAGCGAGCCGGGTGATCCTGGTTTCCAACGAAGTCGGCCTCGGCATCGTGCCGGACAATCCCCTTGCCCGCACCTTTCGCGATCTCGCCGGCTCG
>JBQCEL010000363.1:0-7755 GCA_051960255.1 Rhizobiaceae bacterium
TTGGCAACCCCAGGCAGTAGGATGCACAGATTTCACGGCGCGGGTTCGCAGTCGGGAAGATGCTTACCGTTAGTTGCTTGGAGAAAGCTCAACCACTTAGGGGTCGATGGTGCCCAGAAGAGGACTCGAACCTCCACGCCTTGCGGCACACGGACCTGAACCGTGCGCGTCTACCAATTCCGCCATCTGGGCACGTGGGCCGGTGATGTAAGGGGCGAGCGCTTTTCTGTCAACGCGTTTATGCAGGATTGCGGCGACGCCCGCGCGAATTGTCAGCCTTCGAGAATTTCCTTCGAGGCGACGGTGGAATCGGGGTTCAGCCGATAAACGATCGGCACGCCTGTAGCGAGTTCCAGCTTGACGATCTCGTCGCCCGTCAGGCCGTCGAGCGCCATGATCAGCGCGCGCAGCGAGTTGCCATGCGCGGCGACCAGAACGGTCTCGCCGCGCAGCACGTGCGGCTGCATCTCGTGCATGTAATAGGGCCATACCCGCGCGCCCGTATCGCGCAGGCTTTCGCCGCCCGGCGGCTGGGTGGCGTAGGACCGGCGCCAGATATGCACCTGCTCCTCGCCCCATCTGGCGCGCGCATCGTCCTTGTTGAGGCCCGACAAATCGCCATAGTCGCGCTCGTTCAGCGCCTGGTCCCGGATCGTCTTCAGTCCCGGCTGTCCGAGTTCGTCGAGGATGATATCGCAGGTTTTTTGCGCACGGCTGAGCGCCGAAGTGTAGGCGATATCGAATTTAAGACCAAGCGCCTTCAGGCTTTCTCCGGCGTCTTTCGCCTCGGCGCGGCCTTTTTCCGTCAGGCCGACGTCACGCCAGCCCGTGAAAAGGTTTTTCAAATTCCATTCGCTTTGGCCGTGGCGGACGAGGACGAGCGTTCCGGACATTTTTTGCCTTTCTGATGATTGGCTCAGCGTCCGGCGAGGCCGAGGACGTCGAGCATCGAATAAAGACCGGGCTTGCGCCCGCGCGCCCAAAGCGCGGCCTTGACCGCGCCATGGGCGTAGATCGAGCGGTCGCCGGCAAAATGCGAGAGGACGACGCGCTCGCCGGGCCCGGCCAGGATCACCGAATGATCGCCGATGACCGAGCCGCCGCGCAATGTGGCAAAACCGATCGTGCCCGCCCTGCGCGGTCCGGTATGCCCGTCGCGCACGCGCACGCTCTCTTCCGCCAGCGAAACATCGCGGCCTTCGGCGGCGGCTGCGCCGAGCAGCAGCGCCGTGCCGGAGGGCGCGTCGACCTTGTGGCGATGGTGCATTTCGAGCACTTCGATATCGAAATCCGCCGCGCCGAGCGCCGCCGCCGCCTGGCGCACGAGAACGCCCAGAAGAGTGACGCCGAGGCTCATATTGCCGGATTTGACGATCGTCGCATGGCGCGCCGCCGCGGCGATTCTTCCATCGTCCTCGGCGCTGCATCCCGTCGTGCCGATGACGTGGACGATGCGCGCCTGCGCGGCATAGCCGGCGAATTCCACGCTTGCCGCAGGCGAGGTGAAGTCGAGAACGCCATCGGCCTTGGCGAAGGCCGGCAGAGGGTCATCCGTCACGGGAACGCGGATCGGGCCGAGGCCGGCGATCTCGCCGGCATCCTTGCCGATTGCGGGCGAGCCCGCTCGCTCGACGGCCGCGGCGACATGGGCGCCCGGCGTTTCATGGACCGTGCGGATGAGGTTTTGCCCCATGCGTCCGGCCGCGCCGACGATCACCAGCCCCATATCGCTCATCGCGATCCTCCCGCTTTCCGTCTCGCCCGCGGCGCCGGCGACGGCCTCTCGGCCACATGCGTGTCGTCCACCAATTGCAGCCCCTTCTCGCTCGGCAGGCGGTAGAAACGGGCATAGACGCCGTTCGGTACGGCGAGGAGTTCCTGGTGCGAGCCTTCCTCCACCACGCGCCCCTCATGCAGCACGACGATATGATCCGCATCGACCACGGTCGAAAGCCGGTGGGCGATGACGATGGTGGTGCGACCCTTCATGACCGTCGCCAGCGCCTCCTGGACGCGCAGTTCCGATTCATTGTCGAGCGCGGAGGTCGCTTCGTCGAGGAGGAGGATTGGTGCGTCGCGCACCATGGCGCGGGCGATCGACAGTCGCTGGCGTTGGCCGCCGGAAAGCGTCACGCCGTTTTCGCCGACGAGCGTGTCATAGCCATCCTTCTGCTGGCGGATGAAATCGTCGGCCTGCGCGAGCCGCGCGGCCGCCTCAATCTCCTCGTCGGTCGCATCCGGACGGCCATAGCGGATATTGTCGCGGATCGTACCCTCGAACAGATAAGGCTGCTGCGAGACATAGGCGAGCGAATGCCTGAGCGACCGTTTCGTCACCTGCGTGATGTCCTGCCCGTCGATTGCAATCACGCCGGCATCGACGTCATAGAAACGCTGCAGAAGCGCGACGAGCGTCGATTTTCCGGCGCCGGAACTGCCGACGATCGCAGTCGTCTTGCCGGCTGTGGCGGTGAAACTGACGCCGTGCAGGACAGGCATGCCGCCTTCATAGGAAAAGGAGACGTCGCGGAATTCGATCTCGGCACGGGAGACCTGAAGCTCCGCGGCGCCTTGCACGTCGCGCTGGTGCGGTTCAATGTCGAGGATTTCATAGATCATGCGCGCATTGACAAGCGACTTTTCGAGCCCAACCTGCACGCGCGCCAGGCGGCGCGCCGGGTCATAGGCGAGAAGAAGAGCGGTGATGAAGGAAAAGACGCTGCCGGGCGGTTGATGATCGATGGATGCGCGATAGCCGGCATAGGCGATGACGCCGGCGATCGCGAAGCCCGCCAGAACCTCCGAAATAGGGGACATGCGCTCCGCGACGCGCGCGATGCGGTTGGCGCGTTTTTCCGCGATCGCGATCAAATCGGCGATCTTTCGCGACAGCTGGTCCTCCATGGTGAAGGCCTTGACGATGGCGATTCCCTGCGTCGCCTCCTGCATGGCGCCGATCAGCCGGGAATTGTATTCCACCGCCTCACGCGTGACCCGCCTCAGCCGCCGCATCAGGTAGTTGATGGTGAGCACCAGAGGCGGGCCTATGAGGAGGGCGATCGCGGAAAGCAGCGGATCCTGGAAGATCATCACCGCGACGAGGCCGACGACGGAGACCGCGTCGCGCGCGACGGAAGTCAGGGTCAGGCCGAGAAGGTCGCGCACGCCGGTGACGTTCTGGTTGATGCGCGCGGCGAGATGGCCGGACCGGTTGGCGTAGAAATAGCCCAGCCCCAGCCGCATCAGATGATCGAACAGGCGCTGCTGATAGCGCGCGACGAGATTGTTGCCGATCTTGGCAAGCAGCACCGCCTGGCCATAGCTCGCCAGGCCGCGGATCGCGAAGGCGACCATGATCGAGCCGCAGATCACCCAGATGAGATCGTAGCGCTGCTTATAAAACACCTCGTCGACGACATCACGCATGATCCAGGCGCTGAACGCGCCGGACCCGGCAACCGCCAGCAGGCAGACGACCGTCAGCGCATACGTGCCGGCATAGTCGCGCCCGTTTTCGGAGATGATGCGCCGCAGGATGGCAATGACATCCCCTGGCGAACTCTTCTGTTTCTTTTTCCGCGCCAACAAGCCTGGCTTTTTCCCTTGCAAATCCCGCTCCCGGGGAGCGCCCCGCATGTGGCATGCTCATACCGTGCCGGAAACCTCTTGCCTATGGCCGCCGAAGGATTTGATCGGCGGATCGAGCAGCAGCGATGGCGAGCGAGGCCGGCCGGTGACGATCCCAATAAAAATATCGCTCCAAATCAGCTGCTTGGCTTGTGTTGCAATCCGGTGTCAGCACCGATTTTTCAGCAAGCGGATCAGGCGATGCTCCAGCGGCGTCCCTTCGTCTCCACGCCGAAGCGCGCCGGCGTGCGCGCATAGGCGGCCAGGCCCGTTACCGCACCGAGCGGATGGGTGATGACATAAACCGGCATCGCCTGCAGCAACTGCCGGTGCGGTGCCTTGTCCTCGAAGGCGGCGCGGAAGGCGCCGGTCTTGAGCGCCGGGATGATCTTCTGGGCGATGCCGCCGGTGAGGTAAACGCCGCCGCGGCTCATGAAGACAAGCGCGAGATCGCCCGCCGTGCGCCCAAGGCAAGTGACGAACATTTCGAGTGCTTCCTTCGCTACCCCGTCGCTCTTGTTGAGCGCGGCGGCGGTGATCTCCGCCGGCGTCGCGAACGGCGCATCCTTGGCATCGGCCTTGGCAATGGCGCGATAGATGTTGACGAGGCCGCGCCCGCACAGAAGCTGCTCGCCTGAAACGCGGCCGTCGATCGTCTCGATATGCGGAAATACCTCGTAATCGCGCGCCGTGCGGGGGCCGATATCCATATGGCCGCCTTCGCCGGGAACCGGGATCCAGCGATGGCAGGCATGGACGAGACCGGCGACGCCGAGGCCGGTGCCGGGGCCGAGCACGACGCGGCCGGCGTCGAGTTCCGGCAGACCGGGACCGATCTTCTCCATATGCTCCTCGCCAAGCGCCACAACGGAGAGCGCCTGCGCCTCGAAATCGTTCAGCACCACGATGTCATGGAGCCCGAGCGTCTCGGCCATCACCTTCGGCCGCACGACCCAGTTGCAATTGGTGAGCCGGATCTCGTCGCCGTCGACGGGGCCGGCCACTGCAAGCACTGCCGAGCGCGGCAGGATGGAGGTATGGTCGAGGATCGCGCCTTGTATGGCGTCGTCGATGGTGGCGAAATCGGCGGTGCGGACCGTCGGGAACTCCTTTGGCGCGGCATAGGAATCGACCAGGATCGCGAAACGCGCATTGGTGCCGCCAATATCGCCGATCAGGATCGGGAATTTGAGGATATTGTTGTCGCCGCTCACCTGCACCATGGTTGGTTCCCTGGATTTTTATTCCCGCCGGCCGTTTTTCCGACCCTTGCCGTTTTCGGCGCCCGCCGTGCTCCATCCACAACAACTTGGTGGACGGTAGAGCCGTTCCACACGCGTCGCCGCCGGAATTCCGCGCCGATCTTCGCCTAAATCGGTTGAACCTATAGGCGCGCCGATCCTGGAAGAAAAGGCCGTCCGTTTAGATTTACCGGCTTTCCTTCTTCGGCCGCGTTGTCGGCAAGGGCACGACCGGCTTATGCTCGGCGGAATAGGCGCTTGGCGTCACCGTCACCGTCTCCGAGCCTGCCGTTTCCGCGCCTCCCGCTTCCATTCCGGCCGGATAGAGCGTCACCGCCGCGGCCGAGACCGGGGATGGCTCGGAAAGCACGGCGCGGCACTCTTTCGGCAGCGCGGCCATGGTCATGACGTCGCGCGCCTTCGGCTTCGCATGCTTGGCCGGCCGCCAGGGCTCCTCGGTGAACCACCAGGCGAGCGGCTTGCCACAGCCGTCATCATGCGGCACCGCCGCCTGCTCCTTGCATTCGGGCGAGCCGGGCTGGCAGCCGATACGGATGTGGAAATGGTCGTCATGGCCCCAAAAGGGCCGGATCTTCCTCAGCCAGGAGCGGTCGCCTTTCACCGTTTCGCAGAGCTCCTTCTTGATGCCGGGATGGACGAGCACGCGCTCGATCTGGGGATAACTCGCCACAAGCTTCAAAAGCGCCGTGCGCTGAGCGGTCCACAGAAGCGGGTTGACCTGGAGCGTGCCTTTCTTCAGCACCGAGGGATCGGCGCGCGTATCCGCCTCCGCCTCGCTCATGCCGCCCTTCGGCATCGGCCAGTACCAGATGTCGGCGTCGAGCCCGATCTGGTGCGAGGCATGGCCGGTGAACATCGGCCCGCCGCGCGGTTGCGAGATGTCGCCGATCAGGAGCCCCTGCCAGCCGAGCTTGGCGTAGGCGTCTTCCGAGAAACGCTCGATCAGGCTGATCATCGCCGGATGGCCCCAGCGGCGATTGCGCGAGGGATGCATGACCTGCCAGTGCGGCCCCTTGAGCGGCAAAGCGACGCCGCCGGTGAAGCAGCCCTTGCTGTAGAAGCCGATCGATTGCGGCCTTCCCAGCGCCGGCAGCTTCTCCGCCGCGAACAGCGTCTTGGCGAGGGGATCGGCATGGAGCGCGCCCCCCCCAATACCCGCCAGGCCCAAAAGAGCAAGCACCACCGCCCGACCCGAAAACTTCATTCCTGACCTCCGACGGCCCATTTGCCGCGAATCATAGCATGGCCAGCCTTGGTTTTCGATCGGCCGCATCGGGGCCACGCTGGTTCGACGATTCCTGACTCGCAATTCGCCGCGGTTCATCGCCGCAGAACCGCGGCCTTGAGGCGAATTTTGCGGCCGACGCGAGAGAGACGCGAAATGAAAGCCGATCGATAAGATTTTAACGAGCCGCTTAGCGCAACATTCGTTCCTGCCTTGTATGAAATGGGACAAGGGGCTGGAAAGCGAAGCAAAATGCGTCTGGATGTCAAAGCATTTTTCCGGTCGTCGCGCGGGTCGTTCGCGCCCATCCTCGCCTTATGCGCGGTGCCTCTGGTGCTGAGCGTCGGCATTGCGACGGATTATGGGATGGGAGTCCGCACCCAGAATTCCATGCAGAACGCACTCGATGCAGCGGCTCTATCGCTGACCACCATGCCGCAATCCGCGACCGATTCCGATCGCCAGCGGATGTTGCAGACCATGTACGTGTCGAATGGCGGCGAGGGCACGGCCACGCTCGAAGCCGCGACGTTCGATCCCGACGGGACGCTGCATGTCAGCGCGAAGGCGAACTATTCCATGCCGACCAGTTTCATGAAGCTGGCGCGGATCGACCAGGTGCCGGTCGCGGTGGCGACCGGGGTCGTCAAGAAGCCCACCCTGGTGCAGGCGACGTTCAAGATCACCAAGGCGTCGGGCTACTGGAACAAGACGATTACGCTCTACGGCATCAAGTTCGGGGCCACGGCGGCCAATCCTCTGATGCGGATCAGCTATGTCTATAACGGAAAGGGCGGCGCCAAGGGCTATGGCACGACCACCGTGCAGACGCCGAACAGCAACGGGCAGTTCAAGACCAACCAGAATGTCAAGCAGCAGCAGGTCTGCACCAGCACGAACTACAACCAGCGGCAGTCCGTTCCCTCGGGCTCCTTTGTCGATGGCAATTTACTGACCACCTGCACCTTCACCGTCGGCAGCGGCGCCGGGGCGCCGATCGACGTCAGCCAGATGCAGGATCTCTACCTGGAGATGGATGTTCCCCAAGGCAGCCCGAGCGTGCTGAAATCGAACGACCCGAACACCTCCAACAGGCTTTATCTCGACGTCAGCTTCGACAGCAACGGCAACCCGACGGGCACCGAGGTGCCGACGGGCCAGATCGTCGATATCTTCACCGTCGTGCCGTGCGGACAGACCAGCAACCAGGCTTGGGAAGACGGCGGCAACGCTGTTCCCGCGCCGGTCTCGAACGCGGACTTCTTCTATTCCGTGACCGGCAAATGCGACTATACGCAACGCGTCGCCAACACCCGCTTCACGCAATGAGTCGAGCCGCGCCCTCCTCGCCGCTGGGGGAGAGGGTTCTTCATCGCCACGCCTAAGTTCTTTTCGCTCACGCCTGTTCGCCGCTGGCTCCGCCTTCCTCGCGCCAAATAGGGCGCGCCATGAGGCGCGACGCTCCCCCAAAAACTTGAAACTAAGCTTGCGGCATGCGCGGTAAAGACCACGCCCGCCGAAACGTCTGGCCATTTCAAAGAACCGGGAAGCGGGGCGCGAAAGCCTTGCCTTCCTTATGCTTTTTATATGGCGCAGCCTTGCGCCCCGCCGGCGGTCTTGCCCTGTCCCGGGAGTGCGCTC
>JBQCEL010000364.1:0-23357 GCA_051960255.1 Rhizobiaceae bacterium
ACCAACCGGACGCGCGAAATCCACGACGCGCTGAAACGGCGCTGCCTTTATCATTGGGTGGATTATCCAAACGCGGAGCGCGAACTGGAGATCGTGCGGCGCAAGGTGCCGAACGCCAACCAGCGGCTATCGGCGGAAATCGTGCACTTCATCCAGAAGCTGCGCAAGATCGACCTTTTCAAGGCGCCGGGCGTTGCCGAGACGATCGACTGGGCCGGCGCGCTGACGGAACTCGACAGGCTCGCGCTCGATCCCGAAACCATCTCAGACACGATCGGCGTGCTTCTCAAATATCAGGACGACATTGCCAGGATCGGCGAAGGCGAGGGCCGCCGCATCCTTAGCGAGGTCAAGGCGGAGCTGGCGGCGGCGGAGTAGTGGGGAGCGCCTCGATGAGCATCCCCGCAGCAAACCCCGACGGCCGGCTCGCCGACAATATCGTCTATTTCGCCCGCACGCTCAGGAAAGCAGGCATGCGGGTCGGGCCGGCGGCGGTCGTCGATGCCATCGACGCGGTCCTGACGTCCGGCATCGGCAGTCGTGACGATTTCTACTGGACGCTTCATTCCGTTCTCGTCACGCGGCATGAGGACCATGCCGTCTTCGACGAGGCGTTCCGGCTTTTCTGGCGTTCGCGCGAGTTGATCGAGAAGATGCTGGCGCTCTTTTCCCCGGTCGTGATGGACTCCCGCGAACGGCAGAAGCCGCGCGCCGCCGAATCGCGTGTGAGCGATGCAATGATGGAAGGACGAGAGAACCAGCGCAGGCGGGAGGAGGAGCCTGAGATCGAAATCGACGCGCGTTTCACCTTTTCCGGCAACGAGGTGCTGCGGCAAAAGGATTTCGCGCAGATGACTGCCCGGGAACTCGCCGAAGCGCGCCGGGCGATCGCGGAATTGAAGCTTCCCGTCGATCTCGTGCGCACCCGCCGCTTCAAGCCCGATCCTCGTGGCCGGAAGATCGACCAGCGGGCCATGATGCGCTCCGCGCTCAGGACCGGCGGGGACCTCATCCTGCCGCGCTTCCGCTCGACGCGTATGGTCCATCCGCCGCTGGTGGTGCTTGCCGATATTTCAGGCTCGATGAGCCAATACACGCGCATCTTTCTGCATTTCATGCACGCGCTGGCGGAAAAGCGCCATAACGTCCACACCTTCGTCTTCGGCACGCGGTTGACCAATCTGACACGGCAGATGCGGTATCGCGACCCGGACGAGGCGCTTGCGCAATCCTCGTCGGTCGTCAAGGACTGGTCGGGCGGCACACGCATTGGCGAGGCGATCGGCGAATTCAATCGCCTCTGGTCGCGCCGCGTGCTGGGGCAGGGGGCCGTCGTTCTCCTCATCACCGATGGGCTGGAGCGGGATGATATTTCAAGCCTCGGGCGCGAAATGGAACGGCTGCACAAATCCTGCCGCAAGCTGATCTGGCTGAACCCGCTCCTGCGCTTCGATGGCTTCGAGGCGAAGGCGCGCGGCGTCAGGGCGATGCTGCCTCATGTGGACGAGTTCCGGCCTGTCCATACGCTGGAGGCGCTTTCCGATCTGTGCGTTTCGCTCTCGGGCGATGCGCGGCGAAGCGACGATCCGAAATTGTGGATGAAAACTGGCGACTTTCCCGGCGGACGGCCATATGCTGATTAGCAATCCTGCCTCAAAGGAGGTTCTTTCATGGGAAACGTTCAAGGACTTGATGAAACCCGCGATCCGCTGATGATCGCGGAAGGATGGATGCACGAAGGCAAGGACGTCGCGATCGCGACCGTGGTCGAGACCTGGGGGTCGGCGCCACGTCCCGTCGGCAGCCATCTCGTCATCGATCGGGAAGGGAATTTCGAAGGTTCGGTATCGGGCGGCTGCGTCGAGGGCGCGGTAGTCGCCGAGGCCGCCGACGTGATCGAGAGCGGCAAGCCGCGCATGCTCGATTTCGGCGTCGCCGACGAGACCGCCTGGCGGGTCGGCCTTTCCTGCGGCGGCAGGATCAGGGTCTATGTCGAAAGACTGGGATAAGAACATAATTGCAAGCGAAATGTCCTACGTTGCCCCCTCTGGCCTGCCGGCCATCTCCCCCACAAGGGGGGAGAGCAGACCTTCATCTCCGCCTCGTCAAATCGCCAAAGCCGCAGAATAGGCGTGGCGACAGCGGCCGGCATAATCTCCCCCCTTGTGGGGGAGATGGCCGGCAGGCCAGAGGGGGGCGCGAAGGGGCGCTAGGCTTACCGAGAGGTCATGTTCTGATGGATCCTCATCTTCTCAAGCAACTCAACGCGGAGCGGCAGGCGCGCCGTGCAGCAATGCTCGTCACCGATCTCGGTGATGGACGTGACCGCCTCGTCAGGGAGGGCGATCAGATTGCTGGCGATCTCGGAGCGGCTGTCGAAAAGGCATTCCGCTCGGGCAAATCCGGAACGGTCGAGGCGGAAGGAAGGAACTTCTTCCTCAACGTCCATTTGCCACCGCCCAAACTTGTCCTCATCGGCGCCGTCCATATCAGCCAGGTTCTGGCGCCGATGGCGAAACTCGCCGGCTTCGACACGGAGATCATCGATCCGCGCACGGCCTTCGCGACGCCGGAGCGTTTCCCCGCTGTTGTTCTCCATGCCGAATGGCCGGAGGAAGTGCTGAAGGAGAGGCCTTTCGACGCCTATACGGGGGTCGCGGCACTGACGCATGATCCGAAGATCGACGATTTCGCGCTTGCCTCTGCGCTGAAGGCGAAGGCCTTCTATGTCGGCGCGCTCGGAAGCAGGAAAACTCATGCGAGGCGGGTCGAGCGGCTGACCGACGCAGGTTTGACGGACGAGCAGATCGCGCGCATCCATGCACCGATCGGCCTTTCCATCGGCGCCGCCAGCCCGGCGGAAATCGCGGTCGCGGTGCTGGCGCAAATCATCGCAGCCTTCCGTTCGCGCGGCGTCGGCGCCACGGAAATGGAGAAGGCGGCATGAAATTCGGGCCTGTTCCGGTTGCCGAAGCGGAGGGAACCATTCTGGCCCACTCCCTTGCCACCGGAAAACTCCGCATGCGCAAGGCGCGGCTTCTCACCAAAGAGGACATTGCTCAACTGGTGGAGGAAGGCGTCAAGGAACTCGTCGTCGCCAGGCTGGAGCCGGGCGACGTGGAGGAGAATCTCGCCGCGACGCGGATCGCGGAAGCCCTTCAATTCAGCGGTATAGAGGCTCGCCCGGCGGCGACTGGCCGGGTCAATCTCCATGCTCCGGAGGCCGGTGTCTTCACGGTCAACAAGGAATTGATCGACGCCATCAACGGCATCGATCCGAGCGTGACGATCGCGACGCGGGCGCAACACGCGACGATCGTTCCCGACCAGATGGTCGCAACGGTGAAGATCATCCCCTTCGCGGTTCGCCAAGAAGTGCTCGATAGGGTTATTGAGATCGCCAGAAGCGGTGAAGCCTTCGCCGCCCATCCCTTCCGGCCGCTCCGGGTCGGGGTGGTGCAGACGGTCTTGCCGACCGTGAAGGACAGCGTCCTCGACAAGACGGTCAGGATAACGGAAGCAAGGCTGGCGCGTTCCGGCAGCCATGTGGGCGCGGAAAGGCGCACGCCGCATCGGGCGGAGGACGTGGCCGACGCCATCGACGCCATTTTCGACGAAAGCGACATGGTGCTCGTTTTCGGCGCTTCGGCCATGGCCGACGGAGAGGATGTCCTTCCCGCCGCCATCCGCCGCGCGGGCGGCGATGTGCTGCATGTCGGCATGCCGGTCGATCCCGGCAATCTCTTCATCCTCGGCGAGCGCGAGGGCAAGCCCGTCCTCGGCGCACCCGGATGCGCCCGCAGCCCCAAGGAGAACGGCTTCGACTGGGTGCTCGACCGCATCGCGGCCGGTGTGCCGGTCCATTCGGAGGATATCTCCGCGATGGGCGTCGGCGGCCTTTTGATGGAAATCCCGAGCCGGCCAGAACCCCGCGAAAAACCCGTTGCCAAGGCGGCACGGCCCAAGATCTATGCTGTGCTGCTCGCAGCAGGCCAGTCGAGCCGCATGGGAGGGCCGAACAAACTTCTCGCGGGTTTCGACGGCAAGCCTCTGGTGCGCAGGACAGCCGAGCGCGTCCTGGCAAGCGGGGTTGACGGACTTATCGTCGTCACCGGGCATCAGGCCACTCGGATCCGCGAAGCCCTGGCCGATCTCGATGTTTCCTTCGCACACAATCCCGATTTCGCCGACGGCCTTTCCGGCTCGCTCAAGGCGGGAATTCAGGGCCTTGCCGGCGATGCGGCGGGCGCCATGATTGTGCTCGGCGACATGCCGGGCGTCACCGAAGCCGATTATCGCTCCCTCCTGAAAGCCTTCGGCAATGCCGGCGGAAAGGCGATCGCACGGGCGGCACACCAGGGCAAGCGCGGCAATCCTGTGGTCCTGCCGAGATCGCTTTTCCCCGCCGTTGAATGGCTCCAGGGCGATGTCGGCGCGCGGCATCTCGTGGAAAGCGGCGACGCTCCAATCGTCGATGTCGAGATTGGGGAGGGGGCGGAACTGGACGTGGACACTCCGGACGCCATGGAGCGCGCGGGCGGAGTACTGGCCGGTTGAGACGATTTAGGGGGATTTCCGCAGCCGTCCTCGCGCTCGCTTTGCTCGTCAATTCTGTAGCAAACAGCCGCGCCGATCCGTTTGTCCTGAAACCGTTCAAGGACGACCTTTTCGCCTATCCGGCTCAATTGTCGGAAAAGGATGGCGGCGCCTATCGGGTCTTCGACTATCGCGAAATGCGCGACATCAATGGCCGAGACACCATCCCCGAGAAAAGGGTGCAGGAGAAATATGTCTCGCTTGGCGTGCTGCGCGTCCAGCACGACCGCTACCTCCCTTCGGATACAGGCTGGCTGCGCTACTTCGCCGTCGGCGCGGAAAAAGACGCGAAAATCATCACGGTCTATCTGCATGGACAGGGCGGCAGCCGCAGCCAGGGCGTCGACGACTTCACCTTCGGCGGCAATTTCAACCGCATCAAGAATCTGATGGCGGGAAATGGCGGGCTTTATCTTTCGCCGGATTTCTCCGATTTCGGCGCCAAGGGCGCGGCCCAGACCGGCGCTATCATCGAACATTATCTGAAGACCTCGCCCAATGCGGCGCTTTTCGTCGCCTGCGGCTCGATGGGCGGCCATATCTGCTGGCGGCTTGCCGAAGATCCCGCTATCGCGCCGAGACTTTCCGGTCTGCTGCTCCTCGGCTCGCTCTGGGACGAGGATTTCTTCAAGAGCTCGGCCTATCGCCTGAAGGTGCCGGTCTTCTTCGCGCAGGGAAGCCATGACGTGGTTTTTCCGGTGGGGCGCCAGGAAGCCTTCTTCGAGGAAATCCGCAAACGCTCGCCCGGTTATCCGACTGAATTCGTGCGTTTTGAAACCGGCACGCACGGAACGCCAATCCGCATGGTCGATTGGCGCAAGGCGCTTAACTGGATGCTGTCGCTCAGGCGCTGATCGGATCCTCCGGGTCGGTTAGGGCGAGGCGTCGTAATTGACCACCGGCTTCATATTCTCCTTGCCATCGAAGGCGGCATCGACATCGTAATGGACCAGCGATGTTTCGCCATAGCGGAAAATCCATTTGCCGCTCGTGCCCGCGTCGCCCTTCGCATCCCATTTATCGTGCGCTGTGATGGCCTGGTCCTGCGTGTCGAAGTCCGACCCCGGTAATTGGCTCACAACCCTGAATCCGATGAGATAGATGCGGTCGACTTTCTTTTTGGTCTCTTCGTTGCCATAGCGGATATCGAGTTGAGGCACTGCAAAACGCAAATTGCGAATGTCGCCCTTATCGTCCGCCAGATAATAGACGGCCGTATCGTTGTTGGCGTCCTGAGCGCAGGCAAAGCGAAAAAGCGTCGCCTTCCTCTCGGGCGTTCCGCGGGGGTCGGATTCGTAGTTGAAGCCGATATCCCACTTTCCCGGCGTCATATCGCCAGTCGTCGCGTCGATGACCGGGCAGGAACCGGCATAATCCTTCAGGAATGCCGCTTTTGCTTTCTCGAGCGTCGCATCGGCCGGGGGCGGCGTATCGCCGCACCGGTTCGGTAAGGCGGCCGTGAGGTCGCCCTTGGCCGGCTCAAGATCACCCTTCTCGATGTGAAGCGGCGTAAAGGGCGTAGTCTGGATCGTCGGATCGGCAAGCCGCAACGTATAGCATCCGGCAAAGACCTGCTTCTTTCCTGATTTGTCCGTCGCCTCAATCGCGACCGGCAACGAGAAATAGGTGCTTCCCGCCGCGCCCTCGCTCGAAGCGGCGCCCTCCAATACCTTCACGCTGGCAGTGTTGTCGTAGCCTTTCGCGAAGGCATCCAGATCTTTCGCCGGCGGCTCGGAAAAATAGCTGTAGGCACGAGCGTATTCGTGCCGGTTAATGGCATTATAGAGGGAGCGCACCACCGCCTCCGGCGTGCTGCGGTCATCGAAGTAGGGCACTTTGGCCAAGGCCGGACCAGCGCTTGCGCAGAGCGCCGCGAACAGGCAAGCAAGGTGGACGACACGCATGGAGCCTCCGAATCATGGAGCCGGACCCGCTCCATGGTGTAGCGCAGGAATGCGGCACGTCGAAGACTTGTCAGCGATTGCTGGTGGAGTATTGTCCCGCTGCAGTTATTGCAGCCTGTGTGAAGGAATTTCCAGTATGACGATTTCCATGTACGACGCGTCGGTGCCCGTCTTCCTGACGATGCTGAAAAGTCTTTCCCATTTCCTGACGAAGGGCGAAACGAATGCTGCGCAGCGCAAGATAGAGCCGGCCGTTTTTCTGAACGACAGGCTCGCTCCCGACATGTTCCCCCTTGTCCGGCAGGTACAGATCGCCACCGATCACGCCAAGGGCGCGGCTGCGAGACTATCCGGGCGGACGCCCCTGTCCATCGAGGACAATGAGGCGAGCTTTACCGAACTCCACGCGCGGATAGAACGGGTCTGCGGTTATCTCAAGGAATTCGAGCGTTCCGATATAGACGGATCGGAAGCTCGCGAAATCGTCCTGAAGCTCGGCGGCAAGGATTTGGCCATGCCAGGCATGCAATATCTCCTCCATTTCGCCGTGCCGAATTTCTATTTCCACGTGACCACCGCCTACGACATCCTGCGGCACAATGGTGTGCCGCTCGGAAAGGCCGATTTCTTCGGGCGGGAATGAAATGCCGGCAACCGCGTCGAAACGATCAGCGCCAGGCCGGCTGCCGCGCCACCCGCGGGAAGTCGGCGGGCTTGATATCGATTTCGTTTCGCTCGGCCGACCTTATGGCGTTGATAACGGCAAGAGCGGCGCGATAGCGGCCATGTTCGCGTGGGCGCGGCCGTGAAAACATTTCGGTGAAAAACCCCATGGGTCAGGCTCCGTTGCTTGACCTCCCTGTGAGCAAATTAGCGGCACGACCGGCATATTGCAGTGCAGCATTTTGCATGGCTGCCATGCGCGGCGAAGGATCGGATTTTTCATCACCCTGCCACATTCGACTTGGTTTCGCGTCCTGAATCATATGCCCCCTTCACAATCTGCGACCACCGGGTTATGCAGCCGGCCACTCCGTCCATCTCCTCCAAGGGATTTTCCATGGCCATCGAGCGTACTTTTTCCATGATCAAGCCGGACGCCACCCGGCGCAACCTTACCGGCGCCATCACCAGAATGCTGGAGGAGGCCGGCCTGCGTATCGTCGCTTCCCGCCGCGTATGGATGAGCCGGCGCGAGGCCGAGGGTTTCTATGCCGTCCACAAGGGCCGGCCCTTCTTCGACGAGCTTTGCGAATTCATGTCGTCAGGCCCGACCGTGGTTCAGGTCCTGGAAGGCGAAAACGCCATCGCAAGGAACCGCGAAGTGATGGGCGCGACCAATCCCGCCAATGCGGACGAGGGAACCATAAGAAAGACGTTCGCGCTTTCGATCGGCGAGAATTCGGTCCACGGGTCGGATGCTCCCGAAACCGCCGCGCAGGAAATCAAATACTGGTTCTCGGACACCGAGATCGTCGGATAACCAGCGCCAAAAGCATCAGGAGAAAGCCGGGCCGTCATCCGGCTTTTTTTGTCGCGACAAGCGCGATCGGTGGGGATTCGGGCAGTTCGAGCTTTCTCGAACGTTCATCGAGAAAGCCTTGGAAGGCCTGTAAGGGAAGGGCGGGGCTGAACAGCGGGCCTTGAAAGACGTTGCAGCCGAAGAGCTGCAGGAAGATGCGCTGCTGGTCCGTTTCGACGCATTCGGCGATACTTTCCAATTCAAGCGTGCGCGCCATCGCCAGCATGGTCTTCACCAGTGTCCGGTCGCTCTCGCTCGTTTGCAGGTCGCTGACAAAATTTCCGGCGATCTTGATTGCGTCGAAGGGCATTCCTTTCAAATCCGTGAGCGAGAAATACCCGGTTCCGAAATTGTCGAGCGCGAAGCGAATCCCGAGTTTGCGTATTTCGCGCATCTGTCCCGCGATGAGCGCCCGGTCCCTGGTCATCACATGCTCGGTTAGCTCCAACACCAGCGCCGATGCATCGACGTCATGTTGAGCAACGAGCCCGGCCAGTTCCTGCATGAATTGCGGACGCAGAAGCGAGAGCGCGCTGATGTTCAGCGAAAGCCTTAGGGGGGCCTTGAGTTCGTCCCGTTGCCAGGACGCAAGCGTTTCGATCCCGCTACGCACCACCAGGCGATCGATCTCGTTGATCAGATCGGGCCTTTCGGCGGCCGGGAACTCCGCCGGCGACAGTTGCCCCAAGGCGGGATCGCGCCAGCACAGAAAGGCCTCCGCACCGCGAATCGCCCCCGCCCGGTCTATCTGAGGCTGGAAATGAAGGTCGAACTCGGCTGCGGCGATGGCGCTGCGCAGATCGTTGAGGAGCTTGGCCTGCATCGCCTCGGCTGCCATGGCCTGCGGATCGTAAATCGCGATCGTATTGCGCCCGGCATTTTTGGCGCGGTACATTGCGATGTCGGCCCTTTTAAGGACTTCGTTCGAATTCGCTTCGCCGCCGTCGAAGACCACCGCGCCGATGCTGGCGGACGCGTGGTGACGGATAGGGCCGAACCGGAAATTTGGCCTGAGCGCCCACAGGATTCGGTTGGCGATATCGTTGGCGGCCCGGTCCGCGTCTTTGCGCTCACCGGGAATCCGCGGAATCAGAACGATGAACTCATCCCCGCCGATGCGCGCGACAATGGTGTCCTCCCGGGTCCCGTTGCGTATCCGTTGCGCCACCTGGACGAGATATTCGTCGCCGATATGATGCCCCTGGCTGTCATTCAGCGTCTTGAAATTGTCGAGATCAATGAAGAGGAGCACTCCGAGCCCGCCATCCGCCCGCCGCGCGGAGAAGGCATTTTCCAGTCGGGTGAGCAGCGCCCGCCGATTCAGCAATCCGGTAAGGGAATCAAAGAAAGCGAGCTTTTCAATTTCCATCTCCTGGCATTTGCGCAGGGAGATATCGTGCATGTAACCATGCCAGCAGACTGCTGCGCCGAATCGCTCTGGAGCGGCGGTTATATGGATCCATTTCTCTTTCCCTGACGGCTGCCTGTATCGGCATTCGAATTCCCATCGATGAGGAGCTTTCGCGGCTTCGGCGAAGGACTTGAAATATCCCTGACGGTCATCTTCGTGGATGTTGGCATGAAAGAGAGCGGGCTTTGCACGCACCGCCGAAGCGCTCAGACCGCAGAGCCGCTCGAAGGCAGGGCTGAGATGAGAGATGACGAGACCGCCGCCATCGTCGGAAAAGAACTGGAAAACGACGCCCGGCAGCTGACTGGTAAGCTTGCTGAACAATTCCTCGAGTTCCAGGCGCTTGACGGTCTCCGTGATTTCCCGGACCGAACCTTCGTAATAGAGTGGCTGTCTCGTCCTCGGATCGCGCACCAGCCGCGCCGATTCAGACACCCATATCCGTTCGCGAGTCCCGTGCCGATGGACTTCAGAAACGAAGTCCTCGACGGCATGCTCCCGGTCGAGGATCGCGCGGAACTCGTCCCTTCTTCCCGGCACGACATACCATTCGTCTCCGATATTCCTGGCCATCGAAAGCATGTCGGCCTCGGTTTGGTAGCCGTTGAGCTTCACGAATGAAGGATTCGCGAAGATCAGGCTTCCTTCCATCGATGTGCGGTATATGCCTTCGTGCAGATTTTCGATCAGGGCGTGGCTGTTCTCCTGTTCGCCCTGCGCGTGCAGAAAAAGCCTTCGATAGCGAAGCGCCGCGCAGCCCAGGACCGCCGAGACAGCTAATCCGGACGCGGCGGTAATGACTGCTCCAGCGGGGCTGAAAAGCTGTACCGGATCAAAACCCATGCGTGAAAGAACCCTCTACCCACCGGCAATCTAACGTGAGGGTGTTTCCAGAGAATAAACGACGGCTAATTCTTTCCAGCGACCGCCGATGACGCACGAAGAAACGTAAATTGACGGGATTTTCTTTGTTTCGCGGCCACCGGCAAGGACTACCGAAGTGTTCCGAGCAATATCGGCGCTATACGACGGAGGGGCAGGTCGCGGGAGAATGAAAGGAATCTGACAGCCAAGGAACTCGATTCCCGACGCCCGATCGAGGGATTGCCAGGAGAGTTTCAGCCCGGCATGCCCCAGCGCCGTGTCAGGTCGGTATCGCTGTCCTTTGCCTCGACCCATCCGCCCTCGGTTCCGTCGGCAAGGTGCCGCTTTTTCCAGAACGGCGCTTCCGTCTTCAGGAAATCCATGACGAAGCTGGCGGCCTCGAACGCTGCTTGCCGATGTTCCGCCGTGGCCGCCACCATGACGATGTTTTCGCCGGGCCTGATCATGCCGTAGCGATGGATTACGGTCAGCCCGGCCAACGGCCAGCGTCCCATCGCTTCGGCGGCAATACCGGTGATCTCAGCCTCCGCCATCCCCGGATAATGCTCGAGCTCGAGAGCGGCAAGCGCGCCCTGCTCGTCGCGGCAAAGGCCGGTGAACGTGACGACAGCGCCGACATCAGGGCGTCCTCGCGTCAGCCGTTCCGCTTCCAGCGCGAGATCGAAATCCTCTTTCTGGATTCGGATGGAGGGCTGAACGTGCTGGCCCATCTCAGCCGCCCGTCATCGGGGGGAAGAGCGCGATTTCCCTTACCCCGTCAAGTTTTGCGCCATGTTCGGTATGCTCGCGGTCGAGGGCGACGCGGATGACCTCCTCGTGGGCGAGGGCGGAGGCATATTCCTCGCCCCGGCCCTTCAGCCAATGGAGAAGGTCGCGCACTGTTTCGACCTCGGCCGGCAGCGCGATTTCCTCTTCCGGAACTCCGATCCTCTCCCTTACCCAGGCGAAATAAACGAGCTTGGTCATGGCGCTCATTCATCGATCACATGTTTCAGCCCGGCGCGGAAATAGTCGTAGCCGGTATAAAGGGTCAGCAGCGCCGCGATCCATAGAAGCGTTATTCCGATCGCGATCGTATGGGGCAGGACTTTTTCCCCCGCAGGGCCGGCGAGCAGGAAGCCGATGGCCAGCATCTGCACGGTCGTCTTCCATTTGGCGAGCCGCGTCACCGGAACCGAGACCTTCAGCCCAGCGAGATATTCGCGAAGGCCTGAAACGAGGATTTCCCGGCAGAGAATGATGATCGCCGCCCACAACGTCCATCCGGCGATCGTCTTTTCCGAATCCGCGGCCAGCAGAAGAAGACAGGTTGCAACCAGCAGCTTGTCGGCGATCGGATCGAGCATGCGCCCTATATTGGAGGTCTGTTTCCATATACGCGCGAGATAGCCATCGAGGAAATCTGTGATGCTCGCAAAGAGGAAGATGACAACCGCAGTCCAGCGGGCTGTCTCGCTCGATGCAAGCCGTCCCTCCGCGAAGAAGCAAAGGCAGACCAGGACGACCGCGACGATGCGGCCGTAGGTCAATATGTTGGGCAGGTTGAAGGCCGGTCTACGCAAGATGTTGCCACGGGGTGTATCCTGAACAGTCAAACCAGATTTCTCCCTGTCGGGTCAACATCGCGCCGGCATTGTCTCACTTTGTTACTAGTGCCTGCAATCAGCCTTTTTCATGAAAATGCCCGTAAATCTGTCGTGCAATCGACTCCGATATGCCGGACACCGCCATAAGATCGCCGATCGCTGCCCGGCTGACCGCTTTCGCCGTTCCGAAATGATGGAGGAGCGCGCGCTTGCGTCCAGGTCCGATACCGGTGATTTCGTCGAGAGGGTTTCTCACCATATCCTTCTTGCGCCGGGCGCGGTGTGAGCCGATCGCAAACCGATGAGCCTCGTCGCGAAGGCGCTGGATGAAATAGAGAATGGGATCACGCACGGGCAGGGAAAAGCTTTCCCGGCCTTCGATGAAAAAGCGTTCGCGGCCAGCCTCGCGGTCCATTCCCTTGGCGACGCCTATCGCCGTGACGAAATCGGTGATGCCGAGATTTTCCAGGATGGTGCGGACGGCCGAAAGCTGTCCCTTGCCGCCGTCGATGAGAATCACGTCAGGCCAAGCCGGGAAGGTATCAGTCGGCGCGGGGTTGTCGTCATCCTCCTCTTCGGATGCCATGGTCGCGCCGGGTAAGCCTTCTTCCTTGAGAAGCCGTGAGAAGCGGCGCTCCATCACCTCGCGCATCATGCCGAAATCGTCGCCCGGCGTGATCGCCTCGGAGCGGATATTGAACTTCCGGTACTGGTTCTTCACAAAGCCGTCCGCCCCCGCCACGACCATGGCGCCGACAGCATTGGCGCCCATGATGTGCGAATTGTCATAAACCTCAATCCGCCGTGGCGCCCTCTCGAGGTTGAAGGTTTCGGCAAAGCCCTTGAGCAACCTCGCTTGCGAAGAGGTCTCCGCCAAACGCCGCCCGAGTGCTTCGCGCGCGTTCTGGAGCGCGTGGTCGGTAAGGTCCTTCTTTTCCCCCCGTTGGGCAACGGACACGGAAATCTTCCTGCCCGAGCGGATTGAAAATGCCTCGGCGAGCAGATCCTGGTCCTCCACCATGGTGGAGAGCAGGATCGATTTCGGCGCCGGGCGATTGTCATAGAACTGCGCGACGAACGCGCCGAGCACTTCCGCCGGCTCGATCGAAGGATCGGCTTTCGGGAAATACGCCTTGTTTCCCCAGTTCTGGCCGGTTCTGAAGAAGAAGACCTCGATGCAGGTCTGTCCGCCTTCCTGATGGATGGCGAAGACATCGGCCTCCTCGGTCGATTGCGGGTTGATGCCCTGATGAGACTGCACATGCGACAGCGCCGCCAGCCTGTCGCGGAAGATCGCCGCGCGTTCGAAATCGAGCGATTCGGATGCGTCCTGCATCGCCCGCGCCATCTCCGCCTTCACCTTGTGGCTGCGCCCGGACAGAAAGTCCTTCGCCTCCTTCACGAGTCCCAGGTAGCCGGCCTCGTCGATTTCTCCCGTGCAGGGGGCCGAGCAGCGCTTGATCTGGTAGAGCAGGCAAGGCCGCGTGCGGGTCTCGAAGACCGAATCGGTGCAGCTTCTGAGCAGGAAGGCCTTTTGCAGCGCGTTTATCGTGCGGCCGACGGTGGCGGCGGACGCGAAAGGACCGAAATAATCGCCTTTGCGCGAATGGGCGCCGCGATGCTTGAATATGCCGGGGGCGCGATGATCGCCAGTGATCAGGATATAGGGAAATGACTTGTCATCCCGCATCAGGACGTTGAAACGCGGCCGCAATCTCTTGATGAGATTGGCTTCGAGCAGCAGTGCTTCCGTTTCCGTGCGGGTGACGACAAATTCCATTGCCGCCGTCTGCGCCACCATGCGGCCGATTCGGTTCGTATGGTATCTGCCCTGGGCGTAATTGCTGACGCGCTTCTTCAGGCTGCGGGCCTTGCCGACATAGAGCACGTCGCCGCCGGCGTTCATCATCCGATAGACGCCGGGTCTGTTCGGCAACCGCCTGACGAGCGCCTGGATGAGTTCGGCGCCATGCAGGCCCGCGATTTCACCATCGCCTTGGTCCCAGGCGACGCCATGGTCATTCGCCGCCTTTTCCGCGGGAGCGGAATGGCTCTCGGCGCCCTCGATCGCGTTCTTGTGCTCCACCTGTTCCGTCTCGCCGGTTATCGCGTCCGCCGCGCCATTCATTCCCGCATTCCCATAATGTCCGGCGTTTCCCAGGCGAGATGCTGACCGCCATCGAGAGCGATCATCTGGCCGGTAACCGAGACCGCATCCCAGAGATAGGCTATCGTCGCGCCGAATTCGGAAAGATCGGCCGGCCGTTCCAGGATAAGCCCTTTTATCTGTGCCTCGAAATCGGCTTGGCTTTGGCGCTCGCCCAATAATGTCGGCCCCGGTCCGATGGCGTTCACCCGGATTCTCGGCGCCAGCGCCTGGGCGATGGTCCGCGTTGCCGTCCAAAGCGCGGATTTCGACAGCGTATAGGTAAAGAATTGCGGGGTCAGTTTCCAGACGCGCTGATCGATCATGTTGACAATCAGACCGCTCGACGATGCGGGCAGCGCTTCAGCGAAAAGCCGCGAGAGAAGGACAGGGACCTTCACATGGACGGCGAAATGCCTTTCCCAAATATCCCAATCGAAGCTTTGAAACGCGTCGTCGCCGAAGATAGAGGCGTTGTTCACGAGAAGATCGACAGGCCCGAGGCGGCCGACAATCTTCTCGAACATGGTTTCGGCTTCTTTGGGACGCGTCAGGTCCGCTTCAAAAACGTGGGCGTGGCCGCCATGATTGCGGATTTCCGCAGCGAGCGATTCGGCATCGGCTTGCGAAGACCGGTAGTGGATCGCCACTGCGAATCCACGTTGTGCCAGGTCTGCGGCAATGGCGCGCCCTATTCGCCTGGCGCCGCCGGTGACCAGGGCCGTCTTATAGCTTGCCGACATCGGCTCCTCTTCCGCTCTACCACACCGACAATACAAGCGCCGCGGTCAAAAGCCACCTTGCGACGGAATTTGCCAGGCGGCTGGGCAGCGCAAATTTGGAAAGTTCTCACTTTTAGACTTGAATAAAATCAACCGTTTGGTAATCTTCCTTAATGGATGTTGCGGAATTGCAACGTCAAGATTCTGCCTCAAGCTCGCCGGTAAATCACCCAAATTTTGGTGTGGTTCAGCCGCATTTGCTCATCAGATTCCACTTTGTCTGGCGACCCGCCGTGTCCTCCCCTGGCGGTTTCGGGCGCCTAAATTGTTCGAAAGCACATATTTGGCTTTCGCAAGGAGTGAGTGGAATGAACGCTATCAGAAACAAATTCATCAAGGCGGCGCCTTTCGCTGCGGCCTTGGGCGCAGTCGCCATGCTCGGTATTCTTCCGGCAAATGCAGCCGACGTCGTCGAACAGGCGCCGCAGCCCCCGGCAGCGCCCGTCGTTGTGCCGGCAAGCGGATGGGCCGGCGCCTATGCCGGTATTGAGGGCGGCGGCAATATCAGCGGCCAGTCAAGGACACGCGGTGCTCATGCCAACACGAGCGGCGGCACTGTGCATGGCTTCGGCGGCTTCAATATGCAGAACGGCCAGTTCGTCTACGGCGTCGAAGGTGATGTCGGCTATGACGGCTCGACGGGTTCCCGCGCTGGCTTCCACACCAAGGGCGGTATGGATGGATCGTTGCGTGGCCGCGTTGGTTACGCCCCGACCGACAGGATCCTCGTTTATGGCACCGCTGGCGCGGCGGTGAAAAGCATGGGCGTGACCACGCCGGTTTCCAGCGACCGCAATGCCATGTATGGCTGGACCGCCGGCGCCGGCATCGACGCGAAGATCACCGACAAGGTCTTCGCCCGCGTCGAATATCGCTACACAGATTATGGCCGGCAAGACTTCAATGTCGGTGGCATCAAGCAGCATGTCAGCGACACGTCGAACACGATCGAAGCCGGTATCGGCGTCAAGTTCTGATCCCTGAAAGTACGCTGGAAAAGGCCGGGCATGTCCCGGCCTTTTTCATTCATGCACCCGCTTATTTCGGCAGATAAGCCGCGAGTTCCGGGAATTTTTCGTCGAAACGCTTCGCCCAGCGCTTCAGCTTGGAGTGCCCTTTTTCCCATTTTCCGTCGAAACGGAGCGCCAGGTAGCCTAGGCAGGCGCGAAGGGCGATCTGGCCGCCGGTGATCTTCTTGGGCAGCTTCGGCAAATCGGCTTCCAGCGCATCGAGCGCGCGCGACACCTTCTTCCATTGCCTTTCCAGCCAGCCGTTATGGATTTTTTCCTCGGGCCGGTGCCGTCGTTCATAGACATGCGCCAATAGACAATCGCAAATGCCGTCGGCAAGCGCCTCCAGCCGCTCCGCTTCGAGACGCTTGACGGGATTGCGCGGGAATAGCGCATTTCCCGATACACGGTTCAGATATTGCATGATCGCGCGGCTGTCGAAGACGTTTTCGCCATCGTCGGTAATGAGGACGGGGATTTTGCCGAGAGGATTGTTGTCGATCAAAAGCGCCGGCTCGGCCTCGGTGCTAACGGTTTCCATATCGAGATTCACGCCTGCATAGGCGGCCCCCATGCGCACCTTCGCGCTATAAGGGGAAGGGGAGGCGTAAAGAATTTTAGGCATGACTACTCCGGGTCGTTTGTTCAGACAGGGCGTTATCGTGGAGGCATTGCCACCCTCTGCTGGCGGCACATCCCTTGCTGGATTTCGGGGCAGGAACGAAATTTCAGATTTGTCGTCAGGCAGAGACGGACCTCGCGCAGGAACCGGCTATCACAGCCGATGCTGATGCCGGTGCGCGGCAATTGGGGATTTGCCTTCAGAAACGCGTTTTCGACATCGAGCGGCCGAACGCTCTTTCCAAGGCGGGGAATGTCATGCGGCATTTTCACGGCCTTGTAGGCCGCCTCGATCTTGGCGAAATAGTCGTTTTGACTGAGGCTCGTGCAGCGCCCATGGCTTTGCCACTCGCTCGCGACCAATCCACGGCGCGGCATGATATGGGCGATCATCCGCAGATTGTCTTCCGAAACCTTTTCGCCATCGGCGCCAGTACAGTTGAGCGGATAGCCCTGATTGTATTGCGGCCACAGGCCGTGAACGACGAAACCGTAGGCGGGAACCACGTCGCACAGATCCTTGTCGGCCTTGTCTCCGCGGCGGGCGCAATAGCTGGGCGCCCACGCAAGCGACAGGACGTAGAAGTCGATTTTCCGGTGGGGAGCGGTTTCCCGAACGGTCGCGTCTCCCGCTGACGCCGCGGTTGAGCCGGCCAGAAGCAGGATCAGCGCGGCAGCCAGCCTGCCGATGCTCCCTTCTCCCATGATCCGTCTTGTCGCCTACCAGAGAACCCGGCAGCGGCCGTCATAAACTTTCCAACGGTCGAAGCCGTTGACGCAGAACTCGACATTGGTTCCACCGACGCCAGCGAAGCCCATTCCATATTCGATCAGGTAGAAAACCTGATGGCGCCGGCCGTTCGACATCACCGCGGTCGCTTCGCAATAGCGGCGCGCAATCGGATGATCCTCGTCGGCGGGGAGGTAGCGGTTCTCATGCACGCCCTGGAAATCGGCGATCTCCACGTCCGGCAGATAAGGCACATGCGAAACCTGGTATCGGAATTTGCTCCTTACGCGCGAGAGATAACCGCTTTCGGCGCAAATGTTCGTCGTCGCATAAGGCGCCACATAGCGTGGCGCCGTACGGATATAATCCGCAGCCTTCGCCGGGAGCGCCGCCGCACCGAAGGCGGCAAGAAGAAAGGAAGCCGTGAGGCCGTATGTCGAAACTTTCCCCATGAAACCCTCGCTTGGTCCAGTGCGGACGATTCAAACCGCCGGCAGAATGCTGCGCCCCGGCTTGCCGGTCAAGTCACCCGCTACTCGCCGGCCAGCCACTCCAGCGACCAATTTCCGCCATTGTCTTTACCGAGGACATCGGCGAGCGGCGGAAGGATGGCGTTGAGTTCCGCTTCCAGCGTGTAGGGCGGATTGATGATGATCATGCCCGATCCGTCAAGCCTCTCTTCCGGTTGAGGACGCCTGACCATCAAGACCATGTCGAGTATCCTCGCGATACTGCTTCGTCTGAGCGCATTGCGGAACCTTTCGACCCCGGCGCGATCCTTGACCGGATACCAGAGCGCATAAATACCTCCGGGCCAGCGACGGTAAGCTTTGGCAAGGTAGGCCGTCAGACGATCGAACTCTCCCTCTTCCTCGAAGGGCGGATCCACGAGCACAAGGCCGCGCTTTTCCTTCGGCGGCACATGGGCGCCGAGCGCTAGCCAGCCATCAAGTTCCATCACCTTCACCTGGTGATCGCCGGAGAAAAGATCCCTGAGGCTCTTTGCATCAGCGGGGTGGAGTTCGATCGCGCTCAGCCGATCCTGCCGACGCAGCAGCTTTCGCGCGATCAGCGGCGAACCGGGATAGACATCGAGCGCATCACCAGGGTTCATCTCCCTGATAAGAGCAAGATAGTTTCCAAGCAGGTCCGCCGCCGGGGCGGGAAGCGGGGCATGGAGAAGCCTGCCGATGCCGCCTCGCCATTCCCCGGTCTTTTGGGCCTCCGGTGAGGAGAGATCATAACGGCCGACGCCCGCATGGGTGTCGATGATCCGGAAAGCCTTCTCCTTCTTCTTCAGATATTCCATGATACGGACAAGCAGGGCATGCTTGAACACATCGGCGAAATTCCCGGCGTGGTAGATATGGCGGTAATTCATTCTCCGGCTCTACAACGCCATGCCGAAATCCGGTAGAGAGAACGTATGAACACGCTCGCCAAGCTCGATATCGGCCATTCAGCCTGTCCGCATGATTGCCCTTCCACCTGCGCGCTGGAGGTGGAACTTCTCGGCGGCAACCGGATCGGCCGCATCCATGGCGCAAGGACGAACAGCTACACAGCCGGCGTCGTTTGCGCCAAGGTCGCGCGCTATGCCGATCGGCTGCATCATCCAGATCGCCTCCTGAAGCCTCTCATCCGTGCTGGCGCCAAGGGCGAGGGCGGCTGGAAAGAGGCAAGCTGGGAGGCGGCGCTCGATCTCGTCGCCGAAAAGTTCGTCGCGGCGGAGGAAAGATACGGCTCCGAGACGGTCTGGCCTTATTTTTATGCCGGCACGATGGGACTGGTGCAGCGCGATGGCATCGAGCGGCTGCGCCATGCCAAGAAATATTCCGGCTTCTTCGGCTCGATCTGCACCAATCTCGCCTGGACGGGCTGGATGATGGGCACAGGGAGACTCGCCGGCCCCGATCCGCGCGAGATGGCAAAATCCGATTGCGTGGTGATCTGGGGCACGAACGCCGTGGTCACGCAGGTCAATGTGATGACCCACGCCATCAGGGCGCGCAAGGAGCGCGGCGCGAAGATTGTCGTCGTCGACATCTACGAAAACGCGACGATGAAGCAGGCCGATATGGGCCTGGTGGTCAAACCCGGCACGGATGCGGCGCTTGCCTGCGCCGCCATGCATGTGCTGTTCCGCGATGGAATGGCCGATTGGACCTATCTCGAAAAATACACCGACGACCCGAAAGGGCTGGAAGCGCATCTCAGGACGCGGACGCCGGAATGGGCTTCGGCCATCACCGGGCTTCCGGTTTCAGAAATCGAGGCGTTCGCCCGGCTTGTCGGCACGACCAAGCGGACTTTTTTCCGTCTTGGTTACGGTTTTTCGCGTCAGCGCAACGGCTCCGTCGCCATGCATGCGGCCTCCTGCATCGCCGCCGTCACCGGCGCCTGGCAATATGAAGGCGGCGGCGCCTTCCATTCCAATTCCGGCATCCTCAAGCTGAACATGGAACTTGTCGAGGGCACGCGGCTCCGCGACCCGAAGATCCGCTATCTCGATCATTCGCGCATCGGTCCGGTGCTGGTGGGCAGGCCGGACGCGCTTTATGGCGGACCGCCGGTGACGGCAATGCTGATCCAGAACACCAACCCGGCCAATGTAGCGCCCGAACAGCGCCTGGTGAAACAGGGTTTTCTGCGCGACGACCTCTTCACCTGCGTGCATGAACAGTTCATGACCGACACGGCGAAGCTCGCGGACGTCGTGCTGCCGGCGACGATGTTCCTTGAGCATGACGACATCTACAAGGGCGGCGGCAACCAGCACATCACGCTTGGCCCGAAGCTGGTCGAGCCACCGGAAGGGCCGAGGACAAACCATTTCGTCATTGAGGAACTGGCGAAGCGGTTGGGCGTCTCGCACCTGCCGGGCTTCGGCATGACCGAGCGCGAGCATATCGACGTGATGCTGGAGAAGAAGGGCCTCGGCGCCTTTGACACGTTTCGCGAGGAGAAATGGGCCGATTTGCAGCCACCCTTCGAGGAGGCTCATTATCTGAACGGCTTCGGCCATGCCGACAAGAAGTTTCATTTCAGGCCGAATTGGACCGGACAAGCCGCCCCGAACCGGCCGCCGCGCTCCATGGGCGTGTTCGGTCCCTATGAGCGGCTGCCGGAATTCCCCGACCACGTCGATCTGATCGAAGTGGCCGACGAGGAGCATCCGTTCCGGCTCGCCACTTCGCCGGCGCGCAATTTCCTGAATTCGAGCTTCACCGAAACGCCGGTGTCGAAGGCGAAAGAGATCAGGCCGCAATTGCTGATCCATCCTGACGATGCGTCGATGCTCGGCATAGAGGAAGGCGGTCGCGTCGAGATCGGCAACACGCGAGGCGACGTGGTGTTGCATGCGGCGCTTTTCGACGGGCTGCGCCGTGGCGTTGTGATCGCGGAAGGCATCTGGCCGAACAGCGCGCATGAACGCGGCGAGGGCATCAACGTGCTCACCGGCTCCGACGCGCCCGCGCCCTATGGAGGTGCGCCGGTGCACGACAACAAGGTCTGGGTGCGACCGGCGTAGGGCTATACCAGATCGCGGGCTCCGTGGACCACGGGAATGATTTCGACTTTTTGTGCCGCGAAGGCCTGCTATGGCGTGAAGCGCGCCAGATGTTCCAGGTCTGTCTCGCCATCCGGCTCGGCCATGCGGTCGGACGGTGAAAGCAGAAGACCCTGTCGGTCCGCCTCTGCGATACCCGTCAGCACGGTTCTGCCATTTTCCATCCGCGCCTTTCCCTCCGCGACCAGCGCCAGCGCCACCGGATAGAGCCTGTGCTCTGCTTTGAGGACTCGCGCCGACAGCGACGCCTCGTCATCACTCGACAGCACGGGGACAGCGGCCTGCGCGATGATCGGTCCCGAATCCGTCGCTGCGGTGACGAAATGGACGGTGCAGCCATGCACCCGGATGCCAGCTTCCAAGGCCCGGCGATGCGTATCGAGCCCGGTAAAGCAGGGCAGCAGGGCAGGGTGGATGTTGACGAGCCTTCCTGCCCACCGGCCCACGAAAGCGGGAGAGAGAAGCCGCATATAGCCAGCCAGCGCGACGATCTCGGCGTCAAAGCCGTGCAGCGCCTCTTCGAGCGCTGCTTCATGCGCCACCTTGTTGAGAAAATCTGAACGGGCGAAAATCCGCGTCGGCAGACCATTCGCCTCGGCGATCTTCAAGCCATGCGCATCCGGATTGTCCGCCATCACGGCGACGATCTCCGCCGAGTAGCTGTCATCCTTCGCCGCGTCGATCAGCGCCGCCATGTTGGAGCCGCGGCCCGATATGAGTACGACGACGCGTTTCCGTTCCGCCGTCATAACGCGATCGCCCCCCTATAGATCACGCCGGCCTGGCGTCTGGGCACGATCCGCCCGATGGGCGTGACGGTTTCGCCCGCCTGCTGGAGCACCGCCGCGACCTGGGCCGCCTGTCCGGCCGCCACCACGGCCACGAAGCCGATGCCGCAATTAAAGGTCCGCATCATTTCCTCCGGCTTCACCCCTCCGGTCTTGGCCAGCCAGGAAAAGACGGATGGAACGTCGATGCTCTCGAGATCGAGCTCAGCGGCATAGTCCCGAGGCAGAACGCGCGGAATATTGTCCGGAAAGCCGCCGCCGGTGATGTGGGCGAGCGCCTTGATGCCATGCGTTCCGCGGATCGCGCCGAGGACCGATTTCACGTAGATGCGCGTCGGCTCGAGCAGGGCCTCGGCAAGCGTGCGGCCGGCCGCGAAGGGAGCCTCGTCGCCCCAGGAGAGGCCGGAAAGCGCGACGATGCGCCGGACGAGTGAAAACCCGTTGGAGTGAAGCCCCGACGACGCAATGCCGAGAATGACGTCTCCCTCCACAATGTCGTCGGTCGGCAGCAATTGCCCGCGCTCGACGGCGCCCACCGCGAAGCCGGCAAGATCATAGTCTTTTTCCTGATACATGCCGGGCATTTCAGCCGTTTCGCCGCCGATCAGCGCGCAGCCTGCCTCCCGGCAGCCTGCCGCTATGCCGGAAACGATTGCGGTCCCCTGCGCCGGGTCGAGCTTGCCTGTCGCCAGATAGTCGAGAAAGAACAGCGGCTCCGCGCCCTGAACGACGAGGTCGTTGACGCACATGGCGACGAGATCGATGCCGATCGTGTCGTGCCGGCCGGATTCGATCGCCACCTTGAGCTTGGTGCCGACGCCATCATTCGCCGCGACCAGCAGCGGGTCGTTGAAGCCAGCGGCCTTCAGGTCGAAGACGCCGCCGAACCCGCCGATCTCCGCATCCGCGCCTGTCCGCCGCGTCGCCTTCACCAGCGGCTTGATCATTTCCACCATGGCGTTTCCCGCGTCGATATCGACGCCGGCCGCGGCGTAGGTGAGGCCGTTCTTCTTGTCGGTCATGACGGTGCTCCGTCCGCGTTCGGTGGTGGGCGCTCTTCGCACGAAGCGTGAAATGCCGCAACCATACCCATTATAGAGGATCGCCAAATGGGTGGAAAACGATACCGTCACGAGCGATGGCCGAAGCTCCGGAGTTTCGCTGGTACTTGCAGGCCGTCCGCGCATTATCCATTTTGACCGTGCCAAATTATAATGAGGCGGCAGGAGAGGGTCCGGCAAGGTGACGATCCCGAATATCATCACCCTGATGCGTTTTTTCCTGGTGCCGGCGGTCGTTTTCGCCATGATGTCCGGCCATATGGGCTGGGCGTTCGCCGGCTTTCTCGTCGCCGGCATATCAGATGGCGTGGACGGCTTCATCGCGCGTCATTTCAACCAGCGTTCGAAGCTCGGAGCCTATCTCGACCCGGTGGCCGACAAGCTTCTTTTGGTCAGCGTCTTCGTTATGCTGGGCGTCATGGGCGCATTGCCGCTCTGGCTGGTGTTCGTTGCCGTTTCCCGCGATGCGCTGATCGTCGGGGCGGTTTTGATTTCCAACCTGATGGGGCATCCCGTCGAGGTCAGGCCATTCTTCGTCTCCAAGGCGAATACGGCGGTCCAGATCGTTCTGGCCGCCTGGGTCCTTGCGGAATTGGCTTTCGCCTCGGCCTTCGGCCCCGTGCGCTATTGGCTCGTTATCCTGTCAGGCATCTTGACCGTGGCTTCCGCTGCTGCGTATCTCGTAGCCTGGCTCAAGCACATGGCAGGATATGCCGAAGGCGACACCCCGAATCGTTGAAGAGC
>JBQCEL010000365.1:0-5015 GCA_051960255.1 Rhizobiaceae bacterium
GCCGGTCCCATTCGGCGATGATTTCGCCGACGGGGTCCTTCAATCCCGCAACTGCGCGAATTCCTTCCGCTATTGCCGCGATGCGCGCCGGCGTCAGCTTCAGCCGGTCCAGGAAAGACGGCTGCAACGTCGCCTTTTCGGCCCTCTCCATATCGGCTTCATTGGCCGCGAGAATGGCAGCCTGGCTTGCAAGGATCGCGTCGGCCATGGCAAGCAGCGCTTTGTTCTTGCGCTCGGCCGGCGCGATGGCGAGCGGCCGCGCAGCCTGGCGCGCCCGATGACCCATATCCGCCATCAGGGAAACGATATTGTCTCCCGTTCTTGCAGCCTTTTGCAGCATCTATCCCTCGGCCGCCGCCGCGGCGATCACGTCAAGCATCCCCGATACCACAAGATCGTCGCGGTGCACCATGGCGGCGCGTGCGTCGTAACCGAGGATTGCCGTGATCTCGGAACTCTTTCGGCCGGCGATCCTTACCGCATCGGCTGCGTCATAGGCAACGAGGCCCCGCGCCACCTCGCGGCCGTCCGGGCCGAACACAGCGACCGTGTCGCCTCTTGCGAAATTGCCCTCGACGGTGCGCACGCCGGCAGGGAGCAGCGATTTCCCCGAAAGCAGCGCCGAGACCGCCCCGGCATCGACGCGGAGCCGGCCCGCCGGTTCGAGCTGCCCGGCGATCCAGGTCTTGTAACCTCTGACCGGATGGTCGCTCGGGCGGAAGAAGGTCGCACGCTCGCCCCGGTCGATCGCCGAGAGCGGATTCATCCGGTCGCCGGAAGTCACGATCATCGCCGTGCCGGCGACGGTGGCGATCTTTCCCGCTTCGAGCTTCGTCCGCATGCCGCCGCGCGAGAGCTCGGACGCCGCCGCGCCCGCCATGGCCTCGATCTCCGGCGTGATCCTTTCCACATGCGGGATGTGGCAGGCATCGGGATCGAGCGCCGGCGGGGCGGTATAGAGGCCATCGATATCGGAAAGCAGCACGAGAAGGTCCGCGCCGATCATGGTCGCGACGCGCGCGGCCAGCCGGTCATTATCGCCATAGCGGATTTCCGTCGTCGCCACCGTGTCGTTCTCGTTGATGACGGGCACGGCCTTGAGCTTCAGGAGCGTCGAGATCGTCGCGCGTGCGTTGAGATAGCGCCGGCGTTCCTCGGTATCGCCGAGCGTGACGAGCACCTGCCCCGATCTCAGCCCCCTTTTTCCCAACTCCTCCGACCAGGCGCTTGCCAGCGCGATCTGTCCGATCGCGGCGCAGGCCTGGCTTTCCTCCAGTTTCAGCTGGCGCTTGCCAAACCCCAGGACCGACCGCCCGAGCGCGATCGCGCCGGAAGAGACCGCGAGCACCTCGACGCCTTCCCCCGCCAGCGCGGCGAGATCGTCGACCAGAGAGGCAAGCCAGGCGCGTTTCAAGCCCTTGGCGCGATCGACCAGCAAGGCCGAGCCGACCTTGACGACGATACGGCGGTACGCCGAGAGCTTTTTACCTTCCATTTCAGGATCCGCTTTGTTCGACGGCTTCTGTTTCGGAGGCGCTCCGCGCTTCCTCAACCACGGCGATCAACGCTCTCAGGCACTCCTCCGTACCCTCATGGGACACGGCCGAGAGGATGATAGGCTCGCGGCCGCATGCCTTCTTCAAAGCGTTCGCCTTGCGCTTGCGCGCGGCCTGATCGACCGTGTCGGCCTGCGACAGCGCCACAATCTCCGGCTTGTCCGCGAGGCCATGACCGTAGGCCTCGAGTTCACCGCGCACCGTGCGGTAAGCCCTGGACGGGCTCTCCTCGCGCGCCGACACGAGATGCAGCAGGACCCGCGTGCGCTCGACATGGCCGAGGAAGCGGTCGCCGATGCCGACGCCCTCATGCGCGCCTTCGATAAGGCCCGGAATGTCGGCGATGACAAATTCGCGGCCGTCGATGCGCGCGACGCCAAGATTGGGGTGCAGTGTCGTAAAGGGATAGTCCGCGATGCGCGGCTTCGCCGCCGACACGGCCGCCAGAAACGTCGATTTGCCGGCGTTCGGCAGGCCGACCAGCCCGGCATCCGCGATCAGCTTCAGCCTCAGCCAGATCGTCAATTCCTCGCCGGGCAGGCCGGGATTGGCGCGGCGCGGCGCGCGATTGGTCGAGGATTTGAAATGCTGGTTGCCGAAGCCGCCATTGCCGCCGGCCGCCAGACGGAAGCGCTGCCCGACTTTCGTCAGGTCGCAGATCAGCGTTTCATTGTCTTCGCCATAGATCTGCGTTCCCGCCGGCACCTTGAGCGTGACGTCGGCGCCCTTCGCGCCGGATCGGTTGCGGCCCATGCCGTGGCCGCCGGTCTTGGCGCGGAAATGCTGCTGGTAGCGGTAGTCGATCAGCGTGTTGAGGCCGTCCACCGCCTCGACCCAGACATCGCCGCCCCGGCCGCCGTCGCCGCCATCGGGGCCGCCGAACTCGATGAACTTCTCTCGCCGGAAGGACATTGACCCTGCCCCACCGTCACCCGAACGGATATAAACCTTCGCCTGGTCGAGAAACTTCACGGCCGCCCTACCATCGCGTCTTCTCGCCGGGCGCGGCCGGCTCGATCGCGAGCGCGTGCAGGCCGGCCTTCAGCTCCGCGGCGAGCAATTCATTGACGCGGCGATGCCGCTCGACCCGGCTCATGCCGGCAAAGACGGGCGACACGATCCTGATGCGGAAATGCGTCTCGCCGGTTCCGTCGAATATCGCCTCATGCCCGCCATCGACGTGATGATGGCCGGCATGCAGATGGCTTTCATTGATGACCGCAAGCCGCTCCGGCGCCAGCGCCGCGTTCAGCTTGTTTTCGATCGAGGATTGGATGGACATTACCGTTCTCTTTCACCATATGTGCGTGGCTGGCCGGGAGAGCGTCCAGCCGCCACGGGTCTCGATTCACGCGGTAGGCCCATCCTCGCGCAAATGTCAATTCTTGCATCGCGCTGCGAAGCACCCATAATTGCCTGCGGAATGAAGCCTTACTCGAAATATTTCGAACGCATAAGGATCCGCCCCGAGCCGGAAGCGGAGCTGAAGTCGCATGCGCCCACGTGCCAGTGGGATGGCTGCAGCGAGCCTGGAACCCACCGTGCGCCTGTCGGGAGGATGAAGGAGGGTGAATATTTTCATTTCTGCTTCGATCATGTGCGCGAGTACAACAAGAGCTACAATTATTTCTCCGGCCTTGCCGACACGGACATAGCGCGCTTCCAGAAGGAAGCCCTGACCGGCCATCGTCCGACATGGAAGATGGGAACGGGCGCCGGCACGCGCGCATCGGCCGATTTTTCGCAAGTGCGCTCCGGGAGGGCCGGTTATTTCAACCGCACCCGCGACCCGTTCAACCTGTTCGGCCAACAGGGCTATCGCGCCCCCGACCGTCCGCGCGAACGCAAATTGAAGCAATTGGAGGCCAGAGCGCTGGAAACGCTTGGCCTTGACGCAAAGGCGACTGGTGCCGACATCAAGGCGCGTTATAAGGAACTGGTGAAACGCCACCATCCCGACGCGAATGGCGGCAACAGGGGTTCGGAAGACCGGTTCCGCGACGTGATCCAGGCCTACCGACTGCTCAAGCAGGCTGGCCTGTGCTGAGCAATTCGTCGGAATGGCTTCTATCCGCAAGGAAAAAGCTCTAAGACGGCCCCGCATACGACAAGATAACCCGGCGGAAGCTGCCGCTTCCGCGCGCCGGAGGCGTGATGAACCAGATGGATCGCGATATCGCAAACCTTCCCGATACGACCGTGTCGGTCCAGGAGAAGTTCGGCTTCGAGTCGAAGATGATCGTGCCGGCCTATTCGGCCGCGAACGAGCATGTGCCGGACATCGACCCCGACTATCTGTTCGACGAGCCGACGACCCTCGCCATCCTCGCGGGCTTCGCCTTCAACCGCCGCGTCATGGTTTCCGGCTATCACGGCACCGGCAAATCGACCCATATCGAGCAGGTGGCCGCGCGCCTCAACTGGCCCTGCGTCCGCGTCAATCTCGACAGCCATGTCAGCCGTATCGATCTCGTCGGCAAGGACGCGATCGTCCTGAAGGAAGGCAAGCAGATCACGGAGTTTCGCGACGGCATCCTGCCTTGGGCCTATCAGCACAATGTCGCGCTCTGTTTCGACGAATATGACGCGGGACGCCCCGATGTCATGTTCGTCATCCAGCGCGTGCTTGAATCCTCCGGCCGCCTGACGCTCCTTGACCAGAGCCGCGTCATCCGCCCGCATCCCGCCTTCCGCCTCTTCGCCACGGCCAACACGGTGGGCCTTGGCGACACGACCGGCCTCTATCACGGCACGCAGCAGATCAATCAGGCGCAGATGGACCGCTGGTCGATCGTTACGACGCTGAACTATCTGCCGCATGACAATGAGGTCGCCATCGTTCTGGCCAAGGCGAAGCACTACCGCAACGACAAGGGCCGCGAGACGGTGAACCGCATGGTCCGCGTCGCGGACATGACGCGCTCCGCCTTCATGAACGGCGATCTTTCGACTGTCATGAGCCCTAGAACGGTCATCACCTGGGCGGAGAATGCAGAGATTTTCGGTAATATCGGCATGGCCTTCCGCCTGACCTTCCTCAACAAATGCGACGAACTCGAGCGTCCGGTCGTGGCCGAGTTCTACCAGCGCGCCTTTGGCGAGGAACTGCCGGAGAGCGCCGTGAACGTGGTGCTCGGCTGACCGGGAAAACCATGGCAGGTCCAGGAGACAATACGCGCGGCAAGCCGCGAGACGGCACGGACACGGATGTGCTGAAGCGCTCCGTCTCCGTCTGCATGCGCGCCATCTCCGCCGATCATGAATTCGAGGTCAGTTTCAGCAAGGACCGGCCGGCCCTGGCCGGCACGCATGCGAGATTGCCCGACCTGCCGAAGAAGCCGACCCGCGCGGATATAGCGGTGACGCGGGGCCTCGGCGATTCCATGGCGCTCAAACATGCGCGCCATGACCCGAAGGTCCACGCTCGCTTGGCGCCAGAGGGCAAGCAGGCCCGCGCCG
>JBQCEL010000366.1:0-28948 GCA_051960255.1 Rhizobiaceae bacterium
GGGGACCGCATCGCCAAGGTCTATGGCGACAATTATCGCCGTCTGGTCGAGGTGAAGCGGCGCTGGGACCCGGAGAACCGCTTTCGCATGAATCAGAACATCGACCCGTCATGACAAGCTCTTGAGAAGAATCGCGATTGCCGCGCCGCCGAACCGGCGGCGCGGCGGTGTAACCGCGTACGAATTTTGGCTTAGAGCTCGTTCCAATTGTCGGGGCTCGCTCATGTCGCGGTGAAAAGTTGCCCAAAAGCGGCATTGCAGCATGCACAATTGGGGGGTCGACTATAACACCGCAAATCTGTTCAAGCTCAAGCCTCAAACGTTAGCCTGGCGCCGACCGAATTGCTTCGGAACAAGGATTGTTCGATGCCGATCCTTTACCGACCCGCGCGCGAGACGGATTTCGTCCGGGCCGACGCGCTTGTCGTTGACTGCATAAATGATCTCACCGTTCGGCACGGCTTTGGCAAGATAGCGTCCCCGAATCCGCCACGATTCCAACTGTTTTCCTTGGAAGACGACCCTGATGGATTATGGGTGGCTGAAGATGCTGGCGAGATGGTCGGTTTCGCCTGGAGTTGGGTCTGCGGCGATTTGTGGTTTCTCGCGCAATTGTTTGTGTCGCCCGATCGGCAAGGCGGCGGGATTGGCAACGAGCTTATCGAGCGGACCTGGGAACCCGCACGGGAAAAGGGCGCCGCGAACAAGACTCTGATCACCTTCACCTTCAACACGGTATCCCAAGGGCTCTATCTTCGGCACGGCATGTATCCACGCTTCCCGATTTATGATTTCAGTGTGGCGTCGGAACATCTGATTGATCGTTTGCAGGGCCCGCAATTGCGTTCTGCCGCTATGGAGAACACGGCTTCCGACTTGGTCAGGCTTGCGCAGATCGACATTCAAGCCCTGGGCGTTTCGCGCAAGAAACACCACGCCTATCTGAAAAGCGACAACGCCACAAAAGGGGTCATGCTGTACGACGGAAGCTCCTGCATAGGTTACGCCTATATAGCCGATGGTCGCATCGGACCATTGGCGGTGGCGCAGCCTGACCTCATGGCGGCCGCATTCAGGACCGCTCTAGCCCTGGCCGCCCAGAGCGGTGCATCACACGTCTCCGCATTCCTGCCGGGAGCGTGTGACGCGGCTCTCCGCATAGCTGTGGAATATGGGATGCGCATCACGCTCCCGATGGTTCTGATGTCAACGCGCGACTTTGGCGATTGGAGGCAATACCTGCCACGCAACCCGGGATTCATGTGAGCGAGGGTCTGAGCGCCGCGCGTCCACGCTGTCCTCAAGCAGCACGAAGAGCAAAGTCCCCAGACTGAAATCCCGTTGATGAGCCACCGCCGCGCCTCGGTTGACTTCGCTCGTCCCCTTCCCCATCATCGCGCGCCTTGGGCCGGTCGGCCGTATTGAAGGGACGATGCCGCTGATGCTCGATCGACGAAAGCCTGCTCCTCTTTGTGCGCCCGCGCTTGAGGATTTGGCGGCAAATGGCGTGAAGCACGGCTTTTTCACCCGCTCCGGCGGCGTCTCGGAGGGAATTTATGCCGGGCTGAATGTGGGGCTGGGCTCCTCCGACGACAGGGGAAACGTGCGGACGAATCGCGCGCGTGTCGCCGAATGGCTGGGCGCGCCCGTTGCGCATCTGGCGACGCTGCACCAGGTCCACTCTCCCGATGTCATTACCCTGACCCAACCTTTAGGCGCGGAACGGCCGCGGGCCGATGCGCTCGTCACCGACAGGCCCGGCCTGGCGCTCGGCATATTGACGGCCGATTGCGGGCCTGTTCTCTTCGCCGATAGGGAGAAGGGCGTGATCGGCGCCGCCCATGCCGGTTGGAAGGGCGCGTTCGGCGGGGTTCTGGAAGCGACGGTCGCGGCAATGGCGGCCCTTGGCGCCCGCCGCGACCGGATCGTCGCCGTGCTCGGCCCCTCGATCAGCCAGAAGAACTACGAAGTCGGGCCGGAATTCATCAGCCGGTTCGAGGAAGCGGATAAGGACAACGTCCGCTATTTCATCCCGTCCGGCCGGCAAGGCCACGCCCTTTTCGATCTGAACGCCTATACCGTCGATCGCCTGAAGACGGCCGGCATTGAAGCGTGCTGCCTCGACAGATGCACCTATGGCGAGGAGGAGAATTTCTTCTCTTACCGCCGCAGCGTCCATCGGGGCGAGCCGGATTACGGCAGGCAGATATCCGCAATCATGCTGGAGGAGCATTGATGGCACTGCATTTCGAACAGGCCGAGTTCGACGCCAGGCGTGACCGCCTGATGATCGAAATGGCCGAGAAGAAGCTCGACGCGATGGTGCTCTTCGCGCAGGAAAGCATGTATTGGCTGACGGGCTACGATACGTTCGGCTTCTGTTTCTTCCAGTGCCTCATCGTCAAGGCGGACGGCTCGATGACGCTCCTGACGCGCTCGGCGGATCTGAGGCAGGCGCGGCATACGTCTATTATCGAGAACATCGTGCTCTGGACCGATCGCGACGGCGCCAACCCAGCGGTCGATCTGCGCAAGCTGCTCGACGATCTCAATTTGCTCGGGTGCCGTATTGGCGTCGAATACGACACGCATGGCCTGACTGGATACAATTGCCACAGGCTCGACGAACAATTGCTGACCTTCGCCCAGATCAGCGACGCCTCGGGCATCATCAACCGTCTGAGGCTGTTCAAGAGCCCGGCCGAAATCGCCAAGACCAGGAAGGCCGCCGCGCTCGCCGACGACGCCTTCGACGCGGCGCTTCCCCTTATCAAGCAGGGCGGAGACGAAGGCGCCGTCCTCGCGGCGATGCAAGGCGCGATCTTCGCGGGCGGCGGCGACTATCCTGCGAACGAATTCATCATCGGATCCGGTGCGGATGCGCTTCTGTGCCGCTACAAGGCCGGCCGGCGCAAGCTGACGAAGAACGACCAGTTGACGCTCGAATGGGCTGGTGTCTTCCATCACTATCACGCCGCCATGATGCGCACTGTCCTGGTCGGCCGCGCCACCAAGCGCCATCAGGAACTTTTCGAGGCGGCGCGAGAGGCGCTTCTGGCCGTCGAGAAGGCGATGGTTCCCGGCAAAACGTTCGGCGACGTCTTCGATGCCCATGCGCGCGTGATGGAAGAGCACGGCCTCACCCGCCATCGCCTCAACGCCTGCGGCTATTCGCTCGGCGCGCGCTTCACGCCCTCATGGATGGACATGCCGATGTTCTACAGCGGCAATCCCGAACCTATCCAGCCGGACATGACGCTTTTCGCGCATATGATCATCATGGATTCGGAGAGCGACACCGCCATGACGCTCGGCCGCACCTACCTCACCACGGAAGATGACCCAAAACCGTTGTCGCGCCATGATCTCGACTTGATCGTGCAATGAATTCGGCGTCGACCGGCTTCGCGGGCGGAGACGATTCGCTTTGGGGGACGACAAGGGCATGACATTTCATTTGCGGGCAACATTCCCGCTGGCGGTGCTGTTGGCGGCGGCCGGCTGCACCAGCACGGGATCGGCATTGAACGTCTCGACGCCTTCGAGCGGCAACGCGATGGCCGCAACGGCGCCGTCGGCCGCGACGGCCAACAGCGGTACAACGGCCTCCGCCGCAGCGCCATCCGCCGCCGAGCTCGCCGCCATCGCGCCGAAGACGCATATCCAGTTCGCGCCCATTATCGGCGCGACGACCGAGGCCGTCGGTCCGCTCTCCCAACGGCTCGCCGCCGACGCCAAGGCGGACGGCATCAGCATCATCCCCGCCAATACGCAAGGCGCCACGCACATCCTCAAAGGCTATTTCTCGGCTTTCACCGAGGGTCAGAAGACGACCGTCGTTTATGTCTGGGACGTTCTCGATCCCTCAGGCAACCGGTTGCACCGCATAGAAGGCCAGGAAGTCACTGGCAGTGACAAGGGAACCGGCTGGTCTTCCGTTTCACCGGCGCTGATGGAAAAAATCGCCGACGACACGATGAGGCAATTCACCGCTTGGCTTGTCAACGCCAAGGCGTGACCTCGCTTTCGCGCAACTCCTACGCTGACGTTTAATCAACGAATTTTAGGGTGAGCGCTTGCAATAGCGGCGTGTCACGCTAAAAGCCCTCATATCCGAGCGAGGGCTGTCGGGATTTTGCAATGAAGCTTTTTGCGGGCAACTCCAACCGGGTGCTGGCCGAACAGGTCGCCCGCTATCTCAACATTTCCCTTGGCAAAGCCAGCGTCAGGCGGTTCGCCGACCAGGAAATCTTCGTCGAAATCCAGGAGAACGTACGCGGGCAGGATGTCTTCGCCCTGCAATCGACCTCCTATCCGGCCAACGACCATCTGATGGAACTGCTGATCATGATGGACGCGTTCCGTCGCTCCTCGGCGCGGCGCATCACCGCCGTCATTCCCTATTTCGGCTATGCCCGCCAGGATCGCCGCGCCTCCGGCCGCACGCCGATATCGGCAAAGCTGGTCGCGAACCTCATCACCCGGGCCGGCGCCGACCGCGTGCTGACGCTCGACCTTCATGCTGGCCAGATCCAGGGCTTTTTCGATATCCCGACGGACAATCTCTTCGCCGCGCCCGTCATGGCGCGGGACATCAAGGCGAAATACAAACTGCCCAATGTCATGGTCGTTTCTCCCGATGTCGGCGGCGTGGTCAGGGCGCGCGCCGTCGCCAAGCGCATCGACGCGCAGCTCGCCATCGTCGACAAACGGCGGGAGCGGCCGGGAGAATCAGAGGTCATGAATATCATCGGCGACGTCCGCGGCAAGGATTGCCTGTTGATCGACGACATCGTCGATTCAGGCGGCACGCTCTGCAACGCGGCGGAAGCATTGCTCGCCGACGGCGCGACAAGCGTCACCGCCTACATCACCCATGGGGTCCTTTCGGGCGGAGCGGTGGCGAGGATCACCTCCTCTAAATTGAGGGAGCTGGTGATTACAGATTCCATCCAGCCGACGGCAAGCGTCGAAGCCGCGCACAACATTCGCGTCCTGCCGATCGCGGACCTCATCGGCGAGGCGATCTCGCGCACGGCGAGCGAGCAATCGGTTTCGAGCCTGTTCGACTGACTCGCCGCGCGTCCTGCCGACGGCGCTGCTTGCAAGAAGGTCTTCCCTCGGTTATAGACGCGCGTCCGCGCAGACACCCTTGGAGGCAGCGCGGATGAAGGCGGCCGCGCCGCATGATCCCGGAATTCTTCGGACAAGGTCATGCTCCTCAATTTGGAGCGGGTTCCTTCGTTACCGGCGGACTTAGGCCCGTTGCGTAACACTCCACCAACGCGAAAGGAAATGCCATGAGCCACGAAAGCTACGAGCTCAAGGCCGAGGCGCGCGAACGGGTCGGTAAGGGGTCCGCCCGGGAAATTCGGCGCAACGGTAAAGTGCCTGCCGTCATCTATGGCGACAAGCAGCCCCCACTGGCCATCGCCTTGTCCTACAAGGACGTCTATTACAAGATCCATGGCGGCGGCTTCCTGACCACCGTCGCGACGATCGACGTCGGCGGCCAGAAGATTTCGGTGTTGCCGAAGGAATACCAGCTCGATCCGGTCCGTGACTTCCCGATGCATGTGGATTTCCTGCGCGTCGGCAAGAACACGATCGTGACGGTCGAGATTCCGGTGCATTTCATCAACGAGGAAAAGTCCCCCGGCCTGAAGCGCGGCGGCGTTCTCAATGTCGTCCGCCACGAGGTCGAATTCCATTGCCCGGCCAATGCGATCCCCGATGCGATCACCATCGATTTGAGCGGGCTGGAGATCAACGATTCCGTTCATATTTCCTCGGTGAAACTGCCCGACGGCGTGACGCCGGTTATTTCCGACCGCGATTTCACCATCGCCACGGTCGCCGGATCGTCGGCGATGAAGTCGGAAGCGGTCGAGGAAGGAACGGAAGCCGCGCCGGAAGGTGAAGTATCCTCCGAGGAAAAATAGCGGGCTTGAGGCCGGAGGTTATCGATGCTGCTCTTCGCAGGTCTCGGCAATCCCGGCCCGAACCACGAAAACAACCGGCACAATGTTGGATTCATGGCGGCGGATGCCATACACCGCCGCCATTCCTTTTCTTCCTGGTCGCGTAAATTCCAGGGATTGCTTTCCGAGGGCAACCTCGGCGGCGAAAAGATTCTTCTTCTGAAGCCGCAAACATTCATGAACCTTTCCGGCCAATCGGTCGGCGAGGCGGTGCGCTTCTACAAGCTGGAGCCGGCGCAACTGATCGTCTTCTATGACGAACTCGACCTCGCGCCGGGGAAGATACGCGTGAAGACAGGCGGCGGCTCGGGCGGCCATAACGGCATCCGCTCGATCGACCAGCATATCGGCCAGGATTACCGGCGCGTGCGCATCGGCATCGGTCATCCCGGCGCCAAGGCGATGGTTCACAATTATGTGCTGGGTGATTTCGCCAAGGCCGATCAGGAGTGGCTGGACGTCCTCATGGAGGCGATCGCCGACGCCGTCCCTCTCCTCGCCAAGGGCGAGGATTCGAGCTTCATGAACCGTGTGACGCTCACCTTGCGCGACAGGCTTCAGCCAACTGGAGAGGACGACCGCCCTCCTCCCAAGGCGCCAAAGCAGAAAAGCCATATCCGCCAGGCCCGACCGCAGAAGCCGGCTGTGAAAGTACCGGAAAGCGGTCCGATGGCCGAAATGCTGAAGAAGCTTCTCGGCAAGGAATAAGCGGACCCGAACGCGCCTCGATGCAGACAGCACGAAATATCCGCGTTGGAAGGCAGCATGCGAAGGCGCGTTACGATTCCGTTCCAGATGACATCCATTTCCTACATCAAGGAAATGGCGGGACAGCGGAATATGAGCATGTCGGCTTGGCTTGAGCAGATGCTGATCAAAGATTTGCCCGCCAAAGCCATTGACTTGGGTAAGCCCGACCAGGGCTGCAAATCAAAGGCTGCCGAGGCTTGACGATCGCCGATCCTTTCGCCCATAGCCCTGAGCAAATTATCAGCTCTCGTTAGGATCGTGCGATATGGGTTTCAAATGCGGCATTGTCGGCCTGCCGAATGTCGGCAAATCGACGCTCTTCAACGCGCTGACGAGGACGGCGGCGGCGCAGGCGGCGAATTATCCCTTCTGCACCATCGAACCGAACACCGGCGAGGTCGCGGTTCCCGATCCGCGCCTGAAGCGGATCGCGGAGATTGCTACATCGAAGGAGATCATCCCGACGCGCATCTCCTTCGTCGATATCGCCGGTCTGGTGCGCGGCGCCTCAAAAGGCGAAGGTCTAGGCAACCAGTTTCTCGCCAATATCCGCGAGGTCGATGCCATCGTGCATGTGCTGCGCTGCTTCGAGGATGACGACATCACCCATGTCGAAGGCCGCATCGATCCCGTGGCGGATGCCGAAACGGTGGAAACCGAACTGATGCTGGCCGATCTCGAAAGCATCGAACGCCGCATCGTGCAGATAAGAAAGCGGGCAACCGGCAAGGATAAAGAAGCAATGACCGTCCTTCCTGTCATGGAAAGGGCGCTGACGCTTCTTCAGGACGGCAAGCCGGTTCGGCTCATGCTCGAGGGCATTTCGGCGGAGGATTTGCGCCTTGTTCAGGGGCTGAACCTGCTGACGTCGAAGCCGGTCCTCTATGTCTGTAACGTCGCGGAAGCCGACGCTGCTTCAGGCAACGCCCATTCGTCTGCCGTGGAAAAGATGGCCGAGGCACAAGGTGCGCGAACTGTGGTCATCTCCGCGGCAATCGAGGCGGAAGTGGCGCAATTGCCGGACGACGAGGCGAAGGAATTCCTCGACGCCATGGGCCTGACCGAACCCGGCCTCGACCGCCTCATTCGCGCCGGCTACGATCTCCTTGACCTGATCACCTATTTCACCGCCGGCCCGAAGGAAACGCGCGCTTGGACGATAACGCGGGGTACGAAGGCGCCGCAGGCGGCAGGCGTCATCCACACGGATTTCGAGCGCGGCTTTATCCGTGCCCAGACCATCGCTTACGAGGATTACGTTTCGTTCGGCGGCGAAGTCGCGGCGAAGGAAGCGGGCAAGGCTCGCGACGAAGGCAAGGAATATGTCGTCCAGGACGGCGACATCATGCTCTTCAGATTCAATACCTGAAGGATCGCGGCAGAACCGAAGCAGGCCGCCCCTTGCTTCCTTTGCAAAGCTGTAATGCGGCGGCGAGGGGCGACATCCCGCCGTCAGTCGATCCGCGCTCTTGCCTTTTCCTTCGATGGGCAGGTGGACTTGCCCATTAAAATATAGAACGGACACGTCCCGACGACGCCGGTTATAAGCGGCACGATCCCGATGAGACCGAACCAGCGCAGGGGCGCGTCCGGAGCAAGAAAGATCATTGCCAGAAGAAAGAGACCCGCCAGAGTCCTGATCGCGCGGTCACTCAGACCGACATTTTGCTCGAACATCTCGATATTCTCCGGAATTTTGTCCCAGCCGACGTGCGGTCGTTGCTGGAACGGCGATATGGGATCGAACCAATCGTCCGACAACATAGCGCAATTCTTTTCGGCGGAAAACGCCAAAGTGCCGCTCCATATTCCCGCCGATAAACAATATACGGCGGCTCCAGGCATATTGTTTCAGTGCCCCTGCCCCACTTGCGATCGATGGGCGCGCGCTCCAGTGTGCAACTCCCAAATTTCAAGGAAGGTCAATGGACGCAAACGGCAAGCGCTGGACATATGACGATTTCGAGGTGGGCATGGTGCTCGACCTCGGGTCCGTTGCGGTCGAGGCAGGTGAAATCATCGAATTTGCGAGGCAGTTCGACCCGCAGCCGATGCATCTGGAGGACGCGGCGGGCGAGGCGAGCCTGCTCGGCGGCCTTTCGGCGGCCGGCTTTCACGTCGGCGCGATGATGATGCGCCTGATGTGCGACGGTTTCCTTCTCGACTCCACCTCGCAGGGAGCGCCGGGCCTCGATTTTCTTCACTGGCGCAAGCCTGTGCTGGCAGGCGACACGATCAGCCTGAGGATGACGGTGGAAGCGAAGCGGGAATCGAAATCGCGACCCAATCTGGGCCTTGTGACGCTCAGGCAGGACCTTTTCAACCAACATAATGAACAGGTCTGCGAAATGCGCAGTACCGTCATGTTCCTGAAACGCAACGGGAGTGAGAGCCGGTGACGTTCGAGGAGAAGCTTGCGCTTGGCCGCACGGTTGAACTCGGCAACCACACATTCACGGCGGAGGAGATCAAGACCTTCGCCCGCAAATACGATCCCCAGCCTTTCCACGTCAGCGAGGAAGAAGCCCGCAAGAGCATATTGGGCGGTCTCTGCGCATCGGGCTGGCACACGGCGGCGATGTGGATGCGACATCACGTTCTCGGCCGGGCTGCCGCAGAGGAGCGCATCCGCGCCGCCGGCGGGAGCCCGATCGTCTTCGGGCCGGCAAGAGGCCTCACTGACCTCGAATGGCTCAAGCCCGCCTATGCGGGAGACACGGTCACCTTTACGCAGACCGCCCTCTCCTACAAGGCGATCCCCGGCAAGCCGGACTGGTACATGCTTCAAAGCCGCTGCGAAGCCATCAATCAGGATGGGAAACCCATCATGCGTTTCATGGCTTCGGTGATGGTGAGCGAAGGGTGATCGATAGCCCCGCGTTCATTCTCCGTCGAAGGCGATAAGCGTTCTCACCGGTACGCCGAGCGCCTCCAGCTTTACCCGCCCTCCGAGCGCCGGCAGGTCGATGACGAAGCATGCCGCAACGATGTCGGCGCCCATCTGCGTCAACAGCTTCACGGCTCCTTCCGCGGTTCCGCCGGTCGCGATCAGATCGTCCACCAGGATCACCTTTTCCCCCGCCACGATCGCGTCCTTGTGCATCTCCATTTCGTCGAGCCCGTATTCCAGGCTGTAGGCGACCCGCACCGTCTCATGCGGCAGCTTGCCTTTCGTGCGGATCGGGACAAAGCCGGCGGAAAGCTGGTGCGCGATCGCGCCGCCAAGAATAAAACCCCTCGCCTCGATGCCGGCAATCTTGTCGATCTTCGAGCCGGCATAGGGATGCACCAGTTCGTCCACCGCGCGGCGGAAAGCCCGTGCATTGCCGAGAAGGGTCGTGATATCGCGAAACTGGACGCCCGGCTTGGGATAGTCGCGGATCGTCCGGATCGAAGATAGAAGAGTGTCTTCCAGGGTGGAATTCATGCGCCTGCCCGTTTGCCTCGCTACATAGGTAGAGCCTAAGCGAGGCGAAGGAAAGCAGAGTTTCCGTGCGCTTGATCACGCACGCCAGCCCCGAAACGTCCGGCTATTTCGCGCCGGGAAAATGCTCCACGTGGTTCTCGCCGGTGCGGCCGTAATAGACGGCACGCCTGCCCGGCAGAGAGACGAAATAGCCGACGCAACCGGCCGTGGCGATCTGTTCGCAGAATTCCTTATAGGTGATGGCCTCGGCCTGGATCGCTCTTACCGCGGCGTCGACGCCCGCAGCGGAGAAAGCCGACGCCGGCCTGGTCGCGACGGCGGCCGCGGCGACCGTCTCGGAATCACCGTCCGGCATGTAGTAGGTCTTCTCGGCCCTGATAAGATCGGCGTGGTAGCGCTCCACGCCCGCCTCCATCAGCTTTCCCACCACTTCGGGAAACCTCACGCGCTCTTCGTCCGACCCGACCGTGCATTCCCGAACAACTTCTTTCACATGCACGTCCATCTTGATTCTCCTTGTCCTTTTATGGCGTCAATCGACCGGAACAGTCCGCATTCCATGCCGACGCACGATATCTTTCATGATGCGCTCGACCATCGCCCGCTCAGGAGGCGCCAGATGGCCGAAGAATTCCTCGTCGTTCCGATCTGCGAGCGACGAGAGTTCGGGTACGAGTTTCCTGCCCTCGCCCGTCAGCGCCAGTGCCTGATAACGGCGGTCCTCTTCATTCGGCCGTCTCAATACGAGCGACTTGGCGGCGAGCCGATCAACGAGCTTTGAGATCGCTCCCCGCGTCATACCCAGGCGATCCGCGATCAGGCTTGGGACGACCTCCTCCTTCTCATAGAGTTCGCGCAGAACCACCCATTCGGCCACCGTTACATCCTGCGCCGCCAGCTTCAGGCTGAAAGCGTGCGAGACCTGGTTCGACACGAAGCGCAGCCAATAGCCAAGATGCGCCTCGATGGGACTGATCGGCTGCTGTTTCTGCATCAAATCTCCATCTGTTGACAAGGAAACTATATAAGTTCTGTTTCCTTGTCAACTATCGCTTTTTCCTCCCAAGAAAAAGGGCGCCCCGAAAGCGCCCTTGAACATGAATCACGTAACTTCGCGCGATCAATGCGAGTGCGCCGCCTCGTGCCAGACCTTGCGTTTGGTGAGATAGACCAAAAACCCGAAGATCAGCAGGAAGATCATGACGCGGAAACCAATCTCCTTGCGTACTTCCATATGCGGGTCAGCCGCCCACATGAGGAATGCCGCCACATCGGTCGCATATTGATCGATGGTCTCCGGAGAGCCGTCGTCATACTTGACCTGCCCGTCCGAGAGCGGTGGCGGCATATGGGTTGAGGCGGCCGAGAGAAAGTAGGGGTTGTAGTAGGTCCCCGAGGGAATCGTCAGACCTTTGGGCGGTGTCTGGTGAAAGCCCGTAACGAAAGCGTGGATGTAATCCGGCCCGGCTGTCGTGTACTGTGTAAAGATATCGAAGATGAATTGTGGAAAGCCGCGTTCCACGGCGCGCGCCTTGGCCAGGAGCGACATGTCGGGCGGCGCCGCCCCGCCATTGGCTGCCGCGGCGGCTTCATGATTCGGAAAAGGCGACGGGAAATAGTCTGACGGCTTCCCAGGGCGCTCGAACATCTTCCCGTCGTCATTCGGCCCGTCCTGGATCTGGTATTGCGCGGCGAAAGCCTTCACCTGGGCTTCGCTGTAGCCGAGCGCTTCCAGGTTGCGGAAAGCAACCATATTGAGCGAATGGCAGGCCGAGCAGACTTCCTTGTAAACCTTGAGACCGCGCTGCAATTGCGCCTTGTCGTACATGCCGAACGGGCCGGAGAACGACCAGTTCAGGTGCGGCGGTTCCTTGATCGGGTAATGCGTGGGCTCGGCGTTTTCCTGCGCCATTGCTGGAACAGCCAACGCGGCAAGCACACCGAGCGCAGCCAATCCTTTGAGGACGTTCTTCATGGTAAGGTCCTTTCCGGATCAGCTTCTGGTCTCAGGCGCTGCCGTCGCCCCGGCGGGCGCGAGAGAGCCGCCAGCTTTCTTCTGCAGCACCGCTTCGGTGATCGAATTAGGCAGTTTGCGCGGTGTCTCTATCAGCCCGAGAACCGGCATGATGATCAGGAAGAACGCGTAATAGAAGATTGCTCCAATGAGGGCCAGCGTCGGATAGACCCCCTCCGGCGGCTTGGAACCCAACCATCCGAGCATGACCACATCCGCCAGGAAAAGCCAGAAGAAGAGCTTGTACCACGGCCTGTAGACGGCGGAGCGCACCTTTGACGTATCGAGCCACGGCACAAGGAACAGGAGCACGATCGAGCCGAACATCACAAGCACGCCGCCGAGCTTCGAATTGATCGGGCCGATGTTGAAGGTGATGGCGCGCAGCATGGCGTAGAACGGCAGGAAGTACCATTCCGGCACGATTTCGGATGGCGTCTTCAGCGGGTTCGCCTGAACGTAATTGTCCGCATGGCCGAGATAATCGGGAATGTAGAAAACGACATAGGCGAAGAAGAACAGGAACACCACCATTGCGAAGCCGTCCTTCATCGTCGCATGCGGCGAGAAGGGCACGGTGTCGCCTTTGGTCTTGACGTCGACCCCGGTCGGGTTCGTCTGGCCGGCGACATGCAGTGCCCAGACATGCAGCACCACGACACCGGCGATCATGAACGGCAGCAGATAGTGGAGCGAGAAGAAGCGGTTGAGCGTCGGATCGCCGACCGCGAAACCGCCGATCAGCAATTGCTGGATCCAGTCGCCGACGACCGGAATGGCGGAGAAGAAGCCGGTGATGACCGTGGCGCCCCAGAAACTCATCTGCCCCCAGGGCAGCACGTAGCCCATGAAGGCCGTCGCCATCATCAGGAGATAGATGATGCAGCCGAGGATCCACAGAAGCTCGCGCGGCGCCTTGTAGGAGCCGTAATAGAGGCCGCGGAAGATATGGACGTAAACGGCAATGAAGAAGAACGACGCCCCGTTGGCGTGGATATAGCGCAGCAGCCAGCCGAAATTCACGTCGCGCATGATGTGCTCGACCGAATCGAACGCCAGGCCCGAATTCGCGGCATAATGCATGGCAAGCACGACGCCGGTGAGGATCTGGACGACCAGCATCATCGAGAGAATGCCGCCGAACGTATAGGCATAGTTCAGGTTGCGCGGTACCGGATAGGCGACGAAGGAATCATAGACCAGCCTGGGAAGCGGCATCCGCTGGTCGAACCAGCGGCCGATGCCGGATTTCGGAGTATAGGTGGAATGCTGAAATCCGCTCATGTCGGTAGCCCCCTCTAGCCGATGGTCACGGACGTTTTGGATTTGAATTCATATTTCGGGATCGCCATGTTTTCCGGCGCCGGTCCCTTCCTGATCCGCCCCGCCGGATCATATTGCGATCCATGACAGGGGCAGAACCAGCCGCCGAACTCGCCCTGCTGTCCGAGCGGAATGCAGCCGAGATGCGTGCAGACCTGGATCATGACCAGCCAGGCCTCCTGCCCCTTGACCGTGCGGTTGGCATCGGTCGCGGGCGCGTCGCTCGGCAGGTTGGCGTTTCGCGCAATCGGGTCCTTGAGTTCGGAAAGCTTTACGTCCTGTGCTTCTTTAATTTCCTTCGGGGTGCGGTTGCGGACGACAACCGGCTTGCCGCGCCATTTGACGATCAGCGACATGCCCGGCGTGACAGACGAAACATCGACATCGACGGAAGCGAGCGCCAAAGTCGAGGCGTCCGGCTGCATCTGGTCTATGAACGGCCATGCGACGCTGGCGGCGCCCACCACGCCGGCCATGCCCGTCGCTATATAAAGGAAATCGCGGCGGTTGGGTTCAATCGCTTCTGCGCTCACCTGACCAGAATCCTTCTACCTCAGTCAAAGTCTTCTGCCGACGGGATGTCCGTAAGCCCCCCTTGTCATGCCCCACACGGCGCCATCTTCGCGATGGGCCGAACGGATTCCCCCGGCATTCCATCCGGGTTTCTATGCGCCAGACAGAGGCTTGTCCAGACGCTTGCAACGAAGTGGTCAGATTGTCGCGGGGGCGCTTCCGCACCTGTGGAACAAGCGCGTGCAGGCGGCATTTTCAGCCCCTGTCGCCTTGCAGGCGGGATTACATCGCGCCCAGCCTCACAAGCACCTCTCTCGGGATCCGATAGTGGCGAATGATGTCGTCATGGCGGCGGAAGCCGCAGAGTTCGCGCTGGATGAAATAGGCATAGACTGCCTTTGCGGCCTCCTTGACGAGCTTGCCCCGCGTTTCGGGATCACCATCATGGTCATTCAGTCGCGTCAGCATCCGCTCGGCACGCTCGCCAGCGCGTCCGAGCGCCGAGGCTTTTTCGGCGAGAATGTCATATTCGAGCGCGTTTCCCTCGATTTCGAGGGAAACCGGCAAAGTAAGCTGTCCGGGGAGTCGCGACGTGATCTTCGATACTCCCTTCACTCAGCCGCCAGCCGCTCGGCCAGGAAGCCTCCCGACTGGCGCTTCCAAAGCTGCGCATAGAGGCCGTTTTCGGCCACGAGTTCCTCATGCGTGCCCTCCTCCACGATCCGGCCTTCATCGATGACGACAAGCCGGTCGAGCGCGGCGATGGTGGAGAGCCGGTGCGCAACGGCGATAACGGTCTTGCCCTCCATCATGCGATAGAGATTGTCCTGGATCGCCGCCTCCACCTCCGAATCGAGCGCCGATGTCGCCTCGTCGAGAATCAGGATCGGCGCGTCCTTCAGCATCATGCGAGCGATGGCGATTCGCTGCCTCTGTCCGCCCGACAGCTTGACGCCGCGTTCCCCCACATGGGCGTCATAGCCTCTGCGCCCGCGTATGTCCGTCACGCTTCCGATGAAATCATGCGCCCGCGCGCGTTTCGCCGCTTCGACGATCTCCGCCTCGCTCGCGCCGGGCCTGCCATAGGCGATATTGTCCCGGATTGACCGGTGCATGAGGAGCGGCTCCTGGCTGACGACGCCGAATTGCGCCCGAAGCGAAGCTTGCGTCAGCGAGCGTATGTCCCGCCCGTCGAGCAGGATGCGACCGGACTGGATATCGAAGATGCGCAGCGCCAGATTGACGATGGTGGTCTTTCCAGCGCCCGACGGCCCGACCAGCGCCACGCGCTCGCCTGGGCGGATATGAAGGTTGAGCCTGTCGATGACGCCGCCTTTTCGACCATAGTGGAAGGAGACGTCGCCAAAGACGAGATCGCCCGTGGCGCGAGGCATTTCCACGGCATTTTCCGCGTCGCGGATCGTCGGCTCGACCGAGATGACGCCTGTCGCGTCCTGTACCGTCGCAAAATTGCGGATCAGGCCGTTGATATTGAACATGACGAAACCGGACATGGTGTTCAGCCGAAAGACCAACCCCGTCGCCGCGGCGATGGCGCCGGTCGTGGCGACGCCCTCCATCCAGCGGTGCACGGCCAGCACCATGATGGCGCTCATCATCACGCCGTTCAAAAGCGCCACGGCGGCACGCACGCTGGTGATGGAACGCGTCAGCGCCGTGATCGCCTCCAGGAACATATCCATACTCTCGCGCACGAAACCGTGTTCCCGGCGCCCACTGTCAAAGAGCTTCACGGCGAGAATATTGGTGAAGGCGTCGACCATGCGGCCGTTCATCACCGAACGGGCATCGGCGGTGCGGCGGCCGGCAGCCCTCAATGGCGGCAGAAGATAGCGGGCAACCGCCAGATATGCAGCGAACCACACCGCGATGACGATGACCATAGTGGGATCGAGCGCGGCAAGGATGGTCGTCGCAAGGACGAGGAAAGTGGCGAAGCTCCATAGCGTCTGCAACGATGAGATGATGAAGTCGCCGGTTGATTCGCCGGCCTGCATGATTTTCGTGGCGATGCGGCCGGCGAAATCGTTCTGATAGAAATCATAGGGCTGCTCGATCACGCGCTGGAAGGACTGCCAGCGCACGAGCTGATAGAAATGCGGCACGATCACCTGCTGCTCGACGATCGCATTGGCGATCACCACGCATGCGCGCACGACGAGAACGAGGAGGAGAAGGCCGAGAAGCGCCGGCCAATGATCGGCGATCAGGGTGGCTGGGCTCGACGCATCGAGAAGATCGATAAGCCAGCCGACCGCCCAGTAGAGCGCCGCATCGACGCTGCCGGCGACGCCGCCGATGACGAGGAGCAGCAGGAACGGCCCCCTTGACTGGCGGGCGAAATGGAGGATGAATCGCCATCCCTCGCGCGGCAGCGGCTCGCTGCCCGCGTCGCGAAAAGGGTCGATGACGCCCTCGGCCTTCTCCCACAACTTCGCTCGGATCAGGCTCATTCCGCCGGTCTCTTGAGCTTCTTGTCGGCATCCTCCTCATAGAGGAATCCACCCGACTGGCGCTTCCACAGCCTCGCATAGAGACCGCCCTTCGCCACCAGTTCGTCATGCGTCCCGTCCTCGACGATCCTGCCGCCGGAGAGCACGACGAGCCGGTCGAGATTGGCGATGGTCGAGAGACGGTGCGCGATGGCGATGACGGTTTTTCCCTCCATCAGATCGTCCAGGTTTTCCTGGATCGCGGCCTCGACTTCCGAATCGAGCGCTGAGGTCGCCTCGTCAAGGATAAGGATCGGCGCGTCCTTGAGGAAGACGCGGGCGATCGCGATGCGCTGTCTCTGGCCGCCGGAGAGCCGCACGCCCCGCTCTCCCACCACCGCGTCGTAGCCGTGCCGTCCCTTGCTGTCGACCAGCTTCATGATGAAATCATGCGCCTCGGCGCGCTCGGAGGCGGCAATCATTTCCTCGTCGGTGGCGTCGGGCTTGCCGAGCTTGATGTTTGAGCGCAGGAGACGGTGTAAAAGCGAGGTGTTCTGCGTCACGACGCCGATATTGCTTCTGAGCGAATCCTGCGTAACCTTCGCGATATCCTGCCCGTCGATGAGAATGCGGCCATCTTCGAGATCGTAGAGGCGCAGGATGAGATTGACCAGCGTCGATTTTCCCGTTCCGGACGGACCGATCAGTCCCACCTTCTCGCCGGGCCGGATGACGAGATCGATGCCGTCGAGTATGCCTCCCCCCTGGCCATAGTTGAAGACGACGTTTTCGATCCGGATTTCTCCCTGTTGGACCTTGATGGGTTTTGCCTCGGGGCTGTCGGTCAGCCCGAGCGGCCGCGCCACAAGTTCCTTCGCGTTTTCCAAAACGCCGAGCGTCCTTAGAATGCTGTTCAACTGCGTCAGAAGCCGGGAAAGGAGCATGTTCAGCCTCAGCACGAGGCCGAGCGTGAACGTCACCGCGCCGATCGTGACGAGGGAATGTATCCACAGATCGACCGAGAACCAGGCGATCGCAACGATCATCGTCCCGGAAAGAAAGGCGAGCGAGGTGCGGACCGACGTCAAGGAGCGGGTAAAGGCGAGATAGACTTCCAGATAACGCTCGAAGCCGTTCCTGATGAAGCGGTCATGGCCGTCGACGGCGAACAGCTTGAGCGTTTCGACGTTGGAATAGCCGTCGACGATGCGGCCGCTGACGGCGGAGCTGGCCTCGGCGGACACTTCCGCCTGACGCCGGATCGTCGGCAGATAGTACCAGGCGAGCAAGCCGAAACCAATGATCCACAGCACCACCAGCCCCGCGAGGCGGATATCGAGCGCCGCCAGCGTCCCGAGCGTCGTGCAGGTGTAGATGACCATGAACCAGATCACCGTTATCAGGCTTTCGAGCAGATCGCCGGTGGCCTGTCCGCTCTGCCAGACCTTGTTGGCGATCGAACCCGCGAGCTCGTCCTGAAAGAACTGGTAGGATTGCCGCGATACATAGCGATGCACCTGCCAGCGCACGAGATTATAGAAGCCCGGCGCGATCGTCTGCTCATCGACCAGCGCGGCGATGAACAGCACCAGCGTACGTCCGACGAGCACCGTCAAGAGCATGAAAAGAAGTTCCGGCCCCGAATGCGCCCAGAGGCCCGTCCAACTTCGCGGCGCGGGAAGATCGTTGAGAATATCGACAAGACGTCCGACGAAATAGAAGAGACCGGCGTCGATGAGCGGCGTCAGACCGCCCATGACCAGCATAAGGAGAAAGGGCGCCTTGGCCTGGCGCGCATAGTGCCAGATGAACCCGAAGAGCTTCTGCGGCGGCTGCAGATCAGCCGGCTCCTGGAAGGGCGCCAGCCAGCTTTCGAAGAGGCCGTAGATGAAACCCGATAGCCTCACGCCGCGGCCTCCGCCTGATCAATGTCGAGGAAACCGCCGGACTGGCGCTTCCACAATTGCGCGTAAAGCCCGTCGCGAGCAACCAGCTCGTCATGCGTGCCCTCCTCCACGATCCGGCCCTCGTCCATGACGATCAGCCGGTCCATCGCGGCGATGGTGGAGAGCCGATGCGCGATGGCGATGACGGTCTTGCCCTGCATAAGCTTGTAGAGGTTGCCCTGGATCGCCGCTTCGACCTCGGAATCGAGCGCCGAAGTCGCTTCGTCGAGAATCAGGATCGGCGCATCTTTCAGCATCACGCGAGCAATGGCTATACGTTGGCGCTGGCCCCCCGAAAGCTTGACGCCCCGTTCGCCGACATGGACGTCATAACCCTTGCGGCCCTGAGCGTCGCTGAGATCGCGGATGAAATCGTCCGCCTCCGCGTGCCGCGCCGCTTCAAGCATGGCGTGCTCGCCCGCATCGGGACGGCCATAGAGGATATTTTCACGCACCGAGCGATGAAGCAGCGAGATGTCCTGAGTGACCATGCCGATATTGGCCCGAAGGGAATCCTGTGCGACCACGGCAATATCCTGTCCATCGACAAGAATCCGTCCCCCCTCCAGATCATAAAAGCGCAGAAGCAGGTTGACCAGCGTCGACTTTCCGGCGCCCGAGCGCCCGACCAGGCCGACCTTCTCACCAGAGGCGATCCTGAGTGACAGGCCATCGATGACGCCATGGCCCTTGCCGTAATGGAAATGGATATCGTCGAACGCGATCTCACCTTTTCGAACGACGATATCGGAAGCGCCGGGGACATCCCCGACCAGGCGCGGCAGCGAGATCGAGCCGATGCCGTCCTGCACAGTGCCGATATTCTCGAACAATCCAGAGACTTCCCACATGATCCATTGCGACATGCCCCAGAGGCGGAGCACAAGCCCGATCGCCACCGCCACCGCGCCGACCGTCACCGCCTCCGCCAGCCAGAGCCAGATGGCCAGGACACCAACGGAAAGGAGAAGCAGCGAGTTCATTCCATAGACGACGATATAGAGCGACGATATCAGCCGCCCCTGCCGATAGGCCGTCACCATGAAATCGCGCATTCCCTCGCGCGCATATTCAGCTTCACGGCGCGCATGGGAAAAAAGTTTCACCGTCTGGATGTTGGTGTAGCTGTCGACGATGCGGCCCGTCATCAGCGAGCGCGCATCAGCCTGCGCCTCTCCGACCTTGCCGAGGCGCGGGATGAAATAGCGCAGGACCAGGATATAGCAGACGAACCAGACGGCGAGTGGCGCGGCCAGCCGCCAATCCGCGGAGCCGAGAATGAAAAGCAGGCCGAGGAAATAGACGACGACATAGTTCAGCACCTCGACGAATTTCACCACCGTCTCGCGCACGGCAAGCGCCGTCTGCATCAGTTTCGTCGCAATGCGGCCGGCGAATTCGTCCTGGTAGAAGGCCATGGACTGCTTGAGGAGATAGCGATGCACCTGCCAGCGGATACGCATCGGATAATTACCGAAAAGCGTCTGGTAGGTGTTCATGGACGAGACCGTCGCCAGAAGCGGCAGGACGAAGGCGACGACGACGCCCATTCCCGCCAGCTTCCACCATTCCGTCTGCAGGAAAGTCTGGCGGTTCTGCGCGGAAAGCCAATCGACGACGTGGCCGAGGAACCCGAACAGCCCCACCTCCACGACCGCAATCAGCGCCGAGGCGATCGCCGCGGCCAGCACGAAGGGCCACGCCGGCCGCGTGTAGTGCCAGCAGAAGGCAAGAAGCGTCTTTGGCGGCTCGACCGGCTCGGCGGCGGGAAACGGATCAAGCCGCCGTTCGAACCAGCTATACAGGGACCAGGGGGACATCAGTCATCCTCAAACGACCGCAGCAATATGGGGCGTCGAACCGAAAATTCTCAGGCGTATCGCCTGAAAACCGCCAGGATAGCCGACGCAAAGAGCGTCCATTGCTTGCGGCGAGGCGTGAAGCCTCTTTGAAAAAGAAAAGGTCATCACAAAAATCCACGGCTGGCGAAGGCATCCAGCGGGACTCGTGAAGAATTGGATCAGGGCTGCGTCGAAACGAAAACCGCCGTTAGAGCGCGCAGATAATGCGCTTCGAGGCCCAAGACGGGAACACAATGATCTCCATGCCTGCCTCCGCGATTCGAATTGACCGAACGCGCTCTATATCCCGATCTGCCGCAAATGACCAGCCGGTGAGAAGACAGGCCTTTCCCCTGCTGGCAACCTCTAACGAATCATCAGACGGAGATCTCCGATGCCGGCCATGAGGAAATGCCGTGCATGGTAGTCGCTTTCGCTGCTTTATTGGCGGCATGATTCGCATTGCGCTCTACCAGCCGGATATCGCCGGCAACACCGGGACGATCCTGAGGCTCGCTGCCTGCCTGGCGCTCACCGTCGATATTATCGAACCTGCCGGCTTCGATCTTTCCGACCGCGCTTTGAAGCGGGCGGGCATGGACTATCTGGAAATGGCGGCGCTGAAGCGGCACCTCCATTGGTCCGCTTTCGAGGATTGGCGTCGGACCGAAGGCCGCCGCCTCGTCCTCTTCACCACCAAAGTCACCCTGCCCTATACGGACTTTGCCTTCCGCGACAGCGACGTGCTGCTTTTCGGCAGGGAATCGGCTGGCGTGCCCGATCATGTCCACGAAAGCGTCGACGCGCGCATCACCATTCCGATGCCCGGCGGCGGCCGTTCTCTCAACCTGGCGGTCTCGGTGGCGATGGCGACGGGGGAAGCGATGCGTCAACTGTAATGGCGAAGCGATGCGTCAACTACGATGAGCGAAGCGATGCGTCAATTGCGGTGAAGCGGCTGCCGCTGTCTCAATCCGCCGTCGGCAGCCGCCGCATGGTGAATTCGATCACGTCTCCGGGTCGTTCGCGCCAGCTTTCGATTTCCGTCCAGTAGGCCTGCTTCGGCCAGCGGTCCAGCCATTCGCGCGCCTTGGCGCGCGCTTCGCTGCGCGGCAGGAGGAACGTCTCCCGCAGGAAACCGTCTCGCGGTTTCTGCGCTTCTCTGGCGCGCTGCAACGCCAACCTGTGCTTGAGACTGTCAAGCGATGGTCTTTGAGGGGTACGCAAAACCTCGCTCCTTGACCCGGAACGGGGAAAGTTTAGGTCTCCCCCGCAAAAAAGACGAGTCCCTTGTGGATTTCGGCTGGGATAAATCTAGTTTTTCAGTGCTTGGAGACTTGTCGAATGGACCGTCCTGAAATCCCGGCTGGTCTGCCGGATGCGATCGAGGACAAGAAGGCGGCGGCGGAAAACTGGTTTCGCGAATTGCGCGACCGCATCTGCACGACTCTGGAGCAGTTGGAGGACGAACTTGCCGGCCCGCAAGCGACCTGGTCGCCGGGCCGTTTCGAGCGCCAGGCCTGGCTGCGCGATGAAGGACGTGGTGGCGGCGGCGTCATGTCCACAATGCACGGCCGCGTTTTCGAAAAAGCCGGCGTCCATGTCTCCACCGTGCATGGCGAATTCTCGCCGGAATTCCGCAAGCACAATCCGGGCGCCGAGGAAGACCCAAGTTTCTGGGCGTCGGGCATTTCGCTTATCGTTCATCCCTGGAACCCGAACGTACCGGCGGTCCACATGAACACGCGGATGATCGTCACCTCGCGGCAATGGTTCGGCGGCGGCGCGGACTTGACGCCGGTGCTCGACCGCCGCAGGAAAGAGGATGATCCCGATGCTCGCGACTTTCATCGCGCCATGGCTTTTGTCTGTGAAAGACATGCCGCAATCGTCGATTACCAGCGCCTGAAGGCCTGGTGCGACGAGTATTTCTTTCTGCCGCATCGCGACGAGCCGCGCGGCGTAGGCGGCATCTTCTACGATTGGCTGCATTCGCCTGAGGAAAAGGGCGGCTGGGAGGCCGATTTCCGCTTCACGCAGGATGTCGGCCGCGCTTTTCTCGTCGTTTATCAGCATCTCGTGCGCCGCAACCTCAATCTGAACTGGACGGATTCGGACCGTGAGGAGCAGCTGATCCGTCGCGGTCGCTATGTCGAGTTCAACCTGCTCTACGATCGCGGCACCATTTTCGGCCTGAAAACGGGCGGCAACGTCAATTCGATCCTCTCCAGCATGCCGCCGGAAGTGAAATGGCCGTGAGGGGACTGGACTCCCTCGAAAGGAACGGGCAACCAATCGCCACATTCCGTGTTATCCTCCCGCGCTATGATCAGAAGGGAAGGAAACGGCAATGAAGGAATTCCAGTGCGGAACGCTGGTCCCCGGCTGTGACTGGCATACGCGAGCGGAAGACGAAGCGGAAGTCATGCGCCGCGCCGTCGAGCATCTGCGCGAGGCGCATGGCGAAACCGTCATCCGCGAGAGCATGATCGAGGCGATCCGGTCTCGTATCGGCAAGGAACGCGACGCCGCCTGACCGACAAGCTCATTCGCCCGGCGATATAAGCGAAAGCCGTGATTCAGTTCGTGAGCCGCGGCTTATTTCGTCAGTGATGCCTTCGCCCGTTCGGTAAGTTCGTCGTGCGACAGCAAAAACCCTGAATCAATCCATTCATTTTCGAGTCTAACCAGCAGATCGCCCAAGGTTCTTCCCGTTGGTACGCCGAGAAGCAGAAGATCGTTCCCCTTCATGGGGAAGGCCGGTTTTTTCCATTTCCCAAGATAGGAAAGCAGACGCGAAAAACCGCCGGCCTCGATCAGCGCCTTGTCATCGGTCAGCGCCCTCGCCCGCGCCCCTGAAAGCGCAAGCTTTAGCCTGTCTTCGATGGCGCGAAGATCGGACCGATAAAGCATCCTCGCGAACGCGCCTTCCGGAAGATCGGGCTTTGGCGTCGCGGATGCCGCCCACCCCACCAGCCTCTCACCCTCGGCGCGCGACAATTTCAGCCTCTGGGACAGCGCCTTCATTCTGATGGCATCCGGCGGGACGATTGCCTCCAACCGCAAAAGCGGATCGACAGTCCAGTCGAGATCGCGTTCAGCGGCGACAAGGCCGTGGATGGCGTCGATCCCCCATTTCTCGCTTTCCGGCAAAACGGCCGTGAGAACGCCGGCCTGCCGCATCCACAAAAGCGAGCGTGACGGATCGCGCGCCCGAAGGAGCTTCTTCAGTTCCGCCCAGATGCGCTCGGCCGAAAGTTGTGCAAGCCCGTCCTTCAGCCGGGCGCAGGCCTTGAGCCCTTCAGCATCGGGGCGTCCCGATCCGTACCAGGCGAAGAAGCGGAAGAAGCGCAGGATGCGAAGATAATCCTCGTGGATACGCTTTTCCGCATCGCCGATAAAGCGAAGCGTCCGGCTCTCGATGTCCTCGATGCCGCCGACGAGATCGACAATCGTTCCGTTGGCCTTGGCATAGAGCGCATTGATGGTGAAATCGCGCCTTTCGGCATCCGCCTTCCAGTCGCGCCCGAAAACGACCTTTGCGCGGCGCCCGTCCGTTTCGACATCGGCGCGCAGCGTCGTCACCTCATAGGGCCGCCCGGAAGCAATCACCGTCACCGTCCCGTGCTCGATGCCCGTTGGGACCGTCTTGAAGCCGGCCTGTCTTGCCCGGCGGATCGTCTCCTCCGGCGCCGTTGTCGTGGCGATATCGACATCGGCGACAGGCTCGCCCAGAAGCGCGTTGCGCACCGCGCCGCCAGCCACGCGCGCCTCCTCACCCCCTTCGCTCAGCACCGCGAGCAGCCGTTGGAGATCGCTGTTCGCCAGCCATTCGGCGCGTCCGGCAAGGGTCGCGATCACCGGTAGAGCCTTTCGTAAAGCACACGCAAAATGCCGGCGGTCAGCCCCCATATATAGCGATCGCCATAGGGCATTTCATAAAAGGTGCGCTCCCGCCCCTGCCATATCTTGCTCCTGTGGGCATGATTGGCCGGATCCATCAGGAAGGAAAGCGGCACCTCGAAAACGTCATCCACCTCGTCCTCGTTGAGGGTCAGGATGAAGCCCGGCCTGACTACGGCCAGGACCGGCACGACGCGGAAGCCACTGCCTGACACATAATCCGGCAATCGCCCGAGAATCTCGATGAAGCCGCGGTCGAGCCCGATCTCCTCCTCCGTCTCGCGGAGCGCCGCATCCTCGGCGGAAGCGTCGTCCGGGTCGATGCTGCCGCCGGGAAAAGCGATCTGGCCGGAATGGTGCCGGAGCTTTTCGGTCCTCTGGGTGAGGATCAAAGTCGTCCCTTCGGGGTGGCCGACGACGGGAATCAGCACCGCCGCGTCGCGGAGTTTGGCGCCGAGGATCATCTCCCGCAATTCGGGATTGAAGCGGTGATCACCGTAATCGTCACCACCGGCGGAACCGTTGCGGCGCGCTACGCGGCGGCGGAAATCCTCGACTGAAAAAGGCGGGACGGTCGGGCTGTCCATGGTCAAGCGCTCAACCGCCGAAGTTTCTCGGCCGGCATGATCGGAAAGATCATGCCGTTCGACCGCACCGCGAACATCTGCGTGCCGCCGACCGCGATCTCCTCGCCGGCATTGACGAGTTCGTACATGACCGGCCGCGCCACCAGAGCCTCCAGTCGGCCGCGGACGTGAAGATAGGGTTTCAGCCCATCGGTGCCTTCCTCGTCGACGAAGCGCAGCGGATGATCGGGGCCGGCCTCGACGACATCGCCGACATTGGTGCGGAAGGTCAAGACTTGCCCAGTTCCCTCACCCGACGCGTTCATTTCGACGGCCACGAAAGGCGCGTCCGCGACCCTGATGCCGACCTTCTCCACCGGCGTGACGAGATAGGTCCTGCCGTCCTCGTCCTTCCTGAGCACCGTGGAAAAGAGCCGCACCAAAGGCGCGCGCCCGATCGGCGTGCCGAGATAGAACCATGTCCCGTCCGCCTTGATCTCCAAGTCGAGATCGCCGCAAAAGGGTGGATTCCAGCGCTCGACCGGCGGCGCCCCCTTGCCCGCGCGCGCGGCGCGTCCGATAAGCGCCTCCAGCCCTTTGGAATCGCGGATGGCGGCAAGCCGTTGAGGACTCTCTTCGGGGCGGTCGGTCATCGTCACGAAATAGTCAATGTTGTCCCGCTTGTCAGCAATGCCGCCTGATTTAAGTTGATCATTTGCTTGAGGCGAGACCGAATCGGCCGAAGCAGGATAAGGCGCGTGGCAAGCGACACGGGCCGGCAGAAAGGAACAGACGCGGCATGAGTATCATGGCGAAGGACGAGCCGCTCTCCGAAAAGGAGATGGTCGCCGAGGCGGAAGCCGCGCTTTTCGATATTTCACGCGTCCGCGAAGCCGTAGGCGGCGTGATCTTTGGGCAGGAAAGCGTAGTGGAACGGACGCTCGTGGCGCTGCTTTCGGGCGGGCATGCGCTACTGGTCGGCGTTCCGGGCCTTGCCAAGACCAAGCTGGTTGAAACGCTCGGCATTGTGCTCGGTCTCGACACGCGCCGCATCCAGTTCACGCCGGACCTGATGCCGTCCGATATTCTCGGTTCCGAGGTGATGGAACAGGACGAGAGCGGCCGCCGCTCCTTCCGCTTCATTCCCGGCCCGATCTTCGCCCAGCTACTGATGGCCGACGAGATCAACCGCGCCTCGCCGCGCACCCAATCGGCGCTTTTGCAGTCCATGCAGGAATATCACGTGACGGTCGCGGGCAACCGTTACGACCTTCCCCTGCCCTTCCATGTGCTGGCGACGCAGAACCCGCTGGAGCAGGAAGGCACCTATCCCCTGCCGGAAGCGCAGCTCGACCGTTTCCTCATGCAGATCGACGTGCCCTATCCCGACCTCGCGGCCGAGCGCCGTATTCTGCTCGAGACAACGGGTGTCACGGAGGCAACCGCGGAAAATGTCCTGACGCCGGAACGCTTGCGCGCCATCCAGCTTCTGGTCCGGCGCATGCCGGTGTCGGAAAGCGTGGTGGAAGCGATCCTCGCGCTTGTCCGCCGGGCGCGGCCCGGCGAGGGCGACGCCGACACGGACAAGCATGTCGCCTGGGGGCCCGGTCCGCGCGCCAGCCAGGCGCTGACGCTCTGCGCCCGCGCCCGCGCGCTCTATGAAGGCCGCCTGGCGCCGTCCGTGGATGATGTGCGGGCGCTTGCCGAGCCTGTGCTGCAGCACCGCATGGCGCTGAGCTTTGCCGCCCGCGCGGAGGGCATGAGCGTAAGCGATGTCGTCAAACGGCTGGTGAAAGGAAGTTGATGGCTCGTATCGGCGAGGCAGCCGCTCCGGTTCTCGCCAGGGATGCGCTCGCCCATGCCCGCAGTCGCGCCGCATTGGTTCCCGATCTTCTGGTCGAGGCAAGACGGGTCGTCAACACGGTGATCGCGGGCTGGCACGGGCGGCGCAGGCGCGGCATCGGCGAGAATTTCTGGCAATTCCGGCCTTATGTCGAAGGCGATGCGATCGCACGCATCGACTGGCGGCGCTCGGCCCGCGATGACCACACTTTCGTCCGCGACCGCGAATGGGAGGCTGCACACACCGTCTGGCTGTGGGCCGACCGCTCCCCCTCGATGCTCTACAGGTCCGACATGGCGCTTGCACCGAAGGAGGAGCGCGCGCTGGTGCTGGCGCTTGCTCTGGCGGAACTCCTGTCGCGTAGCGGCGAACGCATCGCCTGGCCGGGCCTGACCGATCCCTTTACGGCGCGAAACGGCGCCGAGCGCCTAGCGGAAAGGCTGATCCACGGGGGAGACCCCGTTTCGCGTCCCGATCTCTCCATGATCCGCCGTTTCTCCGATGCCGTCCTGATCGGGGATTTCCTCGATCCCGTTGAGGAAACGGAGGCCTGGCTCGACGTGCTCGCCCGCCATGGCGTCAGGGCGCATCTGCTCGAGGTGGCCGATCCGGCCGAGGAGAGCTTTCCCTATCTCGGCCGCACCGAATTCCGCGACCCCGAGACCGGCGAGAAGCTGACCGCCGGCCGCGCCGAGACCTTCCGCGACTCTTACCGCGATCTTTATCTCGCCCGCCGCGAGGCGCTTTCGTCCTGGTGCTCCCGCCTCGGTTGGAGCTACACGGTCAATCATACCGACCGGCAGGCATCCGAGGCGCTGATCCGGATTCATATGGCGCTCGCCGACGATACCCATTTCGCCGCAAGGGCCAGGTCATGAGTTGGCTGCCGCTCTCCTTCGGCGCGCCTTTCGTTCTTCTCGGGCTGGCGGTGCTGCCCGTCATCTGGTGGCTGCTGCGCATGACGCCGCCACGGCCCCAGAGCGAAGTCTTTCCGCCGCTCCGCATCCTGGCGAACGTGCTGCGGCGGGAAGAAACGCCGCATCAAAGCCCGTGGTGGCTGACGCTTCTGAGGCTGCTGATGGCGGCGCTCGTCATCCTGGCGCTCGCGGCTCCCGTCTTCAATCCGCACCGCGCCCTGCCAGCCAAGGGAAGCGCGCTGGCGCTCGTCATCGACAATGGCTGGGCCTCCGCCCCCGGCTGGAACCGGGTCGTCTCGACCGCCTCGCGGCTGATCGCCGACGCACGTGACAAGAACGAACCGGTCATCCTCGCCTTCACGGCGGACAGGCCCAATGCCGAAATCGGTCCCTTCGACGCGAAGACGGCGGAGGATCATCTGCGCGCCGCCAAGCCGCGGCCGATCCCGGTCGATCGCGCCGCCATCTATAGCCGTGTCGGTCAGGCGCTCGACCGCCTGCCGGGCGCGCGCCTCGCGATCCTCTCCGACGGTCTTGCCGCGCCCAGCGACGAGGCCGCCTTCAAGGCGCTCCTGTCGCATGGGGAAGCAAGCCTGGTCTGGGGCGCGCCGGAACACCTCACGACCGTCGCGCTTTCCGCCGCCGACAACCAGCCGGACGCTTTCGCGCTGACGGCGATCCGCGCCCCGAGAGACAAGGCCCCCCGAACGCTGACGGCGGGCGCCTTCGACGAGAAAGGCCGCCGGATCGCCGACGCCACCCTGAGTTTCGCCGCCGGCGCGACCAAGGCGACGGGCAAGCTTTCCGTGCCTTTCGAATTGCGCAACGATTTTACCTCGATCGCGATCGATGGGCAGCGCCATGCAGGCGCTGTCCGCGTGCTCGACGATAGCGCCAAGCGCCGCCGCGTTGGCCTCATTTCGCAATCGGACGCCGACCAGGCGCAGCCGCTGCTCTCGCCGCTCTATTATATCCGCAGGGCGCTCTCGCCCTACGCCGATCTCATCGAACCGAAGGACTCGGACCTCGACAAGGCCATTCCCGAACTGATCGCCGACAAGCCGGCGCTGATCATCATGGCCGATGTCGGCACGCTTCCCGCCACCGCACGAAGGAAACTGATCGAGTGGCTGCATAATGGCGGCACGCTCCTGCGCTTCGCCGGCTCGAAGCTCGCCGCGAGCGAGAATGACGAGGAATTGCTGCCGGTGAAGCTGAGGCTCGGCGAACGTTCGCTCGGCGGCTCGCTGTCCTGGACCACGCCGCAGCCGCTTGCCGAATTCCCGAAGAACGGCCCATTTTCGGACCTGACCCCGCCGCGAGAAGTCACCGTCACCCGCCAGGTCCTGGCCGAACCGTCGCCCGATCTCCAGGACCATACCTGGGCCAATCTCGCCGATGGCACTCCGCTCGTCACCGGCGCGAAGCGCGGAAAAGGCACGCTGATCCTGTTCCACATCGCGCCGCAGCC
>JBQCEL010000367.1:0-4625 GCA_051960255.1 Rhizobiaceae bacterium
TGCCAGCCGCTCGACGTCTCGTTGGTGAAGGAGGCGCTGGCCAGCAATGTCCCGGAGGCGTTCCACAGATTGGCGATATGGGCGCCGGTGTTCTGCGACCCCTTGTAGAAGAGAACGCCGTTCACCAGCCCGTCGACCGACGATCGGAACTGCACGCCCAACTCCACTGCGGCGTTGTCGTTTACTGTCACCACCGCAGGCGTGTCGGAGCGGGAGAACAGGCTGACCGCTGTCTGGCCGCTCGGAAAGACGGTCAGCTCGGCGTTGGCCGATGCTGAACCGCCATGACCGTTGGTCAGAGAATAGACGAAGGCGGCATCGCCGGTGTAATCCGTGGCGGGCGTGAATGTCGCCGTCAACGTTCCCGCATCGTAGCTGACGGCGCCGTGCGTCGGACTGCTGACGCCGCTGACCGACAGCGTGTAGCCGTTCGGATCGGTGCCGCCGGCCACCAGAGCCGATGCGGGAATCGCAAGCGGCGTGTTCTCGTTGGTCTCGAACCCGCTGATGTCGTGTGCGGAAGGGGGAAGGTTTCCCGCTCCGCCCGCCCTGTTGAACACCGCGTCGACCCAATAATTGGTGTTAAGGAATGCGCTGGTCGGAAACGCGCCCGACGCACCATAGGTGAACACCCCATTGCCCGCACTCGGGCCGGATGGAGCGACGAGCGACCCTATGCTGCGCTGGCCATAGAAATAATTGCTGTCCGCCGAGTAAAAGCCGTTGGTGGAATAGGACACGACGTAGCTTTGGCCCGCTGTCAACGTGACGGGCGTCGCCAGGCCGGCCTGCTGCCAGCCGCTTGCGGTTTCGCCGCTAAAGGTTGCGGTGGCCAGAAGGCTTCCCGCCGCGCTCCACAGATGGCCGACATGAGCGCCGACATCGAATGGATTCTTGTAGAAACGGATCGCGCTTACCGTTCCGCCGGTCGTCGCCTCGAAGCGGAGGCCGACCTCGATGGCGTTCGAATCATCGCTGGAAAGCGTGAAGGGCACGTCGCGCAGCGTGAAGAGCCCCACAGTGGCGGCCGGCGTGACAGTGACGGCGACGCCAGGCCCGGCCGTCTCGACATTCATGCTGTCATCGACGGCACGGGCAAGGATGGTGTAGTCGCCGGGAAGCAGGGGCTGCCAGACGAAGGACCAGCTCGTCGTGCCGGTCGCCGGATGCCAGCTTGCGCCGCCGTCGGTCGACAGCTCGACGAGGGCGACAAGTCCCGCGGCGTCCGCGGCCGTTCCGGTCACCGTCACCTGCTGTTGTTGGACGAGGCTCGCGCCCCCTGAAGGTGAGGAAATGATCGTCGTCGGAGGCGTCAAATCCGTCGGCGCGGAAGCCGCCGCGAGATTGCTCTGCAGCGTCTGCGGTTGCACGCCCATATCCGCGTAGAGATTGACCATGAATTGCTGCACGTTCGGGTCTTCCGGCGTTGGCACGACGGGTCCGTCATTGGCGTAGTCATGCGTCGTGTCGAGGCCGAAGGACCAGAACACCGTGCCCGCGCCGAAGACGAGAGCGCCGCTCGGCGCACGGTAGAGGGCGAGCTTGTGAGTAGCGGCGGCCGACTTGACTGTGTTGCCGTAGTCAATGAGGTAAGTATCCACCTGAAGCGTGGTTTGCGACAGGTTGACCAGGCTCTCCGGCCGGAAGCCGTTGTCGGGCGATTCGTCCCATTCATATCCCAGCATGCCGGCGGCGAGCGACGCTGTCTGCCCCGACTGGATGGCGGCGACGGTGGTGTTGCGCCAGGGCCTGAAACGGGATGGGCCGTAGGGAATAGTGATCGTGTCCGCCCGGAAGGAATCGACCTGGAATATCGTGCCGGTCAGCGCGTTTTCAGGCCGCCCGCCATCCGAGGGCGGGCTGAAGCCGGGATCGCGCCACGTTCCCGTCCATTGGCTGGAGGGATCGATTTTGGCTTCGGCGTGGGTCTCCTTGTAAGTGACCAGCGTCCTGTTCGGAACGCCGGCGGCGTCCGCTTCCCAACGCGTTTTCCAATAGACCTCGTTTCCGCTGATGAAGATGAGATGCACGCCCGCATCCCGCGCCGCTTCCACATGGGCGCGCTGGTCCCCCGACCAGTATTCGTCATGGCCGACGGACATAAAGACTTTGTAGTCGGTCAGTTTCGCGCCGCCGGGGCCGGTGTCGACACCGGCGATATAGGCGACATCGTAGCCGTTGCGTTCGAGCCAGCGGATCGCGGCATATTCCGCGCTGAACACGAAATCCTGCGGACCGGCGAAGGTGCCGATGCCGTCCCGTGTCGCGAAGGGCCTGTTGTAGCTGACCTTGTAGGCGCGGCCATCCGGACTGGCCGTCGCGTTTCCGCCGTAGAGATTGGCGCCGCCCCAGCCATTATAGGCATGCCAGGTGGTATCGGAGGTCTGGAAGACGATGTCGCGCGCAACGCCGTCGCCGCGAACGATGAACGGGATGTGGCTGGCGCCCGCGGTGGCGTCCTGCCGCACCAGCTTGGCGATATAGACGCCGGAAACCGCGTCGGCCGGCACCCCCCATGTGGTCGTGACCGACCAGTTGCTGGCGTCATAAAGGCCGATCGAGGCGTCCCCGCCGGGCGAAGGCTGGACGGAGGCGACGTTCTGCTGGAGTGTCGCCACCTTCCGGGCGCCCAGTCCCGAATAATAGCCGAGGCGGTAGATATCGATCCTGTAATTGGCGGAATCGGTATTGATCTTGAACGATACAGTCTGGCCCTGGTTGACGCTGATGCTCGTCGCGAAGCCTTCGATATTGCTGGCGGAGGGCCCGTCGAGATCCCACTCGCTTTGCGGGTTTCCCGTTTTCTGGTTCTCGACCACGATCGGATTCATGCCCGCCATCGCTGCAGACTCCTTTGGGGCCACGGCACGACGAATTCGGTAAGGGCAGCAATAATCGAAGAAGGTTGCAGGCTAGCATGGAGGCCGCCGGTTCAAAAGGCGAACCTTCCGACATGGTAAAGCCCGGCTGGAATTCCTGCGGACCGCGTTAACCAAGAAGCGCCAGCTGAGGGCTATGGCGCGCCGCGCCCTGCCCCTCGCCGCTTTCGGATCATGTTATCGCGAATGAGCGCTTAGGATCTTGAGTGCGAAGGCGGAAAAGACGCCGGCGAAGAGATAATCCACGATCCGCGTCACGCGCGGGCTCTTCTTCATCAACCCCGCGAACCGGTCCGCCGCCAGCACCATCGGTATCGTCAGCGGCAGTGACAGTGGAATGAAGGACAGGCCGAGAAAGAAGAGCTTGCCTGGCGCATGCGGATCGTGCGCCGAGACGAATTGCGGCAGGAACGTCATGAAGAACAGGATGATCTTCGGATTGAGCAAATTGATGCCGATCCCTGTCGCCCAATTGCGGAAGAAGGAATGGCTTGGCCCCGCATTCCTGACAGGCTTGAATGCCGAACCATGGCGAATGGCGTGGTAGGCAAGCCAGACAAGATAGCCGGCGCCGCCGACCTTGAGCGCCGTGAAGGCGACCGGTGAGGCGATGATCAAAGCGGAGAGCCCGAGTGCAACGAGCGACGTATGGATGACGCAGCCGGTCATCGCGCCGGCCATACAGGCGAAGCCGGCCGACCGGCCCTCCGAAAGCGCGCGGCCGACGAACAGCGTCATGTCAGGCCCCGGCGTGATGGCAATGATGAAGGTCGCGATCGCGAACTGGAGAAGCGTAGAAAAATCGGGAACGAAGCTCATCGAGGGACTCTTGCCGGCGGAATGCTCCTGCGTAACGCAACATTGGCTTTGTTGCCAGAGCGAAGAGAGGGTAGAACATCCATCGGCAATTGCCGTTCGAGCAGCCGATCCCGAAAGGAAAGAGACAGATGGCCGACGACGGACTTAAGATCGAGCGCGAGGATGCTGGCTCCAAGGGCCGTTATGTTTATCGTGCCGGCGGCAACGAAGCTGAAATGACGTTCAGCAAGGCTGGCGGCCACCAGATCATCATCGATCACACGGAGGTTCCGGACGCCTTCCGTGGACAGGGAATCGGCTTACAGTTGGTGGAACGCGCTGTTGCCGATGCGCGTTCGGAAGGGAAAACGATCATTCCGCTTTGCCCCTTCGCGGCGGCGCAGTTCCGCCGCCATCCCGAATGGGCCGACGTCTTGAAGAAGTGAGGCCGCGATGGTCGTCAGTAAGGCCGATATCAAATTCGAGGAGAAGGACGGTCGCGGCCGCTATTCCATCCTCATGCCGAATGGCGAGGAATCGCGGCTGACCTACGCGACGCGTGCTCCGGGACACATCGTCGCCGACCATACCTTCGTGCCGGTGCCCTATCGAGGCGACGGCGTCGCCGAGATGCTGGTCGAAAGGCTGTTTGCCGACGCAAGGGCAAAAGGCGTTAAGATCACGCCGGCCTGCTGGTTCGTTGCCGACGAATTCGCCCGCCACAGCCCCGCCTGGGACGACGTGCGGGAAACGTAGCCACAGGCAGGGCCGTCAACTGGCAAAGATATCGCGATAGCGTTCCCTCAGGATATTCTTCTGCACCTTGCCCATGGTGTTGCGCGGCAATTCGTCGAGGATGAAAACGCGCTTCGGCTGCTTGAACCGCGCAAGCTTGCCGGCAAGCGCGGCAATCACCTTCTCTTCGGAAGGCGCCGCGCGCGGCTTTGC
>JBQCEL010000368.1:0-7073 GCA_051960255.1 Rhizobiaceae bacterium
TCGATGCCGTTCGCGTCGACCGCCTCGCGGATGCGGTCCACCTCACCGCCGGGATCGACGACGACCCCCTTCTTCCCGGCCTCATCGAACAGGATGGCGCAATTCTGCTGGAACGGCGTGACCGGAATGATCCCTGCCCTCAATTGTCCCATGCAGTCATCCTTTTCGATATGGAAGCAGGTTAATCCGCCTCTTACTCCGCGGCGGCCTGCCTTGGCTGCACCTCGGCCGAATAATCGTTCATCAGCGTCTTGGTGATCTCGCCCACTTCGAAACGGTAGGGGCCGATTTCGGCGACGGGCGTCACTTCCGCCGCCGTACCCGTCAGGAAACACTGCTCGAAGCCTTCGAGTTCTTCCGGCATGATCGCCCGCTCAATCACCTTTATGCCGCGCCGCTTCGCCAGATCAATGACGGTGCGTCGGGTGATGCCGTCGAGGAAACAGTCGGGAGTCGGCGTATGAAGCGCGTCGTCCTTGACGAAGAAGACATTAGCGCCCGTCGCCTCGGCGACCTGCCCGCGCCAATCGAGCATCAACGCGTCGGCATAGCCCTTCGCCTCGGCGGCATGTTTCGACAAGGTACAGATCATGTAGAGGCCCGCGGCCTTCGATTTGGACGGAGCGGTGCGGGGATCGGGCCTTCGCCACTCGGCGATATCGAGGCGGATGCCTTTCAGCTTCTGCGCCGGATCGAAATAGCTCGGCCATTGCCAGATGGCGATAGCGCAGTTGATGCGGTTGTTCTGGGCGGAAACGCCCATCTGCTCCGATCCGCGCCAGGCGATGGGGCGCACATAAGCGTCGGCGAAGCCCTGTTTGAGAAGAAGCTCTTTGCACGCTTCCTCGATCTCCGAGACGGAATAGGGGATGGTGAACCCGAGGATCTCAGCCGATCTGTGCAGCCGCTCCGTATGCGCCCTCAGCTTGAATATGCGGCCGCCATAGGCGCGCTCGCCCTCGAAGACGGCGCTAGCGTAGTGAAGTCCGTGCGTAAGCACATGAATCCTCGCATCCTGCCATCTCACGAACTGGCCATTCATCCAAATGAAGCCATCGAGTTGGTCGAACGGAACCGATGCCATCGTTCTCTCCCTTTGGGCGCCCTGCCCGTTGGTTTCTTGCGCGGGACAAACCGCGTGATTGACATTTATGGTCCGGCTGGAGCACCTGCCAGCCGATCGGAATCGCATCGGCGCTGCAAGCGAGGCATTTTGCAGGAAAGTAAGGGAAAAGCGCTTACCGGATGCCTTTTCGTTCGCAATTCGTCGAAAAGCTTGCCAAAAATTATCATAGCGGCTTATTTACGTCAACATGGCTGACATAATAAGCTGACGTGATGATGGCGGAACGGAGTTCCATGATCCAATCGAGTGGCGCCACGGGGAGGAAGGACGATGGGGCCTTCTCCGAAGATGCTCCCGTAAATGACCCGATGACGGGCGAGAGCGGGATCGATTTTCCCATCATCGAGCTCTTCTTCTTCGCCTACCGGGATTTCACCTCCGATCCCGATCAGATCCTCGCGCATTATGGTTTCGGCCGCGCGCACCACCGCGTCGTCCATTTCGTCAACCGCATACCCGGGCTGACGGTCGCCGAACTTCTGGACGTGCTGCAGATAACGAAGCAGAGCCTGGCGAGGGTGCTCAAGCAACTTCTCGACACCGGCCATATCGTGCAGGTGCAGGGCAGGCAGGATAGGAGGCAACGCAAGCTCTACCCCACGGCGAAGGGACGCGCCCTGTCGCTTGCGCTGGCCGCGCCACAGTCCCGCCGCATCGCTAAAGCACTTCAGGACGCGCAGGAAGGCGACCGGCAGGCGATCGAGCGCTTCTTGCGAAGGATGGTCAATCCGGAGTTGAGAGCGCAGATCGATAAGCTGCCGCATGGCAACGCCGGTGACGACAACGGAGAATATCGAGATGGCTGACGATGTCGCTGTTCCCGAAGACGATGCGCCCCATCTTCTCGTTATCGACGACGACACGCGCATCCGTACCCTGCTGAAGGAGTTCCTGACGGCCAATGGCTTCCGCATCACCGTCGCGGGAACGGCGGCGGAAGGGCGGCGCAAGCTTGCCGGCCTCGATTTCGATCTCATCATCTTGGACGTCATGATGCCCGGCGAAAGCGGCGTCGAACTGACCAAATCCCTGCGGACGGAAAAAGATGTCCCGATCCTGATGCTGACCGCATTATCGGAGACCGACAATCGCATTACCGGGCTTGAGGCCGGCGCCGACGATTATCTGCCGAAGCCCTTCGACCCGCGCGAGCTGATCCTGCGCGTCAACAACATTCTGCGCCGCGGCGGCACGCCGCCAGTACCGAAGCTCGAGCAGATCGTCTTCGGCCCCTATACGTTTCAGATTGCCCGGCGAGAACTGAAGAAAGGCGGCGAACCCTTGAAGCTCACTGACCGCGAGCAGGAGATATTGGCGATCTTCGCCGAGCGGGCCGGCGAGACCATTCCGCGCCATGAACTGGTCACCGGTGACACCGATGTCGGCGAAAGGACGATCGACGTCCAGATCAACAGGCTGCGGCGCAAGATCGAGCGCGATCCGGCCAACCCCGTCTGGTTGCAGACGGTCCGCGGCATCGGTTACCGGCTGAGCGTGGAGTAAAGAGGGCTGCCGAAATCGCGAATCCACGGCAAGCCGTTAAATAACGGTTCTTCACTGCTCCTCTCTGCTCTAAATTGCCATCATGGTTAGCAGTGAGATCGCGCGGACAGACCGAAAGCCGGCCAAGGCAAAACGGCAAGGGATGCCCTTTTCCCTCTGGCACGCTGGCCGCCAACGCCTCGCGCGCCGAGCGTCACGACTGATCTTCGGAGGCGGAGTCGCGCGTCGGTGGCGGCATTTCTGGAGGCAGATCGCCCATCGCATGCCGAAGCGGCTCTATGTCCGCACGCTGATCATCGTCATCGCGCCGATGATTCTGCTGCAATCCGTTATCGCCTTCGTCTTTATGGAAAAGCATTGGCAAACCGTCACCGAACGCCTTTCCGCCGCCGTCGTGCGTGACATTTCCGCCATCATCGACATCATCAACACCTATCCGCATGACAGCGACTATTCCAATGTCGTGCGCATCGCCCAGGATCGGATGGGCCTGAAAATCGATATCCTTCCCCCCGATCCGCTGCCGCCGCCAGGCCCCAAACCCTTTTTCTCCATCCTGGACGAGGCGCTCGGCGAGCAGATCACCAGGCAGATCAACCTGCCCTTCTGGCTGGACACGGTCGGCAACTCCAACATTATTGAGATCCGCATCCAGTTGAAGAACAAGGTGTTGCGCGTGTTCGCCAAGCGCGGGCAGGCTTACGCCTCGAACACCTATATCTTCCTCCTTTGGATGGTAGGCACGTCCTTCGTCCTGTTGATGATTGCCATTCCCTTCCTGCGCAACCAGATCAGGCCGATCACCAAGCTCGCCGAAGCGGCGGAGAGTTTTGGCAAGGGACGGCCCATGCCGCCGGATTTCCGTCCGCGGGGCGCGGAGGAGGTTCGCCGCGCCGGCGTCGCCTTTATCCAGATGCGAGAACGTATCGAGCGCCAGATCGAGCAGCGGACTGCCATGCTGACGGGCGTCAGTCATGATCTCAGGACCATCCTGACGCGGTTCCGCCTGCAACTCGCGCTCGGCAGTTCGAAGAGCAATATGGAGGCGATGAACAAGGACATAGACGACATGCAGTCCATGCTCGAAGGCTACATGGCCTTTGTGCGGGGCGAAGCGGAGGAAGATGCCGGGCTCTTCGATCTTCGCGCCTATCTGGACAAGTTGAAAACCGAAGCGAAGCTGCGCGACGTGAAGTTGGCGACGAAACTGACTGGCGCGCCCGAAGTGCACGTGCGCCCGAACGCTTTCGATCGGCTGCTCTCCAATCTGGTCGGCAACGCCTTCCGCTATGCCAACGCCGTCAGGGTCACGGCCACGCATGCGCGCGGCTTCCTGAAGGTCGTCATCGACGATGATGGTCCGGGCATTCCGTTTGACCGGCGCGAAGAGGTCTTCAAGCCTTTCGTCAGGCTCGACGAGGCGCGCAACCAGGATGCGAGCGGCACAGGACTCGGTCTTTCGATCGCGCGCGACATCGCCCGCAGCCATGGCGGCGACATCACTCTCGACGCAAGCCCGCTCGGCGGCCTGCGCGCCATCGTGATGGTTCCCGCGTGAGGCCTTTCTTATTGGTCAACTCGTCACGCCGGTCGAGCGCCGTCTCCCGCCCATTCCCTCTTGATGCATCAGAATAGCCGGCCACCATTCGGAACCGGCAGGCTAGGCGCAATGAGCACCACCTCGCCCTCGCCGTCGGGGAAACCGAGAGTCAGCACCTCGGACATGAATTTGCCGATCTGGCGCGGCGGGAAATTGACGACCGCCGCGACCTGCCGCCCGACCAGCGTCTCCGGCGTGTAATGGCGCGTGATCTGCGCCGAGGATTTCTTCACGCCGAGCTCCGGGCCGAAATCGATCCTGAGCTTGAATGCGGGCTTGCGCGCTTCCGGATAAGGCTCCGCCTCGACGATCGTGCCGACACGGATGTCGACCCTCTCGAAATCGCTATAGCTGATTTCCGGCTTACGGCCCTGACCGCCATTCATCGTCAGGCGGTGCCCACCGTCTCGAACAGAACGCTTTCAAGCGCCTCGCGCCCATTCATGCCGGACCAGACGACGAACTGGAAGGACTGGTAGTAGCATTCGCAGGCTTCGAGCGCGCTGGTCAGAAGCACCTCGACCTGCTGGCTGGTCGGCTCGGCTCCTCCTGCGAGCAGCAGCGACTGGCGGAACATGATCGCCCCCTCCTGCTCCCACAGGTCGAAATGGCCGAACAGCAATTGCTCGTTGATGAGCGAAAGAAGCCGCATGATCTCGAGCACGCGAGTGTCGGGCACCTTGATGTCGAAGGCGCAGGCGAGGTGCAGCGCCTCGTAATCCTCCATCCAGGAGAAGGAGACATGATAGTCGGACCAGGTGCCGGCCACCGAAATCGCGATCTCGTCGTCGCCCGTGCGCTCGAACGCCCAATCATTGTTGTGGGCGACTTGCTCGATGACGTCCACGGGATGAAGATCGCGTGTGGTTTCGATTTCCACGAGATTCATAAATGCTTCCTGCCGGTTCCCTTGAGCGCGCATGTCCCCAGCGCTCGTTTGGGCACGCAAACTTCTCCACTTGCCCGAAAAGGCCAGCCGGAGCGGAGCGGGAAGCGACCGACGCGGGCCACCTCGCCCGCAAAACTCTAACGCCCCGACCCCGAAAACGAATCACATAACAAATTCAGTCTATTGATGCAGAGTCGGAGCGCCAGTCCTTTTTTGGGAGAGGCCACTTCCTCCATGTGGATAGAGGGTGGCGAACGGCATGCGCCTCCCGTAAGCGATTCAGCAGCCAGCGTTTTTTTCGTCGCCGGCTGTGGAAAAAATGAAGCGGATTATTTTTTCAGACCGGGAGAGGAGTGCGGTTCGCTCGCCTTGCGGGTCGCCTTGCTGGCCTCCAAAAGCGCGATACGTTCCTCCAACTCGTCGATTTTCCTTGTGAGGGAGGCGTTTTCCGTACGCGCCTTGACGGCCATGTCGCGCATCGCCTCGAACTCTTCGCGTTGCACCACGTCCATCGAGTTCAGGATGCGTTCGGCCTGCGTGCGGAAGATCGCTTCCATCTCGCGTCTCACGCCCTGCGCGGCTCCGGCGGCATCCGTCATCAGCCGGGCGAATTCGTCGAGAATGCGGTTCGGTCCGTTGCTCATGACGCTACCTCCAGGCTCCAGGGTCGTGGAAGGACGTAGGGGAGAGCACGGTCAAATGCAAGGGACGGCGGCGACAGCGCCAGGCGATTGGCCGCCCACGACATGCCCGCTCTCTTCGCCTTGACCTTGCCGCACACGTCACGCATTTTCGCGCAGCTTCGTTCCTGACGCCGGCGGACCCGAAATTGATCCATCTCCTCATATCGCTGCCAGCGGTAATTCCCTATCCCAACATCGATCCGGTTATCGTCCATATCGGACCGCTCGCTATCCATTGGTACGGCGTCGGGTATGTCGTCGGCATCCTCTTCGCCTGGTGGTATTCGCGCCGGCTCGTCTCTACCCCGAGGCTTTGGGCGGGACAGACGCCGCCCATGAAGCCCGTCGATCTCGATGATTTCCTCGTCTGGGCGGCGGTCGGCGTGGTCGTGGGCGGGCGGATCGGCTACGTCCTCTTCTATGACCTGCCGCGTTACGCCGCACACCCGCTTGACATTGTGGCGGTCTGGCAGGGCGGCATGTCCTTCCACGGCGGCATGCTCGGCACGGTTGTCGCGATGGTGCTCTTTTCCTGGCGGCGCGGCATCAATCCGTGGAGCATGATCGATACCATCGCCGCCACCGCGCCTTTCGGACTCGGCGTCGTCAGGATCTGCAATTTCATCAATTCCGAATTGTGGGGGCGTCCGACCGATATGCCGTGGGGCATCGTCTTCCCGAATGGCGGCTCCCAGCCTCGCCATCCGAGCCAGCTCTACGAGGCTGGGCTTGAGGGTCTTGTGCTTTTTATCGTGCTCCGGCTCCTCACCCATCGTTTCCTGAAGCTCAAGGAGCCCGGATTTGTCGGCGGCGCCTTCATCACCGGCTATGGCCTCGCGCGCATTTTCGCCGAGTTCTTCCGCGAGCCCGATCCACAGCTCGGTTATCTCCTGGGCGGCTGGCTGACCATGGGCATGGTGCTTTCCTCGCCCATGGTGGTGATCGGCATATGGGCGATGATGCGCGCGCGGAAAAGCGCGCAATTGCAGGCCACATGACGGCGCTGGGCGACAGGCTGAAGCGTCTGATCGCGGTGCAGGGGCCGATGAACGTCTCCGATTACATGGCCAATTGCCTCTATGATCCCGCGCACGGCTATTACATGAGCCGCGAGCCATTCGGCGCGGAAGGCGACTTCACCACCGCGCCGGAAATAAGCCAGATGTTTGGGGAATTGCTGGCGGCGTGGCTGTATAATGCCTGGCGGGAAGCCGGCAGCCCTGTCCCCGCGACCATCGCCGAGATCGGCCCGGGCCGCGGCACGCTGATGCA